>JAJDWA010000029.1 GCA_022825825.1 Candidatus Poribacteria bacterium
GTAAAACATTTCATCAGATCCAACTTGAACTTTGTGGACAAAGACAGATGCTGTTTGACCTGAGCGAGCATTTTCATGAACATATACAAGAAAAACACTGATAAACACTGATTTCAGAAGAATTTTGAGAAATATCAGTTATATTATTCTCAAAACAAGGGAATACCATGGAAATCACTTTGATAGTCTTGTTTATCAGAGGTTTCCTATCACCCGATATCCAACAATCTTTATCATAGAACCAACTCAGCACGGTTCTACATGGTAACTGCTGTTAATATAGGAGTTTATCTAAATGAAGTTATTGAGCATAAGTATAACACTGCTCTTGTGCCTATGTGCTATTTCATGGTCGCTTGAGCAGAATGACGAAGCAATCGTTGGTGTATGGTTATTTGAAGGCAATGCTGACGATTCGTCGGGAAACAAAAATGATGGTAAGATTAACGGAAATTTCAAATTTGAAAAGGGGAAGTTCGGTGAAGCTGTCGTCGATGCTGGCGGAGGCAGTATTGATGTTCCAGATTCGGATAGCATCCTGAGCGTAAAATCAGGATTGACAATCGCTGCATGGTTCCGAGTTGATGCAGACTCAGATACAGGTATTAGAAAAAATGGTGCGTACCTGTTAGAAGATCAGTCCGGTGGTGAACCTGTACCTAACGGCTTTTCGTTTAGAATCTGGACACCGGGACTTTCGCCCGGCTTTTATGGAAAAACAGAGTTAAAGCAGAAGAACTGGCATCATGTCGCCGCAACGTACGATGGAGAAGTTATGGAGATGTACGTTGACGGTGAGCCAGAAAGCGCTAAAGGCGCGCTGGATGCTGGCAAGGCTGCATGGGAACCGAAGGTGAATGGTGAAATCGCTAAAGGGTCACCACTCCAACTTAAATTCGCCTCTGAGACCTACCACGGTGGCATCGACGAAATTGTCATTCTGAGTCGCGCGCTTGAGCAAAAAGAGATTCAGCAACTGATGAACGGCTGGGAAGATGCTTTTGATGTTGAACCAGAAGGAAAATTGGCAACAACGTGGTCAAGATTGAAAGTTTCTCGATAATTTGATCAATGTTTGGGGACATATTGCCAATTATGTTCCTAAACAAATTAAGCCTTCTCATTCGCTGTAAAAGTGATTTCCCTGTCAAGATTTTTAAATAAACCTATTTTCGACCTCATCAAACGACAGAATTTTCTTTATTTTTCCTGGCTGCGCCCAATTGCATTTTCCTGCCCCATTAAGCTGTCGCAACAATATCGGAATTTCTGGATTCTCAAGTTCAGTCTTTATCCTTTGTGCGTCGTCTTCAAACCAACATGGGATAAACGCATGCATTGCCTGATTGCCCTGCCACATCTGTCCGTCTATACTACTTAACACAATAGGGTTAAATAGTTTTTTTCCATACGCCTCCCAAATCACCTTGAAAGGTGCAAACGAATAAGGACCAACACCCAGCAATGTCCACCAATTCCCTCTATTTATAGATGCTCTTAGAAGTGTGCCTTTCCTTGCTTGTAACTCTTCTTGGTGATGCTGAAGATAGTCCCTCAATATATCATATTTTTTAATTTGACTCCACGTTAACGGTTTCCCTATTTCGCGATGATACGGCAGCAGAATCCATTTGTGAGGTGATGATACATTTTGCCTCCATATCTCTTTTGTCGCAAGCGGGTAAAGAAATTCCGCCGGAAGATGAGTGGGTTTATGGTCGAAAATAAAGACGTTATTCGCACCGCAAGTATTCACGCCTTGCCGTGGCTTCTGTTCAGGTGTAAATCTGATTTCAAGCGTTTCACCTATATTGAGTTCGTCAAGATTTTGCACAATTCGCCACGGATCGTTAGCACTTTTGAGCGGTAATGCTTGATGTTCAACCCATTTTCCACCCAACTCTTTAAAATATGTGACCGGAAATTCCTGTTGCGTATCACATTGAAACCTTGCACAACAGTACGCAGTATTAACACCCTCAAACACCTTAGTAGATGTGAATTCATAGACAGTATCTATCGCAAAATTCCTGTGATCAGCACTGTAATTTCTAAATCCGCTATGTGCACCATCGCCAAAAAAGAGGGACGTCGGAAGATAGAAATACCCTGAACCGCTCTTTTTAAGCAATTTCCCCAAAACAACCTTCAATACTAACGCTGCTATATCAACACGGGAAGACCCCAAAAGCGCCGGTTGTGTTTCCTGAACCAGTCCTTCTTGAATGAAATAGGGTTTTAGGAGGGTTTTGTAAGCAGTAGGCAGGTCACCAAAATTTACCCACGGCGGATTTCCAATAAGAATGTCGTATTTACCTTTATGCGCCTCCGTGATAACATCTTGACAGAAGATTTGAGAAGTTGGAAAGTCAACGCCAAATTCTTTTTTGGTATTTTCTCTGAACCGCTTGAGATGTGAAGGGCTCATCTCAATGAGTGCTAAACGTGATAGGCGGTCCACGGTAATAGGAATTCTTCTATTCCGGGCAATATGAAGCATGGCGGTTACAAACACACCTTGTCCCGCTGTGGGATCGCAGATATGTGCGCCATCAAGCCATGCGTCAAAGATATTCCACTTATTGATGAGCCATTCTGCCCATTTAAGTGGTGTAAAAACTTGTCCAATCTGTTTTTTCATGAGAGAACACCAATTATCCTTGCCTTTCACAACAATTAATTGAGGGTGTTTCATAACTAATAGTTGCAGAATATCAGGATAATTGGTAATCGCTTGATAAACTACCAGTCTATCAAGGGAGATCCAATGAGATTATACAGACAACACCGATTATATCAATTCTGCCAAAAAGATCAGGTTAAAATACCAAAAAATGGAAAAATATTAAAATTTTGAGGAATTAAGACAAATAATTCTCGAAATTTGCTGAATCAGCGTTATTTTCCTGGATGGTAGTTATATTTGAACACACTATCTGCATCAGTAAAACGCAGATATAACGCCCACGTCCAACTGTTCTGCTCAATGCTACACAATACCTCGTTCCATCCAGCTTTTAACTGACACGGAATTGTATCTACATCCGGCGTTATACGGCGGTAAACCCGCTTTTTGTGAATCTCTGTTCCGTTTAGCCACACCGTAACTGTCTCATCACTACCTAATAGGAGGACGGTGTCCATCATTTTTGGTGCATAGACGTAGGTAACCGCGTATCCAACCGCGCCTGTGTTCATACCGATGTGTGCGCGTAAATCCAGCATTCCGTTAGCTTTAGTCTCTGCTTCACGCCAACGAATCGTTTTGCCTTCAACACCCTTATAGGTTTCATTCAAATTGAGCGATTTTGCTGGAGAAATTGATGACACAAGCGTGTTAGCATCTGTCTTTGGAAATGGGCCTAATACCATGTAACGCTGTGCAAACGGGGAGGCGTGCAATATTTGATAGGAATCAACGCCAACCTTGTAGCTTGTCGCCTGATTTGATTTACTGACACTCTTCAAGATAACCTGATTATCTCCTTGATTCAACGGGACTGTGCCGAAAGTTACCAAAGTTCCAACAATCAGTTCCGGGTGGTAGCAATCATAAGGCTGCCCAACCTTTGTTCCGTTAACGGTTAATTCTGCGTGTCCATATTCCGGCCCACGAGTCAAGATAGTCCTAACTTCATATAAGTTTTTATAGGGAACTTCAATTTTTTGATGCACCGCTGCGCCAGCGATTTTAGCGTCCAATGCAACATGCCCACCATCAATATTAATACCAGCATCACGATAATTCTCTAACTTATATCCATCCGATTCCTGTTCAGCTAACAAGACTACTGCCGATTGTGTCCCCTTTGGTGGTAATTTCCACTGTTTTTCATACCAAAATTGCGGCAGAGCATAGATGTCGCGCGCTTCGTTTGTTAGATAAAGATTATATCCTTCAAAACAGATTGCCTCACCAAGAAAATTGTGCCGCAATACCCACGGTTTACTCTGAATCATTTGCGCTAAGTTGCCATCAGTGCTGTGATACACCCAGAGAGAATTATAGGTGCAAACAGCAAGCCGTTTTCCATCCGCTGAAATCCCTGCCCCTGTAACCAATTTCGCTTCCGAAAATTCACCAACACGTTCCAAAACCTGCTTCGTATCCGCTTTCAATACAGGGAAACGGTAAAGCACCGCTCCCGATTGTTCTTTAGAGACAATATAGAGGATGCCGTTAGCAATAAACAAACCTTCCGCATCTACATTTTCGTTGGGATAACGATACGGATATTTCGCGATGACTTCTGCTTCTGTCTCTGTCAATGGATTCGGTTCTTTCACGACAACCACTTTTAAATCAAATCGCAATCTGCTATTGTTGCCGATGTCACCAATCCAGAGTTGCCCTTTGTTATCAATGCCGAGCGCTTCCCAGTCAAAATTTCGAGAACCGTGGATCTTAATTTCTTGGATTAATTCACCATTCCGTTTTGTTGCATAAATTACCGATGGATTCCCAGAGTCGTTCAACGTCCAATATACTCCTCCAAACTGTCTACTTGCAACAATACCAGAACTCTCACGAATATCGGGATGCGTATACTTGCCTGTGGGTTGCCAGGGGGGCATGCCAAATGAGGCGGATTCTTCAGCAATAGTGATTGTGGTTGAGAAAAGAAAAATAAGTGGGTATAGTAGCAATTTCATTGATTGATGATTCCTTGAATAGTCGTGATTTTAATGTCAAAAGTATAACACATCTAATCTCATCCGTCAAAACATTACAAGCAATTTCACTAAAAACAGATTGACATCCCCTTAAAAATCTGTTAAAATTGACTACACAAAAATAGATATAAGAAACTTTGAAATCGCTAAGCCCTTCCCAATTTGTAAAAATGTTAAAACCTTCCATGAGTAAAAGTGTATAAATAGTTTTAAGCTCTACAATAGTAAAAAAAATTAGAAAGGTATCCCAATGAAAAGAAATACAATCGCCTACGCTGTCTTGATCTTGTTCGCTGTTACTATTACCACGGAGGCATCACTAACCAACCAACCTGACGACTTAGGAATATTAAAGTCTTTTGAAAACGCTATTACTAAGATCGTAGATCAGAGTAAACCTGCTGTTGTCAGCCTTACCATAAGAAAAGATAGCAATACTAACCCTCCAACATCCGGAGGCTCCGGTTTTATTTTTCGGAAAGATGGTTATATCTTAACGAATGAACACGTAGTGAGTGGATCAAAAAGCATTAGCGTAAAATTATTTGATGGCAACATATTTGATGCAAGCGTAGTTGGGAGCGACCCGAACACTGATATAGCAGTTATAAAAATTGAACGAAATAAAGAGTTTCCGTTCCTCTCACTTGCGGAATCCACAAAGGTTCGAGTTGGGCAATTTGCGATTGCTATTGGTGATCCGATAGGTTACAGGTATACTGTGACGGCTGGTATTGTCGGCGGTAAAGGCCGCTGTTTTCACCCACACGAAACAAAACTCTTTCAATATCATAATAATTACATCCAAACAGATGCCTGGATTAACCCAGGCAGTAGCGGTGGTCCCTTACTCAATATTCAAGGTGAGGTTATTGGTATCACCACCTTAAACCCAGGAGAGGGATCAACCTTAGCGATTAATAGCGATCTCGCGAAAACAATTGGGAATAAACTGATTGCACATGGAAGAATTATCCGCGGCTACATTGATGCGGATATGCAAAATGTTTCTCAAGGTATTAAAATTACAAAAGTAGAACCTGACACATCCGCATCTCAGTGCGGTTTAAAACGTAATGACATCATCGTTGAATTCGATGGGGAAAAGGTGCCAGGACTTTACGGATTCAGATTGATGGTTGCAGAGTGCCAGATCGGTAAGCAATATCCTATTACGGTTTTACGACAAAAACAGGAAATGACATTCAATGTGCCCATTGATGAGATGCCACTTGAATTAGTAGGACGCCCCGCGAACACGAAGTCTGTTTCTTGGAAAACACTTGGCTTAGCCGTGCGAAAATTGGAGAACAGAATTTTTCAAAGATATACATACCTAAGTGAAGGAGACCGTGGCATAATCGTTGAAAAAGTTAAGAAAGGTTCTCCCGGATTCAATGCGAATATTCCACGTAACGCCCTCATCGTTGCTATTAATGGAAAAGAAATTGTTGACGTTCAAGCTTTTGAAACGTTTCTTCAAGGCAAACAAGATGTATCAAATGTGACTTTTGATATTAAAAGTCACCATGGCATAGAAAAGGTAACGGTGGAGTTAAACAATAATTAGCCTATAACAGGTGTCAGTAAACGTCTCGTATATCTGGCGCCTGCAAACATTATGCTGAGAGATTACAAAGCGCGTTCCTTATAGATGTCCATTCTTAAATTTTACTTTAAAAACTCAGAATTTGGTATAATCTTGATAAAACTTTCTGAAAAAGGATTCTTATGAGAAAAAATATCTATTTGTATTGCCCCCTTTTTATTTTTTTCGTGATTTTCTCTTCATGTGTCTACCGAACTAAACAACCGAGTAATTTAGAGCTACTAAGTGCGATTGAAAACGCATTTGTTGATATTGCTACGACAAGCAAGCCCGCTATTGTAGGTGTTTTCGCAGGAAACCCAAAATGGGATTCACCCCGATGGGGTTCAGGGTTCTTTTTTCGACAAGACGGTTATATTTTAACAAATGACCATATTGTTCACGGTGCGGAATATTACAAAGTGAGGTTATTAGACAGCAGCACACTCGACGCTAAATTAGTCGGAACAGATATCAACACAGATGTTGCTGTCCTAAAGGTTGACGGGGATCAAGAGTTTCCGATTCTGCAGTTAGCAGATTCAGAAAAGGTTCGGGTTGGACAATTTGCGATTGCCATTGGCAACCCTTTCCAGCTTGATTATACCGTGACGACCGGTGTTGTGAGCGGTAAAGGCCGTTCCGTTCTTGGTGGCTTGAGTTTTATTCGATACGAAAACTTCATCCAGACAGACGCATGGATCAATACCGGCAGCAGTGGTGGCCCGCTGCTCAATATCCAGGGAGAGGTTATCGGTATTAACGCGCTAATTCGGAAAGTTGAAAACACCCCTGCTCCAGCGAGAGCAGGGGCAGGATTTGCAATTCCAAGCAATCTCGTTAACACAATTGGCAATCAACTGATGGCAAAAGGTAAAATTATCCGTGGTTATCTCGGTATTATTATGCGGGAAGTATCACAAGGTATTCAAGTGAGAAATGTTTATTTTGATACACCTGCGTACCGAGGAGGTTTAGAGCAACATGACATTATCGTTGAATATAATGGGAAAAAGGTGCAAAAGATACATGAATTCCGGATGCTCATTGCGGAATCACAGGTTGGCAAGGAATCTATCATCAAGGTGTTGCGGCGTGGGCAAGAAAGAACACTCAATGTGACTATTGCCGAGCTGCCACCAGAATTTGCAGGAACCCCCTTTGAAAGTGAATCTGTTTCATGGAAAATGCTTGGATTAGCAGTCCGAAAGTTAGAGAAGGGAGATTATCAGAGATACGCCTATCTGACAGATAAAGATCGGGGGGTAATCGTTGAAAGAGTCAAGAAAAACGCACCTGGATTTAACGCAAAAATTCCGCGCGGCGCACTTATCCTTGCAATTAATGGGAAAGAAATCTCTGATGTCCAAACGCTTGAGGCATTGCTTCAGGCTGAACAGGACGCATTAGAACTAATTCTTGATATTAAAAGCAGCCACGGCACAGAAAAATTAACTGTCCAATTACAAAAGTAATATTCGTTTAAGGACCACCCTGTTAGGAAATGTCAACATATTTTGTATTTCACCATAACCCCAGGATTCTACACATAATCTTGGACAGTTGAGTTTCTATTCTTCTTTTTATATCTAAGCCCAGAAGATATTAGCCATTCACTGTGTCGTGTCCTCAATCCGGCTGTCTGAGTTGCGCCCATCGGAGGGTAAGTTTATCTAATGGAAACACAGCAAGTGTACCACTTATCCAATCTGGATCTTTGTCATTTGCCGGGTGTTTCGTCAGGTTTGTTAATTTTCTGCTGGTAAGGTCATATCTATAAATCTCCCAATTGATGGTTTCTGATTCAATTTTTCCCGTTTCTATATTTAAAAGCACTGTGCGGTCGTTTATCCAACACCCGTTGTTGATCGCATAATCCCCTGGAAAGTTGTGTACCTCGGTTCGTCTTGTATCCACATTCTGAATAACGAGTCGTGTAGGGCCTACCTTGTCGAAATCAGGCGTTAGGGTAATTTCTGGATACATGATGAATTGCCCCGATGGCGACCAACTCGGTAGATACTTCCAAACTTTATTGATCCCTGCAATCGGATGACTGAGGCGTCTGGGACGGCTACCATCAGCATTCATGATCCATATCTGATCTCCAACATTTTTTTCCCCGTGTAGATAAACGATCCGTTTCCCATCGGGAGACCAATTCATGTAGTTGGGGAAACCTAAATCAGGGTGTTTAGCAGTGATAGCCTTTTCCGCACCGCTTTCTAAGTCTGCCACATGAATATGCCAATCTTTTAAGCGGTTGCTGTGAAATGCGATCTGTTTCCCGTCAGGAGATATTCTCGGAAAACGATCCGTTCGGTGATTCTCCATAAAATGGTATTCTTTATGGGGTTTGAGGTCAACGATAACGAATTCAGCATTGAAGTTCGTCCCGTCTCCTCGTGACAGGTCTCTTGTAAACACAACCCGTTTTCCGTCAGGAAACCAATGTGGATGCTTATCATAAAACGCGGGGTCTGTTATTCTGCGTACATTGCTGCCGTTGTCTTCCATCACGTAGATATGCGGAATATTCCCGTCGCGTTTAGATCTAAAGACAATTTTGGCGTATGAACTTTGCAAGACAAGGAAGCTAAAAAGAAGTAGTATAACCAGACACATACTTTTCTGGTAACATGTCCTAAAAGGCCTATATTTCATCGGAAAACTCCTTTTGAGGCACAGGTGTCTTGTATCAAGACACCTGTGCAGAAAACGTGCAGGATAATCACTCAAATACGATGTCGACGCATCCCGTTGCGACCCATTCGTCGGCTGAGGCTCCACGTTCCCCTGTTGTTGCTTGAACCGTAACCCGAGTCTCAGCGCGTGCTATCCTGTTATCCAGCCACTTACCGGCACGAAAACTCGTGCTGTCCGTGTGAGAAGAAGGAATAAGAGATTCACATAGATCTAGTTGTTTCACAATTAAGTGAGCAGGAGGAGTGTACCACGCATCTTTAAAATTGAAATTCTGGGTCAGTTCGACAACCCAAAAATCATATTTAATGGACGCAACTATTTTTCCAGGACCCATGAGGTTCTCAACGTATCCCCATAACGTTACACCGGCATAATGACGGTTATCCGACTCCCACCATCCAACGTAGACAACTTCTGCATGCCCATAGGCACCGGTTGCTGTGCCAACACCGTTGTCGACGTCAGAGGATTTGTTGCAAGGTTCACCACTATGAGCCGTTAAGTTGAATATCATGAATGCAGCAAAAATTACTGCGATTTGAAAAATTTTCTGTTTCAACATTAGAAATCTCCTTCGTTTTATATAAATTATGGTTGCCTCTATCTGTTTAAAAGAGAGGCATTTCCTTTACGCCGATACGCGGCGTATTAATTATTCTAATGATGACAGACTATAAGGGGTGTTGGCGTACACCAACAAAGAAAGGTTTTAGTAATTTGTCCCTATAGGGTGCTGGCTAACATTATAACATGACACACAAGGTGTTTACATGTTATAATGTTAGCCAGCTCTGTCATATTGGTTCTGTGACAGTGCTAAGCGTTCGCTGGTGTGTTGTCACTGGCGACGCACCTAACCTAATAGGTTAGAAAGCACCCAACGTAACCCACGCACGCTGCGTGGATTCCTAACGTCAAATATTATTATAACATTTTCTAAATAAATTGTCAAGAAAAAAATGCACAAAAATACTAAATTTGTTGAGATACGAAAATCGAGACTAAAAAATATGTAGAAATGCGTAAATCGCGCCTATTGATAAAGTGTAACAGAATAAGAATAATCCTGAAAATATACGAATTGCCTCCGTCATGATTTTGGAATTCCCTCTTATTACTTTTGATAAAAACGGAAAATAACGCTGATTCGCGCACTTTTTTTATTATAGATTGATAGCAAAACATTTGATAAACACACATGACACAGACACCTAAAACACTAACCCTTAGAGATATTTTTAGCCCTGGCGGTATTATTTCACAGCATCTTTCAGGATATGAGTTTCGTGAGGAGCAGCTTCACATGGCAAACGCAGTTGCTCGCGCGTTTGCGGCATCTGAACACCTGATTGTAGAGGCGGGAACCGGTGTCGGAAAAAGTTTTGCGTACCTTATACCCGCCGTTTCACTCGCGCTTAAGACGGACCAGCCAGTTGTCATATCAACCAATACGATTAGCTTACAGGAACAGCTTGTTACGAAAGATATTCCATTTTTGGAAAGTGTTCTGCCCCGTGATTTCAAGGCAGTGCTTGCAAAAGGACGAAGAAACTATCTCTCGCGGCGGCGATTAGAGAGTCTACTCACTTATGAACGTGCGTTATTTGACACGATGGAAGAAGTTGATCAGGTTAAGGAAATTGTTAATTGGGTAGAAACAACTGACGATGGAAGTCGGGCGGATCTGCCAATAGAACCTATATCCCATATTTGGGATAAGGTGGCATCTGATCGCGATAACTGTCTTGGTCGCAAGTGTCCTACCTATGACGTTTGTTTCTACTTCAATGCGCGGAGCGAGATGCATGAAGCGGACCTGCTTATCGTCAACCATCATCTCCTTTTTAGTGATTTAGCAATTCGTCAGCTCGATTCATCCGCGGGAATTCTCCCAAACTATGACTACCTAATCATTGATGAAGCACATCATCTGGAAGCCATAGCAACACACCATACCAGTCTTGAAATTAGCAATACGAAGATCAAATGGTTCTTAGATTCACTCCACAACCAGCGGAACGAAAGCGGAACGGCAACACGATTTAACTCAACAGATCTGATTGATGAAGTTGATGAAGCGCGTGAACGAGCTAATCTGTTTTTCGAAACTATTGCGGCGTATTTTGCAGATATAGATGGATATACCGCCACAAAACGAATTGATGAGAGTAATATTGCTGAGGTTTTTCCGAAAGGAAATGTATTAGAGGCTCCCTTGGCCCACATTGAAAAAACGCTAAAACAATTACACGATAGGGCCACAACGGATGACGATGAGCAGGAATTGGCTTCATATCACAACCAGTGCAAGCGACTCAGAGAAGAGTTAGACTTGATGATTCGACAACCCGACTCGGATTATATCTACTGGGCGGAGACTTCAAGGTGGGGACGGACATCCCGCATTCTTCTCAATGCTACACCGATAAATGTCAGTCGGATGTTACAGGAAAACCTTTTTGATGCCAAAGAGAGCGTTGTATTGACGAGTGCTACACTTGCTACGAATAAAAATTTCGATTACTTTAAAAAGCGGATCGGTATAAATGAGTGTCGGGAACTGCTTTTACATTCTCCATTTAACTTTAAGGAGCAGGTAAAAATTCATGTGCCGCGTTCTATGCCGGACCCAAATAATGTTGAATTCATCCCTGCTGCCATTCGTGAAATAAAGCATTATCTCAAATTGACGCACGGCAAAGCATTCGTCCTGTTTACCAGTTACAAAATGATGGATGAGGTTTACGAAGAGGTTGCTCCTTACCTCGCTGAAATAGGTATTGATGTTTTTAAACAGGGAGGCGAACTTTCACGGACAGATATGTTACAGGCGTTCCGTGAAGATACGAATTCTGTCTTGTTTGGAACTTCCAGTTTTTGGGAAGGCGTTGATGTACGGGGTGAAGCACTGAGTAACGTAGTTATCACAAAACTCCCGTTTGAAGTGCCAACACATCCGGTTATGGAAGCACGCGTTAAACAGATTAAGGAACAAGGTGGAAATGACTTTTTAGAATTCAGTTTACCCGAAGCAATACTGCGTCTCAAACAAGGGTTTGGCCGTCTTATCCGTACACAAACCGATCAGGGCATCGTGGTAATTCTGGATTCACGTATCAGAACCCGCAGTTACGGCAAATTATTTTTAGATTCTCTGCCGCCTTGCGATATTGTAGCCTGAATTTCGGGATGTCTGCTTTGTGAGACAATTTTCCACATTTTATAGTGAAATCCAAAAAATGTGAACACTTTTCGGTGAATCAACGCCTCATGCACTTATAGCATTCGGAGGGTGTTGTTTCTAACCAATGCAGAATACTGGACGCGTATTCTGAATTGGTTAGAAAACCGCACCTACCGAGACGAATCGCGTTAATTTGGTATAAGGTGCTTCTGTTACATTCTTAGTAACGTTGCGGCGCTGGTTGAGCAACCCGAATCCCTTTACTGTGTGTAAACGGAAACTTAAATTCCACCGTTTGGTAACGCTGCACACCTTCTGAAGATGACGCTTTTTCAATCGGCAAGACCACGGTGAGTTCAACAGCATTTCCTTTTACTTGTGTAAATGGAACGAAACCTTCCACACTTTTACCCGGTTCAACACCGATACGAGGTGCCCCAACATGTTTTTCTACAATGGGCATCCGTTTTTCAAGTAAAATTTCTCGTGCTTTTTCGAGACCGTTTGTAACATAAAGCCCGGTGGCTCTTGACATATAAGAGAACCGTAGCCTTAAATCTTCATAATTAAGGCCTGGGTAGACGTTTTCACCCTGGTCTACTACCGTGCTTTTTTTCACATCAAAGATAACATGTTCATTACGATTATTAGTAATCTGCACATAAAACACATCTGTTTTGTCACCTTGTTTGAGTCCCTCAGTTTCGTAAAAGGGTGAAAAGGCGTTCCCACGATTATATTTCCGATCCAAATCTGCTCTGCGCCAATAACAAATGGAAACAGTAATTCCATCCAGTGTTTTGGTGAGAATATTTTGTCTTGCTTGTGTTTGAAATGCCTCTGGATGATCTGAGACAAGTACGACGTCTACCATCTTCCTGTCTTCGTTTTCCTTTGGCAATTCAATCTGTGGTTGCACCTCTGCCCAATCTGTCAAAAAATTATCCCAATCGTTAATAGAATACGCGTACTCCGGAAAAGCAAGCATATACGTTAATGCTTTGGTATTTGCCTCGTTCCCCTTGGCTATTCGAAAACCGACTGTTTGTAGCCCATGCTTCTCTAAAACAGGCTTTGCCATGTCTTCGGAAGGAATTGCTGGGATAACCACATCAGCGGAAGGATTATTGGCTTTTTCCATTAAAGCATCTGCGATATTATGCACCGGTTGAATTGGAGCCAAACTTGCTAAGGACTGCCCACAACCTGACACAACAAGTCCTAACAAAAAGAGCATCCCTATATTCAGCAGCAAATCTCCGCGTTGTCCCTTAATTTGTCTGCTTCGGCACA
Source organism: Candidatus Poribacteria bacterium (assembly GCA_022825825.1). GTDB lineage: Bacteria > Poribacteria > WGA-4E > WGA-4E > WGA-3G > MSPOR6. The sequence continues at coordinate 13,446 of JAJDWA010000029.1, forward strand.
AACGCCTCCCTACATATCTCTCCACATTCTCGCAAGATTTTGTTTGTCTATAGAACCATTTCATAGATAAAATTGCCTCCTTGTCTACCATTATGAGAATGGCAACTTAATTAGTTGTTTGTCATAAAACGTGACTTTAAGATACCATACTCACAATTTTTCGTCAACAATATAATATTGGGGGTGTGTAAATATTTTGTCACACCATCATCCCTGCATCACGATACATCTGTTTAAGCAAAGTGATTTCTGCATCAATGCTTTTTAACATTTTGCATCGGATCCTCTTTGGTGAGTTCGCCATTCGGTAGTTCATAGTAAAGGTGTCCGTTGATATCGTACACATTCGGAATTCCCTTTTTACGGTTTTCTTCTTGTGCCTTTTTGGCAGCACGATTTGCAATCTGCAGCATTTCATGTGCCCATTTGTATGTTTCAAGGTTTAATTTGTCTTGACACATTATATTTCTCCAATGCTAATGTCTTGCATAAACAATTCAAAAATATCTCTATTTGTAACCGTGAGTTGATTACCTTCACCAAAAGCAATTTCTTGAGGTTGTTCACCTGAATTGTAGATTAGTTTCCATCGGTCTACCTGATTTTTGTAGATGTGCCAAAAGTTATGTTTACTCCGATAGAAGCGTCTCACAATGTCTTCCGTTGGCACATGGTGTCCGCCTGCCCTGACCCGATTTCGGACGCGAGCGATGCACGTTTCAGGTGATTTTAAGAAAAGAAAAACGATTGACACTGTCCATCCAGCACGTTTCAATTTAGAGATTATTCTCTGAAATCCTCTACCCGAAAGCGTCACCTCAACAATAAAATCTTTTTCTGCCTCAATAAGATGGTGAATTTCGTCAAAAAACAGACGGCCTGCTTGGATTCGGACTTTGCCAAATTCTTCTGGTGTAGAAACGAGTTGTTCAGCGATTGCGTCAGCACTGATGTATTCAGAAACCTCAGAAGATCGTAGATATTCAGAAGCAAACGTTGTTTTGCCAGACCCGTTTGGACCGGCTACAATCATCACATTTTTTGACAAAGGGTTTCCTCTCTGCTTCCGTTTCTTTATAGTCAGGATGGACACATTTCCTCTTAAAGTTCCACTGTCCCCCCTTATCAAGGGGAAATGCATCTGTCCTGTTATAGAAAATATAGAAAATTAAGCTGTAGATGATTCAGCCACTTGCTCTGCGCTTGCATCTAATGGCTCGCTTGATGTTGTCAACTGTTGGGTTACGGATGCATCGCTATTATTATCTGCAGCTAAAGGTTCAATAGAAAGTTGCCATCCAAATGCTTTGAGCATGGTACTAAGAGTGCCAAGATGCAGCGGTCCCTCGCTAAATAGGAATTTTGAAAGCGCATCGGGAGATATACCAGCTTCTTCCGCAACTTTAGGAATACCCCCTTGCGCTTCTACTACATTCCGGACTCCTTTTAGAAAAAATGGTGTGTCTCCATCAATTAGGTATTCTTCGAGTGAAACTTGGAGGTAGCTGAATGCTTTTTCTGGATTAGTGAGTTTTTCTATTAAAAACTCGTGCCATGTTGGATATTTTTCCATTATTATGTCTCAATGTAGGCGTTCATTGTCTGAATCGCTGATTGACGCGAATGACACAGATAAACGCGGATTTTAAGCGTTTTCAATGTATATACTCTTCTGGTTTAGTGGATCGTTATATGACTCAGGGAAATTAATCGTAGCAATCCAATATCCCAAACTAACTTATGCTACTCAACTTTACTACTATTATTGCTGAGTTTGCCACTACGAACAACCGAAATGAGAAAATTAAGAAATTCAACAGCCTCTCCAAGAATCTTAGTGAATGCCTCCTGACGATTCAGGTTTTCGATATCGAAATGCGTAGCGGATCTTTGGTACCTATTGTCATTTAAGATTTCAATATGTGAACTACTACGTGTTGTCCGCAAATCCCACAAGCATCTTAGAAAGGTGATATGTTGCTCAGTTTCCGCAATTTCTTGAGAATTCAAGACATACTCCAACCGGCCAATGCCACGTTTAATGTCTTTCTGCTGGTCATTTGGAATCAATTTTTTTAAGCATTTTTCGTTGAGTGTTTCGATTAAAATACTCGTGAGATCTGAAACTAAGTCTTTAAAGTGAGATTCTTCGTTAGTAGTAGGAATCCTCAAACGTTGGAGACGGTGGGCATCTCCAGGCGGCAGCGGTTTTAGTAACTGCCACCCCAAACATTCATTGCACGCCTTTTGCAGCTGTTCATAACTTTGCTTGAACAAGATATCGGGTTGATCTGAATTCGCCCACTCACCCTGAATCATCCGCCTACCGAAAGTTTTACTCACACTGCCTTCTGGTATAATGTTATGGGATTTCCAATGTAATTGTTCTGTATAGGGTAGATGCCTTCCAAGCTCATCTAAAAACACACAAACTTTGTCGGGGTGATGGTTGTCGATTTGGATGCTGCCCCACAGACGACAACTCACGATTGAATCCCTAACTGTGTATTTGCTCGATTCATTATAGTATTTATCCAGTACCTGCTTGCTGAAATGTACACGAGTGAGTTTCCAAGCCAAATCTGATTTTTCACCAGGATACTCACCCAATTTTTCTGGATCGCAGGTATACTCGTCCCCATGGGCATTAATGATGAATTCAACATATCTCCGCTCATGAGAGATTGGTACAGGTTTGATAATACGCTTTACTTCCAGTTTGCTATCCACCTGATAATCACCGTCACCGCGAAGTTCGCCGTAACTGTGCCGCCAACATGTAAGTTCATCCCTATGAAGAATTTTCCAAGCTTCCCTTCCTCCGTACTGAAGTTCTGCGCGGTCGAGTTCCAGTTCTTCTGGAGAGTGTTCCGAGCGTTCACAACAACGAAATTGAATTGAGAGAGACATCTCTTTAAGTAGCAACCACTGGTGAATTTCCTTGAGTCTGATCTGGACATGGTTTGGTTTGACAGTAGCGACGACAACCTCTTCCTTGCCTTCATCAATTCTGAAGTATTTATCTGTTTTCCCATCACGATGATATAGGTAATGGAAAAGGCGAAACTCCTCAGATATCTCCACCCAAGGGTCAACAGGATGATAGCCTCCGACATGAATAACTAACGGTTCAACACCGTTTTCAACACCGTAGCGCAGGTATTTAATCTCACCTGAAACTTCGCACGGAAGACCATAACCAATGTCTAAGTCCCAATCTGAGTCGGAAAGTGCTTCCTCAATCTGATTATCCGGAATCAGAGCAGAATAGATGTAGCGTTTATGATACAAACCATTACTATCTATTTGAAACACGGTGACCATATCGGTTGGTCGTAGTTCACGTCGCATCTCTTCCAGATTATGGACTTGCGATAACCGTTTTTGTTCCTCATCAAGATTCATGATTTTCATTTTCCTCCTAACTAATAACGAAGTGCATTCGGTTAACCTTCAAACCCACTTTTCCAATTATTTATAACACCAATTATAACACCTGAAAATCCAATTTTCAAAGAAAACGCCCACTTTTCTAAGCCTCCATCCTGCATCCCGATACGTTTGCTTAATCAGTTCATCCTCTGAATCCTTATTTCCAATTGCTCCACCCAACAAAACGCTTTACATTCTGACCAATTTAATATACAATTAAACCAAAAAATTGGAGAAAAGTGTTCTATGCAGCTTTACGAAGCCGTCAGTCCGTTAGATTTTAGGTATTATGGCGGCGATGATGCCTTTATGAAACGCCTCCTGCCTTATGTCTCCGAGGCAGGATATGTTACCTATCAGGCAAAGGTGGAGGCAGCGTTGGTACGCACACTGGCAAACTACGGTGTCTGCTCATCAGCAATTGCCGATGAAGTTGAACAAGCAGTGGAGCAAGTAACAGCGGAAGAGGTATACGAGGAACAGAAACGTATCCGACATAACATCCGATCGCTTGTCAATGTAATTCGGAGTAAAATTAGTCCAGAAGCGCATCCATACATCCATCTGTTTGCGACCTCAGCAGATATTTTGGACACTGCTACGGCATTGCGGTTCAAAGCACTGATTGAAAACGTTATTGTTCCGGACATGGTTGAACTGGAAAAGCAACTGATCGGCTTAGCACGTGAGCATGCAGAGACGCCGCAAATCGGTAGGACGCACGGTCAACATGCAGAACCGATAACATTTGGTTATGCGTTAGCACTCTACATTAGTCGATTGGGCACCCGAATTGAGAAGATTCATGAAGCAGGACAAAATCTGCGTGGGCAATTTTCTGGTGCGGTGGGAGCGTTTAACGGATTATCTCTGATCCATGAACATCCTGAACAGATAGAGGCAGATTTTCTCGCGCTGCTCGGTTTGAAACCGTCCGATACACATACCTCAACACAGTGCGTGGAACCGGAGTTTATCTCCGATGTGGCATATCATGTCACGGCGGCGTATACAGTGCTTGCGAATTTCGCTGACGATATGCGGCACCTCTACCGCACCGAAATCGCTGAAGTCGGCAGGAAATATAACCCGAAATTGGTTGGCTCGTCTACCATGCCTCACAAAGTCAATCCGGAGGCTTATGAAAACATCAAAAGTCTGTGGAAAGCGTTTGTTCCACGCATGCAGACTGTTTTTATGGACAGCATTTTGGAACATCAACGTGACCTTACCAATTCTGCGTCCAGTCGGTTTTTGACAGAGCTGCTTACGGCATTTGATTATTCAATCTATAGACTTCGACGTGCGTTGGATGAAATGGACGTCAAAGCAGAAAACATGCAACGCAACCTTGACATGAGTGCAGAGGACACGATTGCAGAACCGATCTATCTATTGATGGCATATTACGGGTTTCCAGATGCTTATGACCATACCCGTAAGTTGATAGCACAAGTACATCAGACAGGAAAAAGTTTGACAACTCTATTATGGGAGGATGAGACCTTTCGACCGTTCCTTGAAAAGTTGACAGAACCGCAACGCGAAGCACTCCGTGCGCCAACGAATTATATCGGTGGCTCGGTGCGGCGAACGCACGCGACGTGTGATGAATGGGAAAGTCGGGTAGAGAACCTAATGGCGAGTGTTGACAATCCCACATAAACAAAAGACGGCGCGGGTGTTGAAAACTTTAAACAGGAACAAAATAAAGTTCTCGTTTAACAGAAAATGTTTGATATTGTCTATTTAGGACAGAGATTTTTCCGTTTTATCAAACGCTATCCGCGTACGTTCACAATAGTTGGTTTTTTATTAATTTTCGGTATCGGGATTTGGGTAGGGAGAGAGGTACAGTTCGGAAAAATACCAGATTATTTCAAATCCTATACCGATCCTGAACGCAGCGATGAAACAAAGCAGGTGTTACCTGGAATTGTTCATCGGCAGATATTGGACGATGGCGTCCTAACGAACATTCTTTCAGTGGCACCAGATGCTGTAGACATCCGTCCGTATCGCGCCCTCAGCGCGGGAATCGGCACTGAATCTTTACCCTCAATTGCCCAACGACACAAAGCACCTATCGCAATTAATGGTGGATTTTTCGAGATGGGTGGCACATTTCGCGGGGAATCGGTCGGCGCACTAAAAATTGATGGTGAATGGATGAGTGAACCGGAGCAAGGACGAGGGGTTATCGGGTTCAGAACCGTTGACGGGAAAATTGAAACTTATATTGATCGGATTGCGCTTCAGCATGAGATTGTTTTGCCAGACGGTACTACATTGAAAATTGATGGTATCAATCGCGGACGTCTAAGAAACGAGTTAGTGCTTTACCGCCCCCATTTTCACTCGGTAACGTTAACGATGGCTGATGGTGTTGAAGTTGTCGTTAGAAACGATAAGGTTGTTGATATCCATGATGGACACGGAAGTTCGCGAATTCCTGCTGATGGTTATATTCTTTCGGCAAACGGAAAGAAACGGGGATTAATGTTGAAATATATCGATCTTGGCGATTCGGTAGAAATCCGAGAGACAGTTATTCCTGAACGCGTTGGTAACAGCAATTTATGGAAAGGTTTTACACATGTTATCGGTGGTGGTCCTCTGTTGCTGAGGCATGGTGTTATATCTACGAAAGAAGCGTACAAGCGGGAAGGATTTGATGCTTCGTTTCACAGTTTTGGACATCCGCGCACGGCAGTTGGAAAAAAAGCGGATGGCACACTCCTCTTTGTAACGATAACAGCGGCAAAACCAGGCGTTCGGCGTGGTGTCACGTTGCAGCAACTCGCAAAACTTTTTGCAGAATGGGGGGCGACAGACGCTACCAATTTGGACGGTGGTTATTCTTCAATGATGATCATTCGAAATCAAGTGGTAAGCTTCAAGCGAACACAACGCGATCGGTCTCGATCTGATGATAAATCTAAACCTGCTGTCCCAAAGAAACAGCCTGAAAAGAACGTGAAACCGCCTCCATCAAAAAAACAACCTGATAAGGATGCAAAATCGTCTCTGTCGAAAAAACAACCTGAGAACAAGTCGGAATCAGCTTCTCCAGATAAACAGGAACCACAAAAAGCAACACCTGAGAGAAATCCAAAGACTGCACGCGGCAATCGTAGAGTTCGGCCTATGCCAATGTTCCAAGGTCGTTCGATTTCGGACGCTATCTTAATATTCCCACGTGGTTCGGCTGCGTCAAAGTAAGTTGCTGTGTTGACTGCGTCTTTGCTGAGCGTGAGATAACCTTTGCCGAGAACTTTACACACTGGAATCAACAAATTTGTTGTCATTTTTTTACAGATGTGGTAAAATGAAGATAGCAGTATAATTAAGCAAAGTTTTCAGTAGCGAGAAATACATTTTACGTGGTTGCTATAGTATTCGTCTGGTTTAGATAGTTATGAAGAATATCGTAAAGCCGAGAATCTCAACGGGCCCCAGGAGGATAGAAACATGTCAATTGATAGAAAACAGAAAAGTAAAACAAACCATCGTTTCTCACGCCGTACCTTCATCAAAAGTTCTGTAGGGCTTGCGACTTCCGTGGTCGCCAGTGGGGGTTTGCTGCGGTCTGCGAATGCACAGTCCCAATTTGGAGAATATATCCCCTACGATTCTACACGCGATTATCATTACAGTTTGCGCTATCGCAGAAACGAAATTATTGAACACCATCATCCGGGAACGGAACTGACAGGTGAGAAGTTCACATTTGTCCGCCTTAAATATCCCGGTGGTGATTGGTGGACTAATCTTGTTAATGTTTATTACTGGCAGTCAGACCTAAAGTTTACACAAGTCCTGGCAGAGAATACCGCAATTGATGTAGACCTGCGTACGCATCCGCAATATGTTGACATTGACGATTCTTGGCTGTTTGCCTATCCGTTTCTCTACATGACAGGACACGGCAGAATTCGCATGCGGCTTACTGATGCACATATACGGAAATTAAGAGAATACTTTGAACGCGGAGGATTCCTGCACGTTGAGGATTGCGACATCCGTTACAATCTGTTTCGTCCGCAAATTGAAAATATGATGAAGCGGATTTATCCAGACAAGGAATTTGAACAACTGGATATGAGCCATCCGATTTATCGGACGCTTTACCCACATGATGACTACCTTGGCGGTGATAAACTTGTTCGGGATTTTGAATATGATGAGGCTATCCTGGATGATGATGGTAAGGTGATGGTCTACTTCTGTCCGAACGATCTCAATTGTGCGTGGGAAGGAAGAAGGTGTGAGCCCGGTGGAGAGGAGCAGCGGATTTGGGCATTTGAGCAAGGTATGAATGTTGTGGCGTATGCTCTTACGCGATAATTGCAACCGAACCTACCGTCATGTCCAAACAACTGTGGATTCTACTATAGCATTCAGCGGGTCGTTCCTACAATGCCTGCGGAAGTTGTGCGAAAAGTTTTTCACGGAAACGTTCATAGGCAAGGTTTGCCCCTGCGATATTACCCGAAGCAGGTCCAATTTGAAGCTGTGCAACAGTACCCGAACCAAAAAGATTCTCTATCGGGTGGAATTGCAGGTTGACATCAAGTTTTGGCAGGCCACAGACAAGTGGGATCGGGGACTGGCGAATTAACTCCCTTAAAAAGTCGTACCCGCGCAGGTTAAATTTATATCCTGTGGCGAGGATAATACGAGAGACATTCGTAATTAGACCACGTGTCGTTTCAACCTGTAAACCTTGTGCCGAGATGATATTGCTAATATGCGTCTCAGGGAAAATATCAACGTTTCTGCTATTCTCTATTGTTTCCATCACGTCGGGCGTAATGCTGCCTTCGCCTCTATTTTCTTGAATTATTTGGTATCGTTGCTGAAAATAGATCTCGCTTGCAAATTCAGCGAGTGCTTTGGGACCCAACCAGATCGGAGGAAAATCGAACTGCTCTGTTTTTAATTGCTTCCGCGCAATTAGCACCACGTGGTGTCCTCGTTTACTGAGGCTTTTTGCGAGCGTCCCTGCTGTCAATCCACCTCCAACTATCACAATTTTACCACTATTTTCTTCACCTTGTTTACAATTCACTGAAAATTGAGATGCGTGCATAATTCTATCTGGGTATTGACGTTGCCATTCGGTGAACTCTGGTGGTACGTAAGCGCAATCGCCAGAGCCAATAGTAAGGATAACACAACTACTGCGAAATCCTTCATTGTGCGTAGAAATCAGGCGAAACGGAAATTTACCTGCCCCTTTGTCCCACCGTAATTTAGCCACATCAAACTGATAATAAACTTCATGACCCGTAGGAGGGATTTGTAATCCCGATACAGCGAGCGCGTCGTTGCAGAAATCCCAAAAGAGCTCGGTAGAAGGTTGCGAATAGGGCGGTGCCAACTCATCTGTTCGGTTGTGGCGTTCTGCGTATTCAACGATACCTAAAGGATCAGGAATAATATGATGTACTGCTGGAGATCGGAGAAACGTCATGCCTTGACGTTCTGTCTTACATCGCCATTCGGTAAGTGGCTTCGGATGCCGATCCACAATTGCGATGTGTTGTGCTGCTGTCGGCATATCGCGTAGCAGGCGGATAGCAATAGAGATGCCGTGAATGCCACCACCGACAATGGTAATCGGAATGTTTCGGTGTGCCAAATTTTTCATATTCACGCCACAAAAAACTCAATCCGTATGCGGTCCGGGTAGGTGGACACTTTTTAGTGCAAAAGTTTGTGTCTGAAATGTATCGGTAGCGCGGTAACGACTAAATCTATACTGGACAACGCCAACTGATGGCGCAACCCAGTAAACTGCAGGTGGACTTATTAGACGAATTGACGGGTCATCACTGACGCCATAAACGACTTCCTCGTAAATAACATAAGTACTGTAAGTCCCTGCGGGGACGGTAATTTGTACATCCTTCTCTGCAACAAAACGGGTAGCAGACACCAGTGTCCCCGCAGTTTTTTCAAAAACAACCCATTCCTTTCCAACTTCCAATGGAAAATCCCACAGGCGACGCTGTGGAAAATGTTTTTGATGGAATATCGGGTTGGGAAGCGGGGAGATAAAAGCATCATACGCGGATTCTATCAACGCGTGTGGGGTCTTGGTAAAGTAGGTAGCTAAAATAGGCACATTAACTTCCAAAAAATCGGTCTCAAAAAATCGAAGGTAGTATGCGTTCGCTGCCAAGTGGTCAATAGCCAATTCTTCGGATTCTTCTACAAAAATAATTTCGCTGATAGCCATTTGGCGATGTGTCGTACCGCTAATATCGCGCGTGCCTTGGACTCGGATCGTGAATTCCATCTTGGTGTCAACGTTGATGTATGTCCAGGCGGATCCTGTATCTGTTGGGAAGTCAATAGCTTGTAGTGTGCCAGTTGAATCAGGGGGTGATAGTTTAGTTTGACCGTGTGGGTCAATCAAACCTTCATCACCACAACTACAAAGGAATAAAAATAGAAGGACAATAGGAATAGCAGCCAACCATCGGAAACCATCTATTTTCAGCAGTCTACTATAAGAAAAAGCGGTTTGCTGTTCATGTGCCGCTTCTTTTTCGTTATTGACGACTGTAGATTGTCGGTTAGTCCCTTCTACTGATTGCTGATAACTATCCATCATTTCACCACAGAGAATTTGCCGGTACTTTGGAAGCCGTTTCCATCGGTAGCACGGAAAAAGTATAGACCGGCGCAGACTTTTTCGCCGCGTTGGTTTGTGCAATCCCAATTGGATGCGTTATCAAGGATCTTAATTAGATTGCCAGATATATCATAGATTTCAACTTTTAATCCCCTCGGATAAAATGTGAGATGTTGGTTTCCTTGTGCTGCACGTACCGGATTAGGTGCAACTGAAACGTTTCGATTTATATTATTCGCAACATAGTTGAAGCTTCGCCCGTGCCAAATTTTATCCCCCGTTATACCAGAAGGTGTTTGCCCAATAATCTTATAGAGATAGGTCCCTGTCGGTGGAAATCCGTTTGTGTGAAGAGTTCCGCGCCATTTTTTGGCTGATTCTTGCGTTAAAATGACGGTATAACTATGTTTGTTAGGGCTTTCTACTGTGAGGCGCGGCGCACTTTGCAGCGGAAGTGTGCTTTGGACTCCAACATGCCACACACCTATACTGTGTGCTTCTGTCCTGATAAAGAAAGCAGGTGCTCCGTTTGCTGTATCTACACTCGGCGTAATGCTATCCGGAACAATGCTCGGTGTTCCCATAATGCCCATCGCGTCAACAGGGACAACCGCATACGCATAGTAATAGTCAAAGCTGTTTGGATCAAAGTCCTCGTTGGTGATATCAATACCGTAAAAAACGGTGGTATCTTCAAACTGCGTTTGTGTCACATCAACGCGTCCCACGATGCTTATATCGTCTTCAGGGATTCCATCTCCATTTCTATCAACAGCAGCACGGACCTCATCTGCAGTTTGAAAGGGTTCAGGCATACCTGTATCACTTTCCAATCCGTAGCGTTTCCTGACGATTACAACTTCCCGAATATTGGTCGGGTTGTCAACCGTCCATTTGATAACGGGCCCTCTGATGCCGTGCGAGACTTGAGCATTTGATAACTGCCCCTTCGGTGGTGCGCCAGCCATATAACTCACGGAACCGCCAAAAGTACCGCCAGGGATTATGACCTGTTCAACATCGGGATGCATGTTGATAAGGACGAGGGTAATTTCTTGAATATCGCCTCCAAAATCTGTGAATGTCATCTGCGCTTCTTGGGAACGTTGATAGGTGAATGCCTCTCTGATTTCAGTGCTTCCATTCCGTTTTTTGACGATAAACTTGGCTGCCCACCCGCGCAAACCAGTCCCTCTGTGCCGATTCAATTCACGTTCAATCGCTGCTTGATCAGCATTTGTCAAACGGCTCATATCTATCGGTGCAAGGTCTGCCCCGTCAATTTTGATAGCGAATTCTGGCATAATCCCTGCGGGGCGAAAAACTATGTATCGACACGAAAAGTGCTCCGGCATTGATTCTGAATTAAAGTCAGCACGAATCGGATAATTGCTATGGACATCGTTAGGATGAATTGCTATAGGTGGAAACCGATGCGCGTTCCTATAACCTGGAAGTTCAGGATTTGTATTGGCGCGGGTATGGGTGAAATAGTTCCATACCGTAAACGTTTTGAACGCTTCAGCAAGCGTGGTGCCGTTGTCAATAAAAAGATCGTAGAAGTTACCCATTTCGCGGTAACTACCATCTGTGGCGTTTGCAAAGAATTGCCGAATAATGTCATAACCGAATCTTTGCGCCATATATAAAGCCCATATTACCGAACCGTATTCGTGATCTCCGATGCGACTTTCAAGCGAAATATCTGGAATAAGAAACCAGCGGCGGAGTTGATGGATATAGTAGTTGTAGGAATTGGTTTCGTTGGGCTCGTCAGGGTCAGGGAGCGTATCGCCATCGTCAATAACACCCCCATCGTAAGTCATGACTTCTATCCACGTAGCGGATGCTTCCATGAACCATGTCGGCATATAAGCGTTGTAGGCAAATTGAATCCCGTGCAGAAACTCATGCGCGCACGTTGTTTCAAGATAACGTATTCCCTCCGCTTTTCCGACATAATCGTAAATACGGGAGTTGATCATGAAATAGGGGGCGACCGTCAAAGCAGTAGATAAAACGCGTCCTTCAAACCAATCTGCCGTTGTGATACCGAGCGCAGGAAACGTAAACAGATATACATCCATTTTATGGTTGCCGCCGTTCTCCGCTGCCCAAAAATCGATGTACGGTTTTTTGAATCCCATTAGGTCAATTTGAACGCGATAAGAGCGTTCCATTGCATCCGCACAGAGATCAATATAGTCGGGAACGCCATTGCGTGGGTGAAAATCTTCAAGCGGCGGCGCATGCGGTCCGACACGTGTATAGTGCAGTCTGAAGTGTGGCGTATTGAAATGTTCTGACAATTCAATGTCACCGAAAAAACTGCCGGGGAGTCCAGGACGTAGGAATATCGGCTTGAGTTCCTGCCGATATTTTGAGGGTAAATTTTGCCAATTCTTTGCCAGGGTGACAAAACTATCGGTTGCACATTCCGTTATTTCATTCGGTGTATATCTCGGTTTGAGATTGGCGAACTTTCGTGCGGTTCGGATTGCATTTTGGAGTTCGGTGTCTGGAGGGAGAGCATGTCCAACAGATAGAAATACTACAAAGAATAAGATAATGGGAATAGAGAGTGATTTCATTTTGTGTTAATGAGATGGGTGTTTATTGTTTCTATTTAATCAATATACAGAATTTACAATTATTATACATGCTGGAAGGCGGAAATTCAAGGAGAAATAGGAAAGATTTAGGATAGGCATATTAAGCAAAATGGGTAGGTTTTCCATCAAGACTGACGCGATTCTTTTCTTTCCAATATGTCTTTAAACCTTCTTTGCCTTTTTTTGATGCCCACGTATTTAACTGTTCCCTTTCACCAACGTAGTCGTAAAGCGGCACGGCCATTCCGCATGAGGTTTGAACGAGCTGAACATTGAGATCGAAAATTTGCCTGGCACCAGGAATTGGCGAGAATAGTGGAAAAAGAAGTTGCCATTCTGGATCGTCATTATGAATAGCCTTAGCTGTGCCGTAGAGTCGAAGGATCATGGGGTTATCCTCAAATGCGGTGAACATAAGCGTCATCCGTGGGTTTTCCTGAACGTGCGCCGCGGTTTCATTTCCACTTCCGGTCACGTTTAACCAGGCGACGCGGTTTAGATTGAGAACGCGCAAGGAATCCATTCCCTTCGGGGATAGATTGATTCTGCTGTCGGCAGTTGCTGTTGCGACAAAAAATATTTTTTGATTTTCAATGAATTGTTGTAGTTTGGGTGAAATTTTTTTGTATAGTTTTGACATTTGATTATCATTTTAAAAATAGCGGGCATGCGCAGCACCATTCGGTTACTCAACATCTTAGATGGGTCGCTCTTACAGTGAGAGACCTTAAATAGAATATAGACCTACTTGTAGAATATAGACCTACTTGAGAATTAAATGGTTATGATGAATGCGACTTTAGTCTCGGTTTTTTAGTGATGCCCATGTTGTAGTCAATTTGTCGGTGGGTTGAACAGCATGTGGTTCAGCACCTTCAATATCGCTTACGTACTTACCCTCATAAAGACGGATGTGGTCAAGCCAGACATCAACTTTTTCTATACCCATGATGATTCCCGCACGCGAATTCACGTCATCCACAGGCATATCAAAGGTGATGAAAAACTCCTTCCATTCTTCGGACAGATTAATTGACTTTGGCGCATATACAGTCCATGGAGCACCTTGATGCATAACACGCATCGTAACGTTTCTCGGTTTTTCACTTTTTGCCCATAAACTGTAGGTATAGGTAGTCCCTTTCTCAAGCGTAAAGGGTTGCTGATAGAGTTGTATGTGCCCTAATGCATTACCCCCTTTACTAATTTTTATATAGGCGGCATTTTTCCCGACAATCGGTTCTGCTTTATTACCTTCCGTCTGGAAAATAGCGGCGGCACTTTCGTGCGTCCAATGATGCCATCCATCAAGTTTTAGGTCAAAATCACCGTTTTTAAGGATATTTTCGGGCAACTTTGCTGTATATGCCAGCGTTATAAACCCGAATAACCATATTAATGTAAAGAAAAGCATATAATATGATTTTAGAGAGTAGTCTCGAATTAGTTTTAGTTTCATAGAAGTATTATAATTTGGTAGGACGGAGGCATGACGTCTCCGCCGCACACTTCGGGTGTATTGATTAACACCAATGTTACATTACTTGTGTTCGCTTTTGCCTTCTCGCTTATGTTCGCCGCCTTCACGATCATGCTCACTGCGGCCTTCTTTGTTCCGATGTTCACCGTCTTCACGATCATGCTCGCCACGGCCTTCCCTGTTACCGTGCTCACTACGGCCGACTTCAGGATGGGCAGTCCACCTGTCAAAATTCTTACTTGTTGCGGTGAGTTGAACATCCCTTTTTTCTTCGGGGGCGAGGTCTCCCGGTGTTGTCGGCCCGAGTTCTTTTCCATTTGACAAGTGGACTTCAACGCGAACTTGTTCCAAAGTTTCGTTTGTGGTATTTTCCACAGTACCTTTGAAGGAATTACTTTGTGCATCGTAACTTAAAATCAGTCGAGCGCCGTTGCGAACTTTATCGTACGTATCGGTAAGTGTAAGTTCAACGTTAGATTCTTCATCGCCATCATCGACGGACAATTCTCCCTTTTTTGAACACCCACTTATGGTAGCTATCAACATAGTGATAGTGATTGTGGCAAGAATAGACTTCATAGATTTATCTCCTTTTGAAAGATATAATTTGGTATTACATATAAAAAAGTTATGTGCAATGAATAGATACGTTTACGAAAAAGGGAGCAATTGCCAATTACTCCCTTGAGAGAGGTTACAATGCGGCTTAACTGTCTACGCAGCAAATCAATTTCCGCCACCTTCACCGCCGGCACCATGTTCGCCACCTGCTTCATTGCCACCTTCGCCGCCACTTCCACCAGAACTAGGACCGAACTCGACGTGAGCCGTCCATCTATCAAAGGCTGGACCTTCTGCCATCAGCACAATGTCCAGTCTTTCGCCGGGGGCAAGGTCCTTTGGTGGTGTCGGCCCGAGTTCCGCTGTTGAGTTCCCCGTTTTTGAATCAAATAAGTGAATTTCTACGCGAACTTGCTGTACTACCGCATCCGAGATATTTTCCACGGACCCCCAAAAGGTATTGCGAGATGCATCGTATAGCAAATCCACATGTACGTTTTGCACATTATCATAAATATAAAATTCGTCAAGAGTGAGTTGATTTGCCGATTCTTCGTCCCCGCCTGACATTGGAGGTTCTTCGTCCCCACCTGCACCATGTTCGCCGCCTGTTTCATTACCACCTTCGCCGCCACTTCCGCCAGAGCTGGGACCGACTTCGGGGTGAGCCGTCCACCTGTCAAAGGGCGGGCCCTCTTCCGGAAGCACAATGTTCTGTATTTCACCGGGGGCAAGGTCCTTTGGTGGTGTCGGACCGAGTTCCGCTGTTGAGTTCCCCGTTTTTGAATCAAATAAGTGAATTTCTACGCGAACTTGGGGTAAAATCGCATCCGTAGTATTTTCCACGGTGCCTTTAAAAGATTTACTGGCTGGGTCGTAAGCCATAATGAGGAGCGCCCCATTTCGGATATTTTCGTACGTCTCGTCAAGAGTGAGTTGATTTGCCGATTCTTCGTCCCCGCCTGACATTGGAGGCATCATTTGCTCCGCCATCCGTTCACAGCCAATAGTCGTTGCCATCAATATGGCAACCAGTAGGGTGAGAATTCCAAAATTACGGTTCATGATTATACTCCTTTTTATTAAAGTTATGTATTGTATGAAATGAATGAGAGATAAATCATCGACTATTGTTTGATAAGTGTATTTAGGGGAAAGTATCTATTGATATATTCCCCTTGAAGAGGTGTTTCGGTGAGGCTCAACGACCTACACTGTAATCAATTATGAGCGCCACCTTGGCCATGTTCACCGCCGCCTTCGCCGCCACCGCCGGAGCTGGGACCGACTTCGGGGTGAGCTACCCACATGTCAAAGGGTTCGTCCACTGCCATCAGTTCAACCGGTATTTTTTCACCGGGGGCAAGGTCAACTGGCGGTGTTGGACCGAGTTCTGGATCCGTTGGATCGGGTCCCTGGCTGTTTGATAAGTGAATTTCTACGCGAACTTGCTGTAAAACCGCATTTGTCGTATTTTCAACAGTGCCTTTAAAGGTATTGGTGGCTTTATCGTAGGACATAATTAGACGTGCCCCGTTTCGGGTATGATCATAAGTTTCGTCAAGAGTGAGTTGATTTGCCGATTCTTCGTCACTTGCTCCAGTGGTCATTGGATTTGCTGTGTCAGTTTCTGAACATCCGGTAATACCGGCTATCAATATCAACGTAAAAGCGATTGCTGTGAGAATCCTCAAATGACTATTCATGGTATACTTCCTTTTTATGACTTACACACCTTCCGTACTTGTTGACGAAGTTTGAAACCTTGCATCGGTTTGGTGTGTGTTTAAATTGTGTGTGAAAATATGCGTAATATTATCTATCTGTTAAGGATAATGTTGTAATTTTCACGTGATTGTCTTTATCCGTTTTCAACGATGACTTACCAGATTTGTTTACACTGCCTTTATGAACTATTTTCTATGTCAGTTTCAATGAGATGTTCTGTGCGACAGTTGCCTCGGTAGTCATGTCAACGTATAAGTTTGCCTATTAACGATGACTTATCAGATTTTGTTTACACTACTTTTATGAACTATTTCCTATGTCAGTTTCAATGAGATGTTCTGTTGAAATTTACATTATTTCTTACAGTATAGGCAAGTTTCAATATTAAATATGCACATTGTACGTCAATGACGGGCAGGTAAACCCCGCCCCTACGCGTTAGACATCTACCGAAATTAGAAAGATTATTATTTAATATTGCTTATCAATTCTACTGATATGGCACAAGCACATCCTCCACAGAACGCGTCCCCGAAAACCACCTAACAATCTTCCGCAACACCTCATCAAGCAGAATATCTGGACAAGACGCACCCGCAGTCAAAACAATATCAATTGGACTTCCATCAGGATGTTCAGTCGGCAGCCAATCCGCTGTTATTTGCACCTCTTTTGTTTCAAGTGACAGATGGCGAATTCGTTTTGGACTAAGCAACTCCTCCGCGTCACGGACAAAATATGTTGGCAGCCTATGTTCACAAAGTTCCACAAGATGGCTTGTATTAGACGAATTGTAACCACCTACAACAACAGCGACATCCCCTCCTTCAGCGATAAGCTCAAGTGTCGCGTCCTGATTCTCTTTCGTAGCATAACAGAGCGTATCCTTCGTATCAGCAAAATGTTCAGCGAGATTCTCTTCACCGTATCTTATAATAATAGCCTGCCGCAACAGATCAGCGATAGCTTGTGTCTCTGTAGCAAGCATCGTCGTCTGATTGACAACACCGATACGTTTAAGATTAACGTCTGGATGAAAACCTTCAGAATAACGGTCAGCAAATTGTTTAAAGAAAAAGTCCTCACCAGCTTCACCTCTAATCACTTTTGCGAGGTCTTCCGCTTCGGCAAGATCGCGAACGACAACAACAGGTGCCTCCGCTTGTGCATGTGAAAATGTAGCGCGAGTTTCCTCATGATACCGTTTACCATGCACAACAACGGTATAATCCTGCTTGCCAATCTCCTGACTCCGCTTCCATACCTTTTCAACAAACGGGCAAGTAGTATTGTAGGATGAAAGCGTAACACCGCGATCATTCAGTTCGGCTTCAACTTCCAACGTTGTGCCGAAAGCTGGCACAATAACAACATCATCAGGCACTAAAATATCAAACGGAAGTAACGAATGTCCCTCAGTATCAGAGAGAAATTGTACGCCGTGATGCCTTAAATTTTCATTAACACGAGGGTTATGGATAATCTCAGACAGTAGGAAAATTCGCTTGTCCGGATTCTCTTCAAGGGCGCGATATGCTATCTCAACAGCATTTTCCACGCCATAGCAAAACCCAAAGTGGCGAGCAATCTTAAAACGAACAGGACCAAAATCTAAAACGGAAGGAGATAGGTCTCGCTTACGGGAGTCCATATTCCGTCGCGATGCCTTAACAGTAGAAATAATTGGACTTTCATAAAAGCGAGGTAAATTAAAAGTACGAGGCATCTTTTAAACTTTTCCAAAGTAACTTTAAGCACTGAGGATTTTTCTACCTTTTGCCCTGCGGCGCGCGAGGATTTTGCGCCCATCACGTGTAGACATCCGTTTCCGAAATCCCATCTTGTTCTTGCGTTTCCGCCTATGCGGCTGATACGTACGCTTCATAATTCTTTTCCTCTCTATTTCTTATCTTTAAAAGTACCCACGGAAATTATGAGGTATGTTTTATTCATGTTATATAAAAGGATACCCGATTTTTCACAGTTTGTCAAATTTTTCTGTATAATTAATTGTAAAGAGGCGGTATCTATTGCACAAAATTGACGTTAATAAATAATAGCAAGTATTTTGGTGATTTTTGCTAAAATTCAGGCTTTTACCCGATAATCTGGAAAAATTTGGTCATTATATAATATTTATATTTTTAATTCTAAACCTTCAAATTTTTTCTATACATAGATGGAATTTTGTAAAAAATTTCGCCAATTTAACTTGCTATTCAAATTAGGAAAATGATATAATTCACGTTCACGTCATGCATATTTCTATGTAGAAAATTTATAAACATTTTAATAACATGGCTCCGGCAGCTGGCAACCTTAATAATAGGTAGGAACATTTTCATGCAACACACCCCCGATTCACTCTGGTTAGCAATACTTGAGGAACTTGACGAAACCGCCCGCAACGATATTTATCTACGCCAAGTTATCCCACATTCACTCACCGATGAGTCTTTTATCATTGCTGTTCCTTCCGATTACACACAAGATGAAATCGAAGATAGATTTTTCAGTGATATTAAGAAGGTGTTAGACGATCAAACAAGTAACGGCTGTAAGCTAAAAATATCAGTGGATACGTCTCTTGTCAAAATCCCCGAGACAGCGCAAACTGTACATAGCTCTGAAGAAGACATCCCTGAAATAGCAAACTTAAATCCTAACTACGTCTTTGAGAATTTCGTTGTTGGGCAAAGCAATAGAATTTGTGATGCAACTGCGCGTGCTGTCTCCGATGATTTAGGTGGAGAGTACAACCCTCTCTTTATATATGGTGGCGTTGGACTTGGAAAAACACACCTGCTACATGCCATCGGCAATAGAGTACAAAATATTGCCCCAAAACGGAGAATTCTTTATGTTACCTCTGAAATATTTATGAACGAATATATTGAGTCCATCATGGACCGAACTTCAGCACAAGGATTCCGCACAAAATATAGAACAACAGATCTATTGTTAATTGATGATATTCAATTCCTTGCACGTAAAGAAGGCACACAAGAGGAATTTTTTAATACGTTCAACGTTTTATATCACAACTCAAACCAAATCGTTATGACGAGTGACCGGTCACCGAGTATGCTTAATAACCTTGAAGAAAGGTTAATCTCACGTTTTGAATGGGGCATGGTAGCAGAAATTGATAAACCCAATTATGAACTCCGCCTTGCAATTCTACGGCAAAAATGGCAAGACCAGGGCTTTGATAATATTGCCGATGAAATACATGAAGTCCTCAGCTACATCGCAGAAATAGTAACAGCAAATATTCGCGAATTGGAGGGTATACTGATACGTCTTACAGCCCAGGCTTCAATCTCGGGTGAACGGCTTGATATTGACTTTGCACGCAGGGTGCTAAATGACACAACCCCGATTAGTAGAGGCTCACGCCAAAAAGCTATCACAGCAGCAGCAATACAAAGAATTGTCACAGATCACTTTCAGTTGGATAACGATGACCTAACTTCCGCAAAACGAACTAAAGCCATTGTCTTCCCACGCCAAATCGCTATGTATTTGTGCAGAGAACTCACGCAACTTTCTTTGTTAGATATTGCTGAAGCATTTCATCGTCAAAACCATACAACAATTATACACGCATGCACACAGGTTGAAAAATTACTTAAAGACAAGGAAACGAAAAAACTTATACAACATTTTATTGATGAACTGGCATAAAGATTCTGATCAAAATACCATCATCTAAAAATTTTAGGAAATTCGGTATAGCAAAGACTTATAAATTCAGACGTCCTCAACGTTTTAAAGACTTAAGCACACGTTATGCACAATTCTTGTTGATAATTCAAAATTAAATGTTGATAACTTGTTGATAACTTGTTGATAACTTTACCTCCGTTAATCTTGTTAACAACTTATCAATAATTGTAAAATCTATACACATGTTGTCAACAGCGATAACCCCTGTCTTTACAAGACTTTAGAGCAGTTATCCACTTATGCACACCCCCTACTGTTACTACTAAGGTACAATTTAAAATTTTAATTGTACCTTAGTAACGTATATAAGACACGTGGATAATTTTAAAATTTAAGAAATAAAATTCCATTTTATTAAATTCTTCAGCATGTCTCTTTTAATTTATGGTTTAGCAATCCTGAAATAATTGAGATTTAAAAATGAGGTACAAATGCATTTGGAGCGATTATGCCTTCGGAATTTTAGGAATTATAAAGCGTGTGACATCACATTTCATTCACCAGTGACATTAGTAGTTGGTAAAAATGCGATGGGAAAAACAAATCTTTTGGAATCGCTCTATTTTCTTTGTACTGGAGAATCGCACCGGGCGAATACTACTATTGAATTAATACGATATACATCAGAAGGATTTGCGGTTACAGGTTATTTCCATAGCGATAAGAGACCTGATTCACTCATAAAACTTGAAGCAATAAAACCTCGACAAGGTCCGTTTCGGCTAAAAACAGATGGGGTGTTACAACAAAGACGATCAGACTGGATAGGTCAGTTCAATGTTGTCGTTTTCGCTCCAGAATCTTTGGAACTTGTGAAAGGGTCGCCTACATCCCGTAGACGATGGCTTGATCTATTTTTATCCCAGCTGAATCGAGAATATTTGGAGGAACTTCAACGTTATCGTGGAATTTTACAGCATCGGAATGCACTGTTGAAACAACTGAGTATGGGAAAAGGAGTTGTCAGCGAAATAGCCGTTTGGGATGGACTCCTTGTTGAATCAGGGACTGCGTTAATCGGTGCAAGACATGCTGCGTTAGCGCGGCTAAGTACGATTGTAGAGACTACACATCTTTCATTGACGGGTGGACGTGAACGGCTTTTGTTGCAATATTCTCCATGCGTTGAATGTGTTATCACCGATATTTCCGATATTACAAATCTTTCAGATCATTTTCGCAATACCTTAGCACAAGCACGCCGGGACGAACTGAGACGGGGCGTAACACTCGTCGGCCCACATCGTGATGATTTTTCTTTAGTCTTGGAAACATCTAACGGTGATGAGGCACCCTTACGTGAAGCTGCACGTACCTATGCTTCTCAAGGACAGTGCCGAACAATAGCCCTCGCACTGAAACTGTCGGAATTAGAGTTTATACGAGAGAATACCGGCGTGGCACCGCTTTTTCTGCTGGACGATGTCCTGTCGGAATTGGATGTGAAAAGACGTGCATACCTATTAGCTTATTTACATGGTGTTAATGCACAGACTGTAATTACCGCTACTGACAAAGACGTGATGGGCGATGAACTATCAGATGTCCGCCTATTGACGGTAGAAAACGGTGTAATTGTTAATTATAATTAAACATCACATGTAATAATATTGAAATTTGGATCAGGTAATTAGAAGGATGCGTTTTAAAAAAACTCGTGGAAAAAAACGAAGTCCGATAATACGGCGGAAAACAGTCCGAGTAGAAGGGGTTATAGAAACTTTTCTACGCCAAGAGGGTTGGTCTGATAAACTCCATGTAAGGCGAATTATTGATGATTGGGAATCTATTGTTGGAACATTTGTTGCTGCGCAAAGTGTGCCAGTTTCTATATTACGCGGAGTTTTGCAGGTTGATGTAGGACATCCAACCTGTATGACTGAATTATCGGCAATGAAAATTGACATCTTAACAAAGCTTGAGAAAATGCTTGGAGATATGAATGTAAGAATACAAAAGCCTACTAAAAAGATCCAGATAACTGACATCAAGTTTCGTTTTAACCCGCGCATTTCTAATATAAAATCCACTGAAGATACAGTTAAATCAGATTCGGAGATTTCTGAACGGGTTTCCACGCCTGTACCACCTGAGATAAAAGAGCAGGCTGAAGCCGCTGTTTCAGCAGTAAACGATTCTGAGTTACGAGATGCTTTAAAAACACTTTTTTTAACACAATCCTCTTATACTAAAACCGCAGAATAGCAACAAATATTTTACATAATATAAATTTAAAAATATTTCACAAAATAGATAAAAAATAGGTTGACAAAAAATAGAAAATTGTGGTATAATGGATATAGAATATACAAATTTCTGTTTGGAAATTTGACGGACCGTTATTCACTGTAGATTGATCTGGAAAACGTCGTTAAATTTAGTAAAAAACATAACTTATAGTTAAAAAATGTAATTGGGAATTTGTTGCGATTCGTGATAATCTGTAAGTTGGGTTTAGCATAGTAAATCCAGCAACATGTTCTTCCATGCTGTCTGCCTAATATTATTTCATTTTTATACTTTCGATTGACATAACCAACAACCTAAGAGGATTTATAGATAATGTCAAATGATTATACCGCGTCATCTATTCAAATATTAGAAGGGTTAGAAGCTGTTCGGAAACGCCCGGGGATGTATGTTGGCAGTACTGGTGCTGCTGGACTACATCATCTTGTTATGGAGCTTGTTGATAATTCTATTGATGAGTTCGGTGCAGGATATGGATCGGAGATTAGAATAACACTCAACGAAGATGGGAGTGTCACAGTTTCTGATGATGGACGTGGGATTCCTGTTGGAGAACACCATACGGGGGTGTCTGCCCTTCAGGTCGTGATGACAACTCTTCATGCAGGTGGAAAATTTGATGGACGGGCAGATGTAGGGTACCAAACTGCCGGCGGTTTACACGGTGTAGGAGCTTCCTGTGTAAATGCACTTTCGGAGTGGCTCAGAGTGCAAGTTGCACAGGAAGGTAAACTTTACGAGCAGCAATATAAACGCGGGATACCTACAAAAGAGGTAGAGGTAATTGGTGAAGCGAAAGACAACGGTACAGTAACAACATTTATGCCTGACCATGAGATTTTTGACACGCTTGAATTTCAAGCTGAAACCCTGAAAGGGCGTCTCCGTGAATTAGCCTTTCTCAACCGGGGCGTTCGTATTAGATTTAAGGACCTTAGAACTGGACAACCGGAGGATGAAGCAGAAACTGTTTATCACTATGAAGGCGGTATTGCTTCGTTCGTTATTTACCAGAATGAGAATAAGGAGGTCCTCCATGATACGCCAATATACCTTGAAGGTGTTACGGACAATGTTCGGGTTGAGGTCGCAATCCAATATAATACTGGTTATTCAAAAGAGGATATCTTCTCGTATGCGAACAATATTCGGACAACAGAGGGTGGGTTTCATGAAAGCGGATTCAAAAATGCCTTAACGCGGACTTTCAATACCTATAGCAAAGATAACGACTTATTGAAGAACGTAAAAATTTCACTCACGGGAGAGGACATCCGCGAAGGAGTTATGGCTGTTATTAGTGTAAAAGTTCCCGAACCTCAGTTTGAGGGGCAAACAAAGTCAAAACTCGGTAATACCGAAGTAGAAGGTATTGTGATGAGTATTGTGAACCAACAACTGAAAGGGTATTTAGAGGAACAACCGGCACTTGCTAAGCGTATAATTAACAAGAGTATTCAGGCTGCACAGGCAAGGGAAGCAGCACGGAATGCTCGCGACATTATTCGTCGAAAAGGTGTTCTTGACTCTGCATCAATGCCGGGTAAACTCGCTGATTGTTCCGAACGTAATGCGGAAAAAACAGAGATTTTTCTCGTTGAGGGAGATTCCGCAGGTGGTCCTGCAAAACAGGGGCGTGATCGGACTTTTCAAGCTGTTCTTCCTTTAAAAGGTAAAGGTATCAATGTTGATAAGGCACGGTTAGACAAGATTTTAAAAAATGCACAGATTGTAGACATTGTTACTGCGCTCGGTACCGGTATTGGTGCAGAGGATTTTTCATTGGAAAAGTTGCGGTATAACAAGGTAATTATTATGGCAGATGCAGATGTAGATGGCGCGCATATCCGGACATTATTGCTGACTTTCTTTTTTCGGCAGATGCCAGAGTTAATTCTTAAAGGGCATCTTTACATTGCACAACCCCCCCTTTTTCAAATTAGGAGGGGGCGACAAGCACAGTATCTTCAAGATGAAGATGCTTTGGAGGAACACTTGTTGGAATCAGCCGCGGGGGCTCAAGAGATAACGAATAAGCGCCACGGCACTCCTTGGACGGTAGAGGAATCGGTGGCTTGTGTTAAGGCACTGTCTGCGATTGAAAAACGTCTTTCGGAATTGATCGAACGCGGAAATCGAACACGCCAAGAACTGATAGAATACCTATGGGAACCGATCCAAGAGCAACAGACATCTGACTCGGATATCATGGAACCACGCGAAACACCAGAAGACCCAGTAAATACCATCTCGGATATTCTTCAATCGCAAGGGGATGGCGCTGAACAAACTGAACTGCCATTTGAGGTTGATTCGGACGCAAACAGCAATGAGGTTGGAAATGTTTTAGAAGAAGTTACTATGGAGGATATGCTACAACGTAACGTAACGTCTAATGCTGCGATACATGCTGAGCTCTCACCTCACATTCAGTGTGTTAAAGAGTTTGGAATTCAACCAGAAGATTTTGATGTGTCAACATCGGAGGGGGCACCGTTGTTTAGTGTAGTAAATAAATCGGATGAAAAGCAGTCTGCTACCTCTGTTGGAGAACTTCTTTCTATCCTTACATCAAATGCAAACAGAGGGATGACACTAACGCGCTTCAAAGGGCTTGCCGAAATGAATACGAAGCAATTAAAAGAGACAACAATGCAAATAGAGGCACGTGTACTGTTACAGGTTACTCTTGAGGATGCTGTGCAAGCTGAACGGATGTTCACATTGCTGATGGGCGATTCTGTGGAACCCCGCCGCGCATTCATAGAACGTTATGGCACACAAGTCGAACTTGATGTTTACGGGTCATAAGTTTGATGATTAGATTGAGTATAGTGGTTAGGTAGAGCGCAGCGAAACCCTTATGCGTCAATTTAGCGGTCCACACCCTGGTGGTAGGTGCGTTTTCTAAACGCACCGTTAGGTCCTCTTCAACATAGAGACAGGCGCGTTTCTATGAAGTTTTTAAAAATATTTCGGTAGTTCCATAATTATATCCAGCAGAATACGCGTTTGGTATTCTGCATTGGTTAGGAAACCGTACCTACCATGCCTGGGAAAAATAAATATTACCGAATTAATAAACTAATCTTCATCAAAACGCGCCTACTTTGGGGTCCTAAATTGGACTGAGAAAGTCTACCGGATTTATCAAACTCACGTTAATAAATAAAAAGTAAATAGCCACCAGGCGATGGGAATTAAAAAAGAAACAGATGCAAGAAGAAAACATCATCAGACGATCCATAGATACCGAATTACAAACATCGTACCTTACCTACGCGATGAGTGTCAATACCAATAGGGCAATCCCCGATGTCCGAGATGGTTTAAAACCGAGTGCACGCCGCATCATCTATGCTATGGGAGAGATTAATCTCACCAGTAGCCGCCCCTATGATAAATGTGCTGCTGTTGTTGGTGAGGTTATGAAGAACTTTCATCCACACGGTGATGGTCCGATTTACGGCACGCTCGTAGGGCTCGCACAGGAATTCAATACACGTTACCCCTTAATTGATGGACAAGGCAACTTTGGATCTATTGACGATGATCCCGCGGGGGCAATGCGTTACACGGAGTGTAGACTTACAAAAATTGCTGAAACACTTCTGCTGGATATTGATAAGGATACTGTTGACTTCCAACCAAATTATAAAGAATCATTAGAAGAACCTACCGTCCTACCAGGTCTTCTTCCGAACCTGCTTGTGAACGGCACTGATGGTATCGGTGTAGGCTATTCAACAAAGATACCACCGCATAACCTTAACGAGGTCGTGGATACTCTCCTGCACGCGCTTGATTTTCCAGATGCCACCGTTGAAGAACTGATGGAATTTCTCCCTGGGCCAGATTTTCCTACTGCTGGAATTATCGTTGGGAAAAAAGGAATCAAAGATATGTATACTACTGGCAAGGGAAGTATGACGATGCGGGCAAGAGTGGAAATTGAACCGATGACGCGCGATAAATCTCGTGGAGACCGCGAGCAGATTGTTGTTACTGAAATTCCTTATCAGATTAAGAAAAACCTGCTGCTGCAACAGATGGTTGATCAAGTAGACGGTAAAACGATTACTGGCATTTCGGATATCAGAGACGAATCTGATGAGGAGATTCGTATCGTTATTGAACTTAAGCGTGGGGAAGTGCCGCAAGTTATCTTAAATCAGCTCTACAAGCACACAAAGATGCAGCATTTTTTTGCTGCAAACCTTCTCTGCCTTGTTGAAGGGCTGCCCAAAATATTAACGCTTCCCGAGATTTTACACTACTACTTGATGCATCGGCGGGAAGTAATCCGTAGACGCACCCAGTTTGATTTGGCACGGTGTGAACGCCGCGCTCATATTTTAGAGGGATACCGTATCGCGCTTGAGCATTTAGAAGAAGTCATAGACATCGTGCAAACTGCTGAGACCCCACAGGAGGCAAGAGAAAAACTGCAAACACAGTATGAACTTTCTGAAATTCAAGCGAACGAGGTGCTGGGGCTAACCTTACGCCAGCTAACAGGGTTGGAACGGCAACGTATTAACGATGAATACAGTGACCTCTTGGAACGTATCGCTGAACTCAAAGCTATTCTTGATAGTGAAGACCTTGTCACCGAGATCATTAGGGAAGAATTGGAAGGGTTGAAGGAGGATCATGGAGATGATCGCATCACTGAGATCGTTTCGGAGGTTAAAAGTTTCGAAATGGAGGACCTCATTGCAGATGAGGAGATGGTTGTCACACTGACGCATTCCGGATATCTCAAACGGATTCCGATGGATACCTATCGAACGCAAAATCGCGGTGGAGTTGGTATTAAAGGCGGAAACCCAAAAGATGGTGATTTCTTGGAACAACTGCTTATTGCAACGGCGCACCAATCTCTTCTCTTTTTCACGAGTCTCGGAAAATGCTTTGTCTTAAAGGTTTTTGAGATACCGGAAGGTTCACGCCAAGCAGCTGGCAGAGCAGCGGTGAATATGCTAAAATTAAGTGACTCAGAGACTATTACCGCATTTTTACCTATTCGGGAGTTTAATGAAGATTCATATATCCTTATGGCGACAAAATACGGGATTGTAAAGAAATCTCCATTAGGTGATTTTCGAAATCCCATCTCCAGTGGAATTATAGCGATTAATTTAGATACAGAGGACCAATTAATTGGGGCTCACCTTACCGATGGAAATTACGATGTCATTTTGGTGAGCCATAATGGGAACTCTATACGATTTAAGGAATCAGATGTTCGCAGCATGGGGCGCCGCACACGCGGTGTCCGTGGTATCCGACTCGGTGAAGACGATTTTGTAGTAGACATGGTTTGTTCCGCTGATGAAAAAGATTCTCTTCTGGTTGTAACAGAAAACGGGTACGGCAAGCGGACAGGGCTATCGGCGTATCGTTCGCAGAAGCGCGGCGGCGTGGGACTGACTGCCATTAAGCGTTCAACCCGTAATGGAGCAGTTGTTTCTGCCAAACTGGTTACGCCATCAGATGAACTTGTTCTTATTAGTTCTACAGGATATATTACGCGTATGGCAGTCAGCGATATTCGTTCAATTGGCCGTACAACGCAAGGCGTCCGGCTCATGACTTTACAAGAGGATGAAATACTCGTAGACGTTGGTAAAATCTCGGAAACCGATTCTAATAATAGTGTAGCAGGATAGTTGTCAGGATCAAATCTTCCGCGAATATGGTTACTAAACGGCGGGAGCGTGCCTAAGACTATTAAAGCAGATAAGGAGAACGATTATGAAAAGCAACTTATGGATATTTTTAATCTTGCTGAGCGCAGTCTGTCTTTTCTCAACAGAGAAGATGACAGATGCCCAAGAATTAATACCGCTTACAACAGCAGAACAGGCGCCGTTAACAGAGGAATTTGAAAACGCCAAGCAGGTTTACACACAGCTGATGCACGCCATCTTCTTACAAAGTTTTGACAAAGACATCAGTGCTGCAAAACGCATATACGATGAATTAGTAAAACAGGCCCCGAATTCTGCTTACGTTTGGTACAAACGGGGACAACTTCGGTTTCATCGCATGGAGGATGTTGGAGGTGCTGAAGATGATATAGATCAAGCACTCAAGCTTAACCCCTCCCACGTTCCGGCAAACTGGCAACTCGTGCAAATTTTATATCTCCGCGCATCTCATTCGGGTGGGAAATATAACATAAAAGCGTTGAAAGCTGCGAAAAAAGTGACTGAATTAGACCCTGACCATTTCGGCGCGCACCGAGTGATCGTTAATTTAGCGTTTCAACGCCAAGAATATTCTACTGCGGAAACATCTTTGAAAGCACTCACCCGGATTATGCCTTTTGAACCTGAATTTCACAGACGACTCGGTGAACTCTATCTAATAACAGATAATCTGCAAGCAGCTATTGGGGCTTACCAACGCGTCATAAAAATTATCCCAAATGATATAAGAACCCTTAAAATTGTTGGACGTCTCTATCTTGATGCTGATAAATTAGCGGAGGCACAACAAATCTTTAAGCAAATCCTTGCCTTAGATCCGCAAGACGTTGGTGGAAACTTAGGGCTTGGTTTGGTGCTTCAGGGACTTGCTCAGCAGGCGCTTTCACCAGGCAATGGGGAGGTTGACTCACAGGAACTTATTCGAGACGCAGAAACATATCTTGGACGAGCGATCTTCTTTTCGAAAGATTTTATCAATAATCCTGTGAATAATACTCAACGAGCCCATTATAAACAGATGATGATAGATGCTCAGTTTGCGCTGGCAAATGTCTATTTTCTTTTTGAAAAACTTGACAAAGCTGAAGAGGCTTTCGCTGAACTTCTCGCTGACAATCCAGACCACATCGGAGCTACATACGGGATTGCATCTGTCTACCAAACGATGAGGGCATTCAAAAAAGCAGAAACGTATTTGCGTAAAACACTTGAGATCGAACCAGCACATGAATATGCCCTTAACGCACTCGGTTATCTCTATGCGGAGCAAGGAACAAACCTTGATGAAGCAGAAGTTTTAATAAAGCGTGCACTCCAAAAGGCACCAACAAACGGTGCATATCTTGATAGCCTTGGATGGGTTTTCTTTAAACAGGGCCGCTTCGCGGAAGCTGTTACAACGCTGGAAAATGCAAACCAACAGATGCCTGACAATGTTGAAATTCTGATGCACCTCGGTGATGCGTATCTTAAAAACGGTGAACCTGAAAAGGCACGTGGTGTCTGGCAGCAAGCGCAAACAATTGAACCTGATAATGATGAAATACAGGAACGACTCCAGTAGTAGTTTTGGCTTAGACTTTTGGGAATCAGCTATCAGCTAAGAACCTTTTTGGCTGATAGCTGATGTCAATCTCATTGAAACTATCAAAAATGCGATATACCATCATCACAGTTCTCTTGCTAACGCTAATCCTTTCTCCGCAGTATAGTGAGGCATTCCGCTGTGGGACACCATACTTAAAAATTGATATAGCCCCCGAACTTTTAACGGATGTTCCAACCGCACCCACCCATCCTGCAGCGCCGGCACTTTCCATCGGATTCCAACGAACATTCTTTGCTATTGATTTCGCAAGAAGACAGCAGTATACAATTAATGCAACGCTGCGGGCAAGCGGTCCCCACTGTTATATTTTTGTTGAAGATTCAGAATGGCAAGAGAATGTTACAGCACTCACAGTCCAAACTATTCAAACAGCGTTTGAGACATTGACCCCAGCAGACCCGCGGCGCGGAATATACAACATCTTAACGGAAAACTTTGGCACACCGCCAGATATTGATGGAAATCAAAAAGTAATCCTGCTTCTTCTCAACATCCGTGATATTAGCACGCATCACGTAACAGCCGGATATTTCTTTCCGATTGATCAACACAGAGGAATGCTACACCATCCAACTTTTGGGCCACTGCATAGCAACGAAGCAGATATCCTCTATATTGACACCAAAAAAAGGGCTGCGAATGCTGACACGATCCAACCTGTCATCGCTCATGAACTTTTACACCTTATCCACTGGAAGCACTCCCCGAAGGAAGAAACGTGGATAGACGAAGGGTGTGCTGATTACGCAGCTTTTCAATGTGGTTACGACCTCTACCAACATGTTGATGCTTTTCAGAAGACACCGAACATCTCGTTGACCGACTGGGCACAGATGAACCAAACAAACCTACTCGCGCATTACGGTGCCTCTTTTCTTTTTGTGCTATACCTGCACGATCATTATGGCGGTCCACAAACCGTCGCATCGCTTGTTAAAAACCCTTTGGACGGATTTTTAGGGATTGCACACACGCTGCAGACACGCGGAATAGATCGCACATTCTCAGACATCTTCGCTGACTGGAAAGTTACAAATTACCTCACTACGTGGAAGATTATCGGAACTGTTGAAAAACCTTTTCGGTACCACACATTAGTTCCAACAATTCAACCGCTATTTACCCATGAAACCTACCCTGCTCTTGGAAAAAATAAAAAACTCACCAATTTTGCTGCACACGCTATTGAATGTAAGGTCGCAACATCAGATCAGGCAGGTCTAAACCTCAGTTTTTCTACACAACGGAATGTAAACGTAAACATCAAAGTTGCTTATTTACGTAATACGGGAGAGATCTTTGTTGAGTCATTACCCTTTAAAACTGCCGATGGAACCGCCTCAGTAGATATTCCTAATTTTGGAAATGATGTCCAACGCTTCATGCTGATTCCCAGCCTGCAAGTTGAAAATCAAAGTTTTTCTCAGCAATCTATAACTTATAACTATAATGCATTTGAAGGGAGCCTCGGCAGCTATACTACCTATGTTCTCCCTAATCCCATTCATCCAAATTATTGGGAGATTATTGCTGTTCCAAGCGAGGCAAAAGGCGTACATTCACTTACCTTAACGCTAACATATCAAAACAGAAAAATTCTTGATGCAAAACCGATGATATATGTTGAAAATAAGGATAATACTCTTTATCGATATGCTTTCCATCTCAAACCTGAGATAGGAACTGCAGCGGTAAAATGGGGTATCAGACGAGGGGACACCATTATTGACGAAGGAGTTCTGAATCAACTGATAACTGATAACTGACAACTATTATGAGGTGATATACATGGCAAACACACTTTATGCAGGAACAATTGGACAAAGCATCTGGCGAAGCACCGATATCGGCAAGACTTGGCATCGTGCCAGTGACGGCATCTTTCCAGAAGCAGATATCCGCGCGATCGTTGTGCATCCAACGGATTCAAATATACTTTATGCTGGCACTGAAAAAGGCGTTGTCAAAAGCATAGATGCGGGTGATACGTGGAAACACATGCCAAGTGAAATGGATAGCCGAGAAGTTTGGTCCCTTGCTATCCATCCGACTGTTTCAGGGACACTTTATGCTGGAACTTGCCCATCCGCGTTTTTTAAAACAACAGACGGTGGTGAAACGTGGACGCAACTTGACGCGGAACTCGCACAAGAATGTGAAGGCATTCCCATTATCCCGCGCGTAACAACTATCATTATTGATCCAGAAGACCATGAAACTGTCTATGCGGGGATTGAAATTGACGGTATGCGTCTCAGCACCGATGGTGGCAAAACGTGGGATAACCGAAGTGAGGGGTTGAGCAGTTTAGATATTCATGGATTGACAGTAGTGCCCGGTGAACAGAAAGCACTTGTTGCTGCGACAAATAACGACGTCTGTATCACTACAGATATGCACAATTGGACACCGTTGAAAGTCCGTAACCATTTTCCGTGGCCCTATTGCCGCGCTGCTTTCTATCTAAACGGTGATAATGCCAAAGTCTTTATCGGTGCAGGGAACGGCCCTCCCGGTGACCAAGGTGGAATATTTTATATGCCAGACACAGATGCGGTCCGAGATTCAGAGGCAATACGTTGGGATCGCTCCGATATCGGAATGACCGCGAATAGCACTATTTGGTGCTTCGGTTATAATTCGCGCGTTGAGGGATTGTTGATAGCATGCAGCGTAAGCGGGCAGCTTTTCCTAAGTGAAGACAATGGCGGTTCTTGGGCGAAGTTGACACATGAATTCGGAGAGGTGCGAGCCTTAGCAGTCGCATAACAAATAGATTTTCAAATGTGTTTATCGTTTTTGGCGTCAATTTGACACTTTCCCATTTTCAGTTAAGAAGAAACGCGTTTTGTAGTCGTGCAATTCATTGCGCTTTTTTTGAACTTTTGCGTACTATTTTACGCTTTTGGATTAGAAAATCCGTGAACTGAATGATTCTAACTAAAGTAAATTGTGTCTTGACTTTTTTTGACAATTTATGATAAACTTTAGCAATAGGTGGGTTGTGCGCTGGACTCAATAACTTATGGGCAGACATAGAGGTTTTACACTCCGTCTAAAATATACAGCACACGCACAGACGCCTAAGACAAAAGTTTTTTTATCAAGGAGGCATATCCTATTATGCGTTTTTTTAGTTTTCTACTGATACCTTTCCTCCTCGTTTCAATTACTGGATGCATCGGAGGTAGTGAGATTAATATTGACACACCACCGTCTTTTGATGGCGCGAAACGAATTGTTGTTGTTCCTTTTATCGCTGAAGAGGAAGAGGCGCAAGAACTTGGCAAACGAATTAGCGTTAATTTGGCAGAACGTTTAGAACTTATCTTGAAAGACAATGAATGGGTTTTTGACAGATTGGAAAAAGTTCAGCCGGTAGGTGAAAAAGTTGCGGAACTCGGATTAACCTTAAATGATGTTTACGCGGACCCAGCGTTGGCGGCTAAAGTCGGGCAAGCTCTTAATGCTGACATCATCATCCTGGGAATGGTAAGTACCCCTAAGTTGAATCGTAAAGATTACAATGAGCATCTCATGCGTCAAGGCAGACAAACCGGAATATCAGGCACATCTACCTTTATCCGTACTCGCCAGTCCGCAGTCGGCAAAGTGCGCGTCAAGGCTATTGATGTAGCATCAGGCAATATTCTCTATAATAATAAGATTCAATCTTATCTCAAGTACTGGTATGCTTATCAAACCCAGTCGAGTGGTCTAATTGTTTTCAAAGAGGATGTGGAGATGCTTGCCGATTTAGGACTACACTTGCCACTCAGAATTTCTTATATGCTTTATCCAAGTGGTCTCAAGAAAGAACCTGAAGATAAGGTTTTGCTGAAACCGAATATTGTACTCAAAGGGACAGGCGGAATAGTTGAATTTAATTAGGATTAACTTAATGTTAGTCAAAAGTTCAATCCGGGTTGAATCTGCAACTTCAACCCGGAATTGTTTTTAATTATAGTGAAGCTTAGAAATAAATAGACACTTTCAGCCGACTGCTGGCGAGGTTTCCTAACCTCGCTGATGCAGAGTGTCTGATTAATTCTAAAACTTACTATAGAATGGAGATTTTTCTCTTCTTTTTAACTATGTTCAACAGGGTCGGTACCTTCAAAGAATTTGTTAATTTGGCGTGTATAGGCTTTACCGTGTTGCAGCAGTTTCGAAGACACATCGTAGAGTTCAGGGGCTGGGAGTCCCTCATAAGGGTTAGCGATTTTCTGGTAACAGTTTAAGGCGTGTTCAAAGAAATTTAACGTGTCCAGATCAATCACACCGCTCTCTTGAACTGTACGAAAGCCTTGGTATTTTTGGTAAGGAGGTGTCTGACCGCTAAATTCTATGATGGTATTATTTATGTCTACAGCGCGCTGTACAATCATTAGAAAGCAGCTTTTGATATAAGTATGTGTTAGCCTATCAGCTGCTACATATTCATCTTTGTTTGCCGGAAGACCGCTCTGTAATTGTCCAAAACATTCTTCCATGTACGCCAATTTTACCTTTACAGGATTGAACTGACGCTGCAATACGTTCTCTTGCGAAACTTTTGACATTGCCTGCTCCTATGAGATAATTTTTTACGTAAATGTGTTTTTATAGTGAAATCCAAAAATATGTTACACTCCCCTGGTAGGTGCGGTTTCTAACCGCACGATTTGCACAGGTTCGGTTAGGAAACCGAACCTACCGTAGTGTGTCCATAATTATGGTTTTTACCATAAATTAGACGTTATTATATCGGAAAAGTTGTAAATCCGCTAAATTTTTCTATGTTTCGTCCACTTAACGTGAGTTCGGTATAAGTCTACTTTTGACAGTGTTGTCAATTAACGCAAAGAAAATAGGCAGATACCGATAAAAAAGGCACCTGCCTGTCCAAAATATGATGTTACAGCGGACGGTTTTACTCCTTAATTGCCCCCCACGTTACTTTTTTTTTGCCCTGTGGGGTTACCGATAACACATCATCACTGATCCAATCTATTATCGGATCCCGCCCCGGATCGTTTGTGAGCTGCGTGATCTCCCCTGTTCGGATATGATATTTATAGATATAACAAGGTGGGTTCTCCTGAACACCATGTATCGGTTCGTTTAACGGCATGCCCGCACGTGCACTGAAGACAACCGAATCACCGTCATCCATCCAGTCAATATCCAGCGGAAAGTAGTCCTTCGGTATGTGGAGTTGTTTGATGTTTCCACTTTTGAGATCATAAATCATATACCGAAACGCCTTGGTGAACAGCGCAATGCCAATATTTGGCACCATCTCCCATTTCTGCTCTACCTCTGTCCACACAATCTTTTGACCATCGGGTGACCAACGCGGTGTGGATCGGTGAATATGAAAGTTGTCCCGTTGCAGGCCAGGGCTTGGGATCAGTGGGCGTGGGTTATGCCCATCTGCACCCATTATCCAAATCGTGTTCCCACCGACATCGCCAGCGATACCGACCGCAACGGGCCTGGCGAATATTATATGTCTACCATCCGGGGACCAATCGCAGTGGGTAACACTGAGATCCGATATGACTTCGGTCTTCCCTGTCTCAATATTCAGCACTTCTACGGAAGGTTTTTGGTTGTTGTCTATCTCTTCAAGTCTATTATAAACGATAAATTTACCGTCCGGTGAAAATGAACATTTACCGACATAATCCCATCTATCGCCTTCTCTGATTTGCCGAATGTTTGTCCCGTCTGGATTCATCAAGTAAAGAACACTGACACCTCTACTAAACAGGATCTGTTTACCGTCGGGAGACCAACTCTCTGGGAAGGGGTCCCCCCCTCCTTCGATAAGCGGTGTCTGGTTGCTACCGTCATCGTCCATCACGTAGATACCCCACACACCGTTGCGTTCAGAACTAAAAACGATTTTGGCATGGGCTGCCGTTGTGAGTAGCAGGAGTAGCAGTGTCAGCAAAACAACTTTGCATTTATGCATGGTTATGCCCCTTAAAGGAAATGGCAGGGGAACGTGCCCCCTGCCGTTATAATCGGTTATTGATTGTCGGCCTTCGTAAACGTGTGCGTCCATGCGCCATTCTCTTCGTGCCAAACATCTGTCGTCCCGTTACCATGCACTGCAAGATGGACATGTGCATTTAACGTATAACTATCGTTCGGTCCGATATCTCCGTCGCGGACAGGAAAACGGAGATAGGAAGAATCGCCTGAATCACTATAGGTTGTACCCGCATTAAGTGGTTCGGAAGGTGGAGGCTGATTATCATCGAATTCGGGATCTTGTTTTTGGAACCCACCCGCGTCCATACGCGTATGTCGGAACCAAGATTCAACGGTACAATCTTCATCAGTTCCGTTATAGGCATAGACAGACCCCTCCATGACGATACCACTTCCGTCGTGATAGTGGCGTGACAGTGTCACACTGCCATAGACACCCGTGACGTTCGGTTTCTCTGGCAGCAAAGGCGTTTTGATGCCAGAGATAGATTTCGATTCAAAGACTCTGAAGTCACGAGACTCCCAATCGCTCGTACTTGTTTTCGTCTCTCGATTAAAATACCAGGCTTTGGCGGCGACACTATACTTTTGTCCTTTTATGCTCCCCGGACAGTCTGACGCATCGGGATAGAACCACGCACGAGTGGCACCATCTACTCCCAGAGTTTCCCCTACATATACATATTCAAAATCATCATCGGGATCAAAGATACCAATATACCAGTATACAGTATCATAAGCGATATCCGTTTCAATATAAGCATAAGTATCGTAGAAATAGCCGTTATTATAGACTTCGGAAGGCATGGACATATCAATAATATTAATCTGTGCGTCACTACTACTTATCATCGCAAACAGAGATAGGAAAAATATCGTGATTGCGATGTTAATTCGTTTCAAAGTTTTCATTTTCTTCTCCTTAATAGAAGTGGATATACTCTTCCGAGCATATCGTTGAATTTATCGGACTGGACGAAAAAAGCGTCCAGCGGTCTTTCTAATTATGACAGACCCTAAAGGAGAAGTTGGCAGGAAAATGGAAAGTTGCTGTCAACTGTTTCCTTCGGGCGCGCTGGTTTTCATATTTCTATAGCAGCAAGCGTGATACTTGTGCTAAAATGAAAACCAGCCTTGTCATAGTTCTCGTATGGCATGGCTACGCGCTGATAGTGGATAAACCATAACACCACTGTCTGCGCGCCCCCTCGCGGGGGAGGGGTGAAGCGTGCCCAGGGGCAACACATGCATCTTGTGCATCTATTACACCTTTTGTAAAGTATACATAACTTTACAAAAGTATTATACAACATTTCATATCTTTTGTCAACATTTTTTTATTTAGCCAGGGTTATTTAGTTTTAAGAATTACAGATGCCCATTTTTTGTAGGAGCGATCTCCGAATCGCGACGAAACTCACGGATAGTCGGGAATCCAAATCAACGGTATGAATGCGCGTATGGCATTCCCCGGAGTTCCCTCGGACAACTCAAAATGTCCTGTTAATTCTAAAGTTCACTATAAATAATCCCGCCTGGGAGAAATAAGAAATTGACGCAGTAGCATAATCTATGATAGAATTCTAAATAGACTGTAAAGAAGGAAGAATGATGAAAGCGATTATCAGGAATGGAGACGGAGGACCGGAAGTCCTACAATTAAGCGAGGTGCCTCCACCTCAGACGACACAAACACAACTGCTGGTGGATGTAAAAGCAACTGCCCTAAATCGCGCTGACCTAATACAACGGCGTGGCGGGTACCCACCACCACAGGGTGAATCTGAAATACTCGGTTTAGAAATTGCTGGCACGGTTGCAGGCATGGGTGTGGCTGTTACAGGGTTTAATGAAGGCGATCGCATATTTGGACTTGTAGGCGGGGGCGGTTATGCAGAGCAAGCGGTTATAGACTACCGCATGGCAATGGTCATACCGGAAAAATGGAGTTTTGAAGAAGCCGCTGCTGTTCCAGAAGTGTTTTTTACCGCTAATGAGAACATATTTACATTAGGGCAACTCGCAGAAGGTGAGACTATCCTAATTCATGCAGGTGGAAGTGGTGTTGGTACGGCAGGTATCCAAATAGCGCATCATGCGGGGGCACGTGTGTTTGTCACCGCAGGTTCATCTAATAAAATTGAAAACTGCAAGGCATTGGGAGCTATAGCGGGTATTAACTATAAACGATCAGATTTTGCTACTGAAATTGAGCGGTTGACAGATGGAGAAGGTGTGGATGTCGTGTTAGACTTTATTGGTGCGCCATATCTCGCGCGAAACTTGCAGATTCTGAAAGCAAAAGGACGTTTGTTGCAAGTAGGATTGATGGGCGGTTCGGCTACAGAAATAGACTTAGGAATGGTGATGCGTAAACGCTTGCAAATTATCGGATCTGTAATGCGTCCGCAATCACTGGATGAAAAAATTGCTATCACACAGCGATTTGTCCAACGTTGGCTGCCAAAGTTAAAAGCAGGAACACTCCGACCCGTTATTGATTCTGTTTACCCTTTAGCAGAAGCTCGTGAAGCACACCAATATATGGAAGCGAATCGTAACTTTGGGAAGATTATTTTGAAGATATAAGTGGAAGGCAGTTGCTGATTGATAGTGAAAGTCAGTACATCTTTATAGGCGCGGTTTCAAACAGCACCAATTGCAGCAGGTAGAAAATTATAGGTTACTAATTCATATTTTTTGAAGAAAACCGAATCAGTTTGCAACTAAAAATAAAACCATCACATATCATTTTAAAATATACTTTACAGTTCATTTTAAGGTTTTTGATAATGCTCTCAATTGAATATTGGAATGGGAGATCAGCGTCTTTGCGTAAACGTATTTTAGCTACATTTTTATACACAGTGCAACGATTTTTGAGAATCAGAATATCGGTGCGTGCCATGTGCGCGTCCTGCTTTATTTCTCTATCAATTCTGTTTGTCCTTAGTTTTGCTGCTATTGCTGATAATTCAGAACGCCACACGCGTATTTTAACCCAAACGACCACAGCAAACGGTATTACCGTAAATTTCAGCCTGCCACAACTCCACGTTACACAAGCCAAACCGGATGCACAGTTTAAAAGTGCAGGCGGCGGTGTATACCATACTGTAAAGTATTCAGAGTGCGATTGGATTAGAGAAGCGGGTTATCCCAGATTGCCGGCCACGCGTCTGCTTTTAGCTATCCCCTCTGATTCTCAGCTGAACAACGCGGATATTTCTATTAAGGCAGGTGCCCTACAAACTCGCAGCGGTGTCAGACTTCTCCAAGATAAAAAAGAGGTGAATCCTAATCTATATCCTGCGGTTCTTGCTCGGATAGAGATGGATGGATATATTCGTTCTCAACGTGTCATCAGTTTGGCTTTACATCCAGTCCAGTATAATGCTGCAACGCGCGAACTTCGCTATTATAGCAGCCTTACCGTCTTCGTTCCTTTTAATTCACAATTGGAAACTCGTGGGACAGGGACAACATTCAACGCTTCACCAGCCAACTTGAACAACGCCCTATTGCCTTATGAACAGACTATTTCACATCATATTTTCAATTATACGGACTACCACAAGGTTTTCAACGTTGATTTGGAAAGAGGACGAAGTGTCGGTGCCGGTATAGGTTCGCTCCCATCTGCTCCTGCTGCACCAGGACGGACAGACCAATCACTTCAGCCTCGTTATAAACTTTATGTTGATGAAAGCGGTGTCTATAAGGTTACCGCGGCATCCCTCCTCACCGATTGGGGCATTGACCTGGTAGGAATTGACCCGCGAAAGGTCCGGCTCACACACGGGGAGCAAGAAATTCCTATCTACATTAGTGGGGCAGTGGATGGAAGTTTTGATGCAGAAGATGCAATCTTTTTCTTAGCCCATAGTTCTACTGATCCCGAAAGTCCTTTTCCAAAGAATGCTTACACCTTGTGGAACGTTTACTGGCTAAGTATCGCTAACGAAGGGCAACATCCTACGCGGGTCCCACAAATTGAAGCAAGTCCCAGCGATGCAACAGCGGTTCAAGTGCCAACTTTCCGATCGCGCGTTGTTTTTGAGGAAGATCATCTTACCAATAACCTTGAATTTGTTCAGCCGGATGCCGTTGCGGCAGGTGATAAACATAAGTGGTTTGATGCTTTAGATTTTTGGTACTGGGACGGTATCAAAAATGCAAGCGAAATTGGAGAATTACGACTTGAGTTTCCACTCTATGACATTGCAAAAAGTTTTGATCCGCCAGAGGTACAAGTCGTTTTACAAGGCGGAACACCTGTAACGCATGAAATCTTAGCATCTGTTAATAGCGTTCAGTTTGATCGCGCAACATGGGACTACCAAGCACAAGTGACCCTTTCAAAGAGACTCCGTGCCTGGAATAATCTTAAAGATGTTGCACAGGGTGAAACAAACGTTCTTTCTCTAACTCGTATTGATACCACCTTTGAAGAGGACACAACACGCTATCCGTATCATATCTACCTCAACAGATTTTGGGTTGACTATACCCGTCTCTTTTTAGCCGTGAACGATCAACTCCGTTTTGGTACGCCCACTAAGGCGAAGCAAGATAGTGGAAATAAAGGTGTTAAACATCAATTTCGGATTGACGCCTTTCTTAATCCGCAGATTAATGTTTTTGAAACAGATGGAAACACGCTCACAGCAAAACTTCAAGGCGTTAATATTGCGCGCCGGACAACCGATAAAGAGATGCGTACGCGCCTCAAAGCATTAAATTCTGGAGACATCAGAACTGTACCAAATATCACATACACGGCAACTTTTCAGATACCGGATACCCGAACAACTGAATTTATAGCGGTAGCTGAGCCTGCCCTTCGGAGACCTGTTCAGGTTGAAACCGTTCCACCAAGCGATTTGCGAAATCCGTTGAACGGTGCGGATTACCTCATCTTGGCACATCCCAGATTTCGAGACGCAGCAGAAAGGTTAGCAAGCTGGCGCGCAACAGCAGCAGGCGGTGGATACCGAACCAAAGTTGTTGACGTGACGGATGTTTATAACACTTTTGGTGATGGCACAGTCCATCCGATCTGGATAAAAAATTTTCTAAAGCACGCGTATCAAAATTGGGCACCCCCAGCGCTCTCATATCTGGTTATCTTCGGTGATGGCACCTACGATTTCCGAGGTATAGACAAAGATATCTATCTTGAACCTCCAGAACTTACAGGCTATATACCACCTCACTATATTACGACTGATTCCTTCGGTAGAACTTCGGCTGACCATTGGTACGCCACAGTATCAGGGCACGATGAATTTGTCGATTTTTATATTGGCAGACTTAGCGTTGAAAGTGAAGCGGAAGCAGACACAGTTGTTGAAAAGATTATCAATTATGAAGCGAAACGACCTAACGGGGCATGGAGACGGCGGATTATCTCGGTCGCAGATGATGAAGTGAGCAATTCCGGTGATCATATCTTTAAAAAGAGCCTTAACGAAATTGCCAAAGACCATACACGCCTCGGCTATGAAACCGTTGAAATTTATCTTGAAGATGTTATAGATGAAGTTGAGGCGAAGCCAGACCAATTCCCTGAAACCTTTCCTCAGCATGTTGCAAAAGAAAGAATTATTAATGCTTTAGGAGAAGGAGGGGTGGTAGCCCAATACGCTGGGCACGGGGGACGTGTCGTTTGGGCTCACGAAATCATTTTTGATAATACGTCTATTGATAAGGTCAAAGAAACTGAACATCTCCCTTTTATGCTTGTTTTGAGTTGTTATAATGGGTATTTTGATAAACCCGGCGAACCGAGTATGGCTGAAAAGCTGCTGCGTAAAGAGAGAGGCGGCATCATCGGGATGCTCAGTGCTACACGACTCACTTACGGCAGCGGTAATGATGCGCTAAATCGAATAATCTTTGATATGCTGTTCCAACGCGATGTCCGACAACTTGGCCCCCTTAGTTTTGATTCTAAACTTGAATATCTCCTAACAGAGGGCACATCGCAGCTTGATATCATGCTTGAATATACACTTTTCGGGGACCCGGCGATGCAGATTGCAATGGCAGATTATGAAATCTTACCCACAATTGAGACAAAGACGGTCAAAACGGGCGAGATTTTCAAAGTTGCCCCCGGATTCATTCAGACTGCGCGTTATGATCCTGTAACGCAGAAGAAGGTGTTTACACGTAATACCAGTTTTGACGGAGAATTAACAGTAAAGGTGGTTTTTCCCGGGGAACAATTGGTCGGTGTAGATAAAACCGGTGCGCGCAAGGAATACTACGCTGGTGATGTTATCCGCACAAAAACGCTCTCAGTGAAGCGCGGTAGTTATCCAGAAGTTGAATTTAGCGTGCCAGAAAATATTTCACCGGGTGATGCACATGTAGAATATTATGCTGAAAATACTACCGAAATCGCTGTTGGTGGAGATGGCTTTACTGTGGAGGTGCCGAAAATACTTGACATAAAACCGAAAGTGGTTACCACTTCAACAGGAGAGGATATGTTTGAAATCTCCGTACTTGTTTCTGATGATAAAAAGGAAACCGTTTCTGTTGTGTTAGAATGGCGGAATTTACAATCTGCTGATCATGGAAAGGTTTCCTTAGTGCCTGCTGAAACAAATTCGGATTCAACATCTGCTTTAGCATCCACGGCAAGATGGTGGAAACTTCCTGAACTCTTACCAGTTCCAACTGATGGTTCCTCTTTACGATACGATATTCAGGTTGAGGATATAGATAAGTTTGTTGTCATCTCTGATTATTATCGGTTTTATCCATATAGGTACCCTAATCTTTCAGTCGTTTCTAAACGGCATGAACACGTTGGACAGATCAGTTATAAGTTGGGTGATCCTAAAGGTGCTGCGCAGGAACGCTTTTTGTCTGTTGATATTGAAGTCGTAGGTTCTACTAATTCTGACGATGAACCTATTTCTGAAAAAGATCTGGTTTCAGACCTTGGACTTTCTGATGTTAATATAGAAGTAGTCTTTTTTAGCGGAAATCCAGATATAGATGGAAATGATATTGTTGACTCTGATGCGAATTTGCTTGGTAGAACGCAGATAAAACCGAATGACTGGGTTGTCCGAAATCCGCTACATCAACGATCTAATGCGTATACACCGGATCCGCTAAATATCAATCCTATTGCAACTGCTGCTATTCCAATATCTTTGCGCAGCGGTGTACACGATGTGTTTGTCTACATTGATCCGATATTTAGTGAGGCGGATCAGCCTGGGAAAGTACTTGAAAGTAATGAACAAGATAATATCGGGTATAGGCAGCTCACTGTTTCCGGTAACATCATTGGTGAAGTGTCGGCGCGAACCGTCAGCGCAGATGGCGGTGTTCGTATCGTAACACCGGCAGGAGTGGTCGCTGAAAAGGGGGCACTTCTTACTGTTCGTCCAATAGTTCAAGATACCGTGGATCCTGAGGACGCGTATCTTATTGGGGGGACGGGAGAGGTGCGAAACACGAAAACAGAATTACCGTTTCCTATTATTGGAAGTCAACGAAAAGCCACCCTCAAAACAGAAATGCTTTTTCCGGTGGCGTTCCCAACACATGCATCTCTGCAAGGTTATACACTGCAGTTAAACGAAGCCGGGGTTGATGACTTATGGAACTCGTTTAAACTCCAAGCCCCGGTTGCCGTTGAACTTGATTTTGATTGGACAGCATTACAACAAGAGGTGATAAACGAACTTTTTGGAAATGAGGCGGATGTGTCAATTGATATGTCATCTATAGAAGAAACCCTTAGCACTGCTGTTGAAACGCGGGCACGCGATTTAGGTGCTTATCTTTGGCTCGACGCCTTAGCTAATTGGACACGGCTTGAGTCTGAAGTAAAAAGGCAGACCAATGGTAAAATCTAT
Organism: Candidatus Poribacteria bacterium; assembly: GCA_022825825.1. GTDB lineage: Bacteria > Poribacteria > WGA-4E > WGA-4E > WGA-3G > MSPOR6. The sequence goes on from JAJDWA010000029.1 coordinate 57,069, forward strand.
ACGGCTACTCGTGCTACCCAAGTCTGGAATGATAACACCAGTGATGGGGTAATTAGAGATGTTCATATTCCGCAAGAAGGTGTTGACGTAGGTGTCTGGATGGTGCTTTTCGAGACAGCACGAACCTATCGTCTCCTGTTTGTACCTGAAAAACCTTCAGAGGGCACGCCGTCAAATAATCACCAGTTAGAAGAAATCGCAAGAGGAATTCCACTTACATCTTTTACGAATGTAGGAATAAACCCTACCGCAAATGTCCCTGAATTTACTTTTAATATAGAATACGGGGACATCCCTTTTCAATTCGGGGATGTCTTACGTTTTAGCGTTACGCAAATTGAAATACCAGATCAGCAGACTGTTCAATTCTATACCTCTGCTTTTGCCAGCGGGAATAAAGGAGATGGAACAATTCAGTACATTGACTTGCCGCAGGAGACAACAGTCCCACAAGACACCTGGCTCATCCTATTTGTCTCTCCAACACAGTTTCAGATTGAAGGGAAAAACAGCGGGGTCTTAACGGCGGGCGGCGCACCAGTTTACGGAACGGTCGGTAAACCCTTTGAATACAGTGATTATGGGTTGAATCTACTAATCACACAAGGACGTAGGGTTTTCACTGCAGGCGATCGGTTCCTGTTTGAAACCACTCAGGTGGGAACAATTCAAGCAAAAACCTCATATTTAGGCACGCTTACTTGTCTCCGAAGTGAAGATAAGGTGCCTCCCGACATTCAATTAACCATTGGCAACCAGAAACACTTTACTCCCGGTGCTCCAGTTGACGCTGATCCATTGATCCAAGCAACACTTACGGATGCGCGCGGTATCGATTACATCACGCGTCCTGTGCAACTCGCCTTAGGACGTTTTGGAGAGTTTGAGACTATTCCCGAAACTGAATATAAACTCATGCAGCATCCAGGTTCAACGCAAGTGGTTCTGACGTATAATTCACCTGAACTTGAACCTCGCGAATATCAACTCCGACTCACAGCGAGCGACCTTGATGGTAATGAGGGAGAGAGCGAAATCACCTTTCATGTCCATGGCAAACTCCAATTAGTGGAACCCTTGAATTATCCAAATCCGTTCACACGGGATACTACAGTGACCTGTGAATTGACACGCCCTGCGGAATCGCTTACTGTCAAAATATACACGCTTACGGGACGGCTTATCAGGCAACTTAAAACAGAGGCACCTGCAGGATTTATACAGCTTAAGTGGGATGGTAAAGATGATGATGGAAACGAGGTTGCAAACGGGGTCTACTACGGAAAAATTATTGTGAAAAGCCTTGATGATGAAAAAGACCAGACCCACATTCTGAAAATGATGAAATTGAAATAGTTAGTAACTGTCCGCAATCGGCAGTCGGCTTTCTGAAAACTAATTGCTGATGACTGATAGCCATTTTAAAATATGAGAAAAATTCTTTTTATATCTATCCTTTTTATATGCGTAATACTACCTGCAGCAGCTGAGCGAACATATACAGCGGATTTCCTCACATTCGGGACAGGTGCGCGGCCGTTGGGCATGGGCAACGCCTTCACTGCTATCGCTGATGAAGCAAGCACCGCTTACTATAATCCTGCTGGTATCGCACAGCTAACGCATCACGAGTTTAATTTTATGCACGCTACGCTTGCGGACCTTGCTGCGTATGATGTGGCAAGTTATATCTACCCGTTTTCTCCAAAAATGACCTTCGGTATCAGTTGGCTCCGTGTCGGCGTGGACGACATCCCGATCACAGGGGTTCCAGTTACCACCAGGGCAATTGGCCCTAATAACCGTCCTTACGTTGTTGGCACTTTTAGCAATACAAGTAATGCTATGCTGCTGAGCGGCGCACGGCATCTCACAACTTTACCGCGAAATGTTTCTATCCATCTCGGTGCCAGTCTCAAATTAATTTATATTGATACATATCGTAATATCAACGCTATCGGTGGCGGAAGCGATCTCGGTATTTTGGCAAAAACGAACCAAGATAAACCGACAGCCTTCTCTTTCGGCATTGTCGCGAGCGATTTTCTCACAACCAAACTCTATTGGAACACATCGCCAGAAAACGCTGGTGAAACACCTCACACTGAAACACTTTTGCCTCGTTTCAAAATAGGAGTTGCTTACCATCAGAAACTTGCTATTTTTGATAGCAAACTCACCTTAGCAGCCGATGTAGACACCCGCAACGACTATGAATTTTACACCGGTGCAGAATACGTTCTCTTTGATCTGTTAGCACTTCGTTGTGGATTTGATGGACGAAATGGGACCTCCCGCGCGATGTACTTCACCGCTGGTGCTGGCCTCCAACTCCGCTTCGTTACCGGCGCAGCATTTCATGTTGACTATGCCTACCAACGACAACCAGATTTAGGCATCAGCAATCGCCTCTCCCTCCGCGTCCGGTTTTAGATAGTGCCAACATTGGTTTCAAGGAATTAAACTGATGGCTGACTGCCGAAAGCCGGTAGCCACCTATGGACAAACAAATTTTCCTAACACCTTCCCACACGATGCTCCCGTAGCATTCGGTACATTACCAAAATTGCTATGCACTGCTTCGTTCGCAAGAATAGCAAACGCAATTGCCTCTTTCGCATCGCCTGAAATACCTTTTTCTGTTACATCAACAACTGGAATGGGATCAAACGTTTCGGCGAGACCACTCATAATCAGTGGATTCCGTGCCCCGCCACCGCTGACGTACAAAATATCCAGCGGTGTTTCTGTTTCAACAAAATTCTGATAATATAGACCAATACTCTCAACTGTCAATGCTGTGAGTGTTGCAAGTCCATCATATTTTGAAATTTCTTGTGCTTGAATCTGTTGTAGGCAGGCATTTGCAAACGTTGTCCCGAACATCTCACGTCCTGTCGTTTTGGGCGGGGATAACTCAAAAAACGGATGTGCAAGCCACATTGCTAAAAGGTCTGGGTACACCGTGCCTTGCTTTGCCAATTCTCCATTTTCATCAAACTGCTTGGCACCATCTGTTATCTTTTGAACGCATGCATCTAAAATCATATTGCCGGGCCCTGTATCTGATGCTTGAACTGCTTCAATGCCGCAACCTGCTGGTAACACTGTCAGATTAGCAATACCGCCTATGTTCAAAAGTCCAATTGTCTGTGTTGAATGGTGAAATAGTATATAATCAGGGTATGCGATTAACGGTGCGCCTTCACCGCCTGCTGCGACGTCTGCCACCCGAAAATCAGCGATTGTTGGGATACCTGTTTCATGCGCTATCACAGCAGGTTCGCCAATCTGTAGTGTTGCGGGGGTTGGTGCTGAAGGCATGTGGTGAATCGTTTGCCCATGCGAACCGATGAGGTCAATTTGTGATGGGGCGATGCCTACCTTTTTTAGCACTGCCAAAGTACTTTCCGCGAATCGTTTGCCCAACACAAAATTCATTGTGCAGATTTCGTCAACTCGTGCCGTTTCAATGCTAAAAAGGTCAAAAATCCTGTCTCTAATATCAGGTTTATACGGAATTGTTTCAAATGCTATCAGGTCTATTTCTGTCGTCAATCCTGATCCCGTTATTTGAACAATGGCAACATCCACGCCATCCGCAGATGTTCCGCTCATTAAGCCGATAACTTTCTTTTTTTCTTTTTGTAGCAAATCAAAAAATGGTTTCATGGATTCCAAAGCCGACCACTGATAGCTATTAACTAATACAGCAGATGAGGTTCTCGCCTTACTCGAAATTGTTCTATATCAATTGACCATGACTCAATAATTTCACCGCATGGTGTTCCAGCTAACAGTGTTTCTCGGAGCGTTGAACTGCCCGCTAATCTATCAAAATGTGTCTCTCTAAATTCAAATTCACTGGGATGTTCAGCAATTAATATCCCTAACATCCATATCGCAACTTCAACGGGGGTGACCTGCTTTGTATCGGTGATATGGATCGCAACGCCGTGGCACACTTCACCTTCGTATTTGGAAAATTGTGGCGTAAACACAATTGGACGGAATAGCACTCCCAAAAACTCGCACTCGTTCAATTGAATCGCCCATAATTGACTATCTATCCACGGTGCGCCAATATATTCAAACGGTTTTGCTGTACCGCGTCCTTCGCTCACATTAGTGCCTTCAAATAGGCAGGTCCCTGGATAGAGTGTGGCAGTCTCAAGCGTTGGCATATTTGGGGAAGGCGGCACCCAATGCAGCCCCGTTTCGTTGTACCACATCTCTCTATGCCATCCTTGCATACGAGCTACCTTAAGTGGAAAGTTAAATCCCTGTTCCGCATGAAAAAGTCTGGCGATTTCGCCAATTGTCAGTCCATATCGCGCAGGGATCGAATACGGTCCAACTAACGATGTATAGTCAGATTCCAACCTCGGCCCCTCTATGCCGGTCCCTCCGATAGGATTTGGACGATCTGCAACAATACATTCAACACATTTCCCCGACTCCATTGACCGTTCAAGTGCTTTCATTGCTTCCAGCAACGTGCCGAGATACGTATAATACCGTGCTCCCACATCCTGTATATCGTAGATGAGCACATCTAAAGTTTGGAGTGCTTCTGTCCAAGCAAAGGGTGTTGTTCCATATAGGCTATAGATCTGTAGTGTGTTCTCCTCTGTCTCGGTTTCTTTTTGATTTGGACGATACGTTGAGTCTGCTATCTTTACACCATCTTGCGCTGCACCCCACAAACCATGTTCCGGTGAAAAAAGCGTTACCAAATTGAATTCTTTTAACAATTCAATTGTATGCGTCAAGTTTTCATCAACACCTGTGTGATTTGTTAACAGACCGACAGATTTTCCATCAAGCCATTCCTGTTTTTCTGTGAGTAGATGGGTTATACCGAGTTTTATCATCCAAAAACTATCCTGTGGAATTGATTTCGGCACTCAATAATGCCAGGACGTTGCGCGTCCGGATGAACCCGATTTGTCAACAATATCGCAGCTATTCCTTTTTCAAGATCAATCCGTATTGAGGTGCCGGTGAAACCGGTATGATACATAGACCCGTCAGCAAGGATATGCCAACCGATACTCCGTTGCTCAGAAACAGCAGGAGGTGTTTGCGGTGTGGCTAACGTTTGGACGCTGTCCGGAGATAGAAACGTGCCACCATCTTGGAGTAGCATTTGACAAAAGGTGATAAGGTCCCTTGCATTAGAAAAAAGGCCCGCATTGCCAGAAACACCACCCAGAAAATTAGCATTTTCATCGTGGACCTCTCCGACAATTACGCCTTCACGCCAGTTATGACCACGATAAAAGCGTCCGTGCTGGTCTGAGTTCACCATCCTTCGTTCAAAACTGTTTGAATCTTCTGTTGCTGCACAGTTATCGTGCATCTGTGGTGGTGGATTGTATAAGGTGCGGTTCATGCCGAGCGGTTTGAAGATAGCGTTATGCGCCAAACGCTCTAACGATTCTCCCGTGATGCCAGAGATAAGTTTTCCCATAAGAATGTATCCTAAGCAGCTATAGGTAACTTTCTCACCAGGGGCAGCTTCAAGCGGCATGCTACCCAAATGTTCAATCACATCTTCAGGTGAATCTGTTTCAATATAGAGCGGTTTCCACGCAGGTAAACCGGACGTATGCGCGAGAAGATGGCGACACGCGATATGCGGTTGTTTGAACGCGGGTAGATATGTTTGTACTGGTGCATCTAACGACAACTTTCCCGATACAATCAACTGCATGGTAAGCGTGCCAATGACAATAGGTTTTGTCAAGGAGGCGAGATCAAACAACGTATCGTGGAGCATCGGTGCCTGTTTGGGCTTTATGATGCGATGTCCAAACGCTGCGTGATAGATAATCTCGTCTTTTTTAAGGATAGCAACAACAGCACCGGGGAATATCTTTTCGGTAATTTTCTGTTCAATGAGTGTTGAAATTGCTTTAGCAGTCATCACCCATAAGTTTATCTTATTTTCTAAATGGTGTCAATAGATTTGTTGTGAGTAGGGGGCGCAGCTCATAAATGGGAGTGCTATCAACAGTGCTGGCAAAATTAAACACAACGTGTTTCTCATCGGTAAGTTTTGAATCTGTACCTTTCTAACTTGATCCGATGGAGATGTTTTCCCGTTTCCGCATCCATCAGTTCAATTTCTTTACGAATCATAACGCCGTTGCTTTTAGGAACTATCTGATCGAGTTCATAGCTTCTACAGACTGCGACAGTCCTTCCATCCGGACTAAACACCATTACAGTAGGTCCACCTCCCGAATTTTGTTCTCTGAATTTTCGGAGGACTCGTCCCCTTTTCACATCCCATAGAAGAACACTCAGTATACTGCAACTTACAAGTGTGCTACCATCTGGACTAAATGCTATACTATCAACCCCATCACGTGGCGGCCTCTCTTGATCCAGATCCTTCAAATTTCTTGTACTATCCCTTCCGAGTGTTCTGGTTTGTTGTCCCGTGTTCACATCCCATAAGCGAATGGGGGCGGAATCTCCACCACTTGCGAGCAGTTTCCCATCCGGACTAAACGCCACGCTTCGGATATCATACCTATGCCCCTTTAAAGTCTGAAGAAGTTTCCCCGTTCGTGCGTCCCACAGATGTACTGTGGGGTTTCGCCCCCGACTATCTGCAGTAAGAGTCAAGGAGTCACCCGCAGCGATAATAATGCCATCCGGACTAAATGCCACACTATTTACCCTTCTCGCCTGTCCTGTTAGGGTTCGGATGTGCTCGCCCGTTTGCGTATCCCATAAACGCACTATGCCATCCGTTATCCAACCATCCATAGTGATAGATACGTTATTCACTGTGCCTTTTCTTGCCGGACCATCCTTAGTGATAACCCTGGACCCTCCTGTAGCGATAATCCTGCCATCCGGACTAAACGCCAGACACCCGAAAGATGAATATTCTGGCCCATCTTCGATTGTCCGGAGGAGTTTTTCCGTTTTCGCATCCCATAGGTAAAGGGTCCCTGTAGCATTCGCACTTGCGAGTAGCTTGCCATCTGGACTAAACGCTACCCGCCATCCTCTCCCCTGATGTTCCCTCAATTTGATAGGTTTGTAACTTACCTGAACGTTTTTGCGACTTCTCTGAATGTCGTAGATCAAAATGCCGTAGTTCCCTGCCAACGCGAGACGTTTACCATCGTGGGAAAAATTTATATCATTGGTAGAATAAACAAGTTTGTTGACCTCGCCCGTTTTCTTGGCATCGCGTAAAGCCTTTTGCTGTGATTCTAAATGCCTTCGCACTGAATCCTTTAAATCTTCTACATCCTTTTGCAGTGAATCTTGTCCGAGGCTGTTGAATGTAAATGTTAGTACCGCAAACAGTACTGTGAAAATTAAAAACAATCTATTTTTCATGGGATGTTCTCCTTTTGTGTTGTTCAAAATACCTATTTGGGTAGAAGGACGTGGATTAAATACAAAATCATTTTAACGTTGTGTTATTCTACTATACGTCGGATTAAATGTCAATTGTCCTGTTTGAATGGGTGTGTAAATATTTTGTCACATAAGTCAACTTCCGAAGAATCCGCCACGTTTTCAACTGTAAGGTGGGCACAGAGACCCCACCCTACAAAAAGCAGAGAGATGATTTGCCAAAAACTTTACACACCCCGTTCCATTTTTTGTACTTGCCGCCCCCGTTGAAGTTGTGCTAAACTATAGCAAAAACCGCATCAAGAAACAGATGCCACCTATGATAGATCCATCTAAAGTGCTATCAGAGATATTGACCACAGAAAAGCCGTGGGGACGTTTTATCCAGTACGTACTTAACCAACCGGTAACCGTCAAAATTTTGGAGGTGCATGCAGGTGAACAGGCAAGTTATCAGTATCACTGCCATCGGAGTGAACTGTGGATACCGCTTGACAAAGGTGCATGTGTTAGGCTTGAGGATAAAGTGCTACATCCTGAGCCGATGGAACCTGTTTTCATTCCACAAGGTGCGAAACATCAACTCATTGGCGAATCTCACAACTATAGGATACTCGAAATTGCTTTCGGACATTTTGATGAGAAAGACATCGTCCGACTTGACGATAAATATGGGAGAGTTTAACTACGTTGATAACAATTTTTGGAGGTTATTAAGTAAAATATCAATGAATTCAAGCGTAAAGCAGATAGAATTGGAAAGCGATTCAGGTTTGAGACTCAAAATGCTTGTCTGTGCGGAGACAGAGGGGCAAGATGAAGGTGGTTTAGTTGATGAACGTTTGGAGGATATCCAAACACTCTTCAAAGCGGAGGTGGATGCACCACTATCTGTATTAGAACAAAATTTGCGTGCATGGACCCGCAGCCATGGACAAACAGAGCATATTCAGCAGGTGATAGACCTATCTGCTAAAGCAAGAAATGATTTCTCTGTTTTTGTAACTGTCGGCATAGGTGGGTCCGATTTAAGCGCACGTGTGTTTCACGAAATCGCCAATCATCCGTATCACAACCTATTGTCAACTTCTGAACGGGGTGGTGCCCCAGAGGTGTACTTTACAGGTGATACATTTGATCCAGTGCGTCTTAAAGCATTGCTTGAGATGTTAAAATCGCGCAACTTGCTACACAAAACGCTTTTCAATGTCATCAGCAAATCGGGAAAGACAGGCGAAACCCTCGCTACGCTAATGGTTATTCGGGATAGACTTCAACAAGAATTTGGGGAGTGGCGAAACCAAATTATCGCAACCACAGGGGTAACTGAAAAAAGTCTTCTGTACCAATTCCATCAAGAAAGTTCTTTTTACGGCATCCTTCCTGTTCCCGAAGGGGTCGGTGGTCGTTTTTCTGCCTTTTCACCTGTCGGTTTATTCTTTTTGGCGATGACAGCAGGGATTGAGGAGACTCCAGAAGATAGGCTAAACGCTGCGATTGATGGCGTCCAACGCGCAGCTGAAAGTTTTCAGCTCCCATACGCACATCCCAATAACACCGCGTTCCATCTGGCACTATGGCTTGACTCTGTTGAGAAATATTACGGTGCAGGTAGTATTGTTTTCTATAATTATGCTGATAACAGTCGTCTCGGTGAGTGGTTTGTTCAGCTCTATACCGAATCAATTCAGGAACGAGGTATCGGTTCTAACGTTATTGCTGCAAAAGGTCCTACAAGTAATCATTCCATCCTTAACGGTATTCTTGCTGGACCGAGAGATAAGGCAGTTATGTTTATCCATTGGAAAGACCTCGGCACTGACTTAACAATTCCGTATGGAGATGAAGAAAGTGGATTAGAAGCGTTTGAAGGGCTTTCAATGAACGATAGTCAGACTGCATCTTATCAGGGAACAGAGATGGATTTTACCGATAAGGACATTCCAAATGTTACGTTAACGCTCCCCAAACGAGATATTAGTAATCTGTGTCAATTGATGCGAACCTTAATGGATACCGTCGCTGTAAAAGGTCGATTACAAGAACTACACCTTACTGATGGCATGCCAATGCTTGCGGAAGAGTTAACCTATCATCAATCGGCTGTTGAAGGATATAAAAAGCGCACTGAACAAATCGCACGCGAGATGAAAAGGCGTTAACGGTATTTTATTGTGATATCCATTCTATAAATGTCTGTCCGTTTTGTTCGAAAAAAACGCGTTTGTAGTGACCAATTCATTATGTCTTTTCGGGAACGTAAATATGAGATATGCGGAAAAAATACTCAACAAATTATCCTCGCTACGACTCCAGAACAAGATTTTTTTCACCTATAGCTTGGTGTTTCTGCTTATGTTTGTTGTCATTTTTGGGATTGCCAGTTTTCTGATTGACCATACGTTTAATGCCCAACTTGATAAAGACGTGATAGAGTTAAAAACAAATATTTCCAATAGATATGCCCTATTCATCGATTCTATTAGGAATGAGGTAAAGGCAAAAGGCGAAGATAGAGATGTCAGCAATGCCGTGTGGGAAGCAGAGACTGGTGGCGGCAGAAATATTCCGCAGACAAATTTTGATGTTTTTGAATGTGGGAACACCGAGGGGATATTGGTGTTGAGTAAACGCGGAGATGACCCCCGTATCGGGCGTAAAGATACTGAGATTGCCAATGCGAAATCAGACGAAGCGTTTAAAGTGGGAAAAGACACAATTCGTGAGCGGATCATCGAAACTGGTGAGGAACCGCAGTTGGTCGTTGAAGTTACACGATGGTTAGATTGGGGTTTTGTGACTGGCGGTAAGTCAATCCGAAAATGGTTAGAAGGATACATGCTAAGTCAACCTGCGGAACATCCCACTTTTCTCGTTAAAAGGAAGGATGAACAGGAGGAATGGATACCCTTAAATAACATCGCAGGAAAGACACCGACTCTAAAAGATGAATGGGGACAGCAGATACAGGCAAATCAGACAGAAGGAGAACCTATAGAAGAGTTAGTCCTCACTTTGAAAGGTATTCAACGATCGAATGAGACAGCATCTACAGATGACGAGTTACGCACGACTACCTTTACAGTTGTCCGTGCAGACATCTTAAATACTCCTTTCTCGGATACGCAAAGATTGCCTTTTGTGGAATTAATCATTGCCTATTCACATGAAAATCGAATCCAATGGCAGAGACAAATGTGGGTGATATTATTGTTGAGTATAGGCGGCGGGGCTGTCCTTGTATACTGCAGCAGCTATCTCGTGAGTCGGCGGATCACCCGACCAATTTCACAACTGCAGCAAGGGGTAAACGAGATCGGTGCAGGAAACCTTGCCTATCAGATCGCTGTTGAATCTAAGGGCGAAGTGGGAACACTTGCTGATGGATTTAACCAGATGGCACTCGCGTTGAAGCAGAGTTTGGATGAGCATAAGGCAGCTGAAAGGATCGCTGTGTGGCGGGACGTCGCGCGCCAACTCGCGCATGAAGTCAAAAATCCACTATTTCCGATTCGGCTTTCTGTTGAGAACCTGCAAGCTGCGAAAGATCAACCGGAAGTTTTTGAGAGAATTTTTGATGAATGTACGGAAACAATTATTGAAGAAGTCGACCGTATACGTGGACTAATAGATGAGTTTCATCAATATGCCAGGTTACCCGTGCCCGATCGACACCCAATTAATTTGAATGATATTGTGCATGCTGTTCTGAAATTGTATATGGAATTATCGCAAGCGCAAAGTATTAAGGTCGAAAAACAGTTGAGCCCGATGCCACCACTCTCGTTAGACCGAGAACAGATGGAGCGGGCAGTCGGAAATCTTGTTAAGAATGCAATTGAAGCGATGCCGGACGGTGGAACGTTAACCATTAGAACTTTTTCTGCCCCATTTGAAAAAGGCAGGAACATCTCGCTTGAAGTGAGAGATACAGGACACGGCATGTCTGAAGAGACCCAACAAAATCTTTTTGCTGCTGATTATACAACAAAATCTTATGGCACCGGCCTCGGTATGGCAATTGTGCGGCGCATTATCACTGTCCACGGTGGAGAGATAGCAGTAGAATCAGAAGAAAATGTTGGAACGACGATACAGATTACCTTTAACGAAGCCTCATACCTTACCGAGACTGCACCCGTTTTGATGCTACCTGAAACTGATCCAATGAGTGTCTCAAATGGTGGGGAAGAGGGTTTAGCAGACAAATAAGCTACGAACGTCCAAAATTCAGAGGCAGAGAAATATGAACACCATTCTTATTGTAGATGACGAAAAGAATATTTTGAAACAGCTTTCCCAAGGATTGAAACTGAAAGGGTACGAGACCTTGACTGCGGCGAGTGGAGAAGAGGCGTTACAAATTTGTATATACGAGGACATCGATCTTGTGCTGTTAGATATTATGATGGAAAAAGGCATAGATGGTGTCGAAACGTTGACGAAATTACTTGAGCAGCACCCGCATCTCAATGTTGTCATGATGTCCGCACAGCAGGATATTGAAATTGCCGTTAAAACGATGGCGCTCGGCGCGAAGCAGTACATCACAAAACCGGCGAGTGTGGATGAAATTCTATCCAATATAGAACCGTTTTTAGAACTCTCGCGTTTAGCAAAAGAAAATGAGATTCTCAAGTCGCAAATTGTTATTGATGACGAAATGGTTGGTGAGAGTGAGGCTGTTTTCAAACTGCGCTCCGAAATTCGTCAAGTTGCTGCAAGCGATCTGGGCGTACTTATTTCTGGTGAAAACGGCACTGGTAAACAACTTGTGGCAAATGCAATCCACAGACATAGCAAACGTGCTGATAAACCCTTTATACCATTAAACTGTGCAGCCTTACCTGAAGAACTTGTTGAAAGCGAACTCTTTGGACATGAGCGCGGCGCGTTTACTGGTGCTGATTCTATGCGGCAGGGACGATTTGAACTGGCTGATGGTGGCACGCTTTTCCTTGATGAAATAGGCGATATGAGTTTGAAGGCACAGGCAAAAGTGCTACGCGTGCTTGAATATGGAGAAGTAGAACGGCTCGGAAGCCAGCAGATTCGCAATGTTGATGTCCGAATCATTGCCGCAACAAACAAGAATCTCACTATGGAAATTGAACGTGGGCAGTTCCGAACGGACCTCTACTACCGTCTCAAAATTGTACCTATTGAAGTGCCGCCACTGCGGGAAAGGATAGAGGATGTCCCGATATTAGCAAAATATTTTGCTGAACGGTTACAGATGAATATGGCATCTACACCGAAAGTTTTTGCTTCGGAAGCATATCCTGTCTTCCAATCTTACCGTTGGCCCGGCAACATCCGTGAACTCAAAAATATCGTTGAACGTCTACTCATTATGGTGAACAGGGAAATTATCCTGCCAACTGATGTTGCCGATGTCCTACCGATTGAAAGAGATGAAATAGAAGTATCCGGTGCTGCTGTCGCCTATCAGTCAAATACGCCGCTCAGCACTATGGTAGATTCAGCTGAAGCAGAATGCATTTTGGCTGCTTTAAAAGAGAACGATTGGAATATCAGGCGAACTGCCGAAGTGTTGGAAGTTGAGCGAAGTAATTTATATAAAAAGATGAATAAATACAATATTGCCCGTCCAGATTCTGACTAAATTGTTCATGCACTTTGGTAGATGCGGTTTCTAACCGCCCCATTTACCCTATCTTTGTAAGCGCACCGATCAATGAAGTTCAAGTTTACTATAATGTTTGGTGGTAGTAAAACTATCAACAAGGACTATAGGGTATGAAGTTTCTGTCACTGATAACCGACTGCTGAAAGCCAAAAGCCACAAAAATATGAACAAAAACAGCGGCATGACCCGCATTCAACTTCTTATTTTGGTTGCAATAGTAATTGTCATTGGCGTGCTCTCTTATCCACCCTGGGCAGAATATAGAAAAGTTAGTCAAGCAGATGTAGATGTTGAAGTGCTTGCCATAGCAATAAAGAAATACTACAAACACACGCAGGCATATCCAACAAGTTTAGATCAACTTGTAACCGATCCTGGTGTGGAAGGATGGCGCGGCACCTACCTGAAATCCGTTCCAAAAACGCCTTGGGGTGGAGATTATGTGCTGATAAAAGAAACCTATAAAGTCGGAATTGCGAAAAATCATCCGCGTGTGCCAACAAAATATCGGTTAGGTGGGATCGCTGAAATCAGTAGAGTTTATCACGCAGATGCTGCACATGGCGAAAAATATTGGTGGTAATCTATGATTTGGATACCAATCTTCATTTTCATATTAGGATTAGCAATCGGCAGCTTCCTCAATGTGTGTATCTATCGCATTCCCCGCACCGGACTGTCAGTTCATTCGCCCCGTCGTTCATTCTGTACTGAATGTAGTCAACCGATAAAGTTTTACGACAATATTCCACTTTTAAGTTATCTGTTTTTACGCGGCAAGTGTCGGTATTGCCAAGCGAAGATTCCTATCTCTTATCCGGTAGTAGAGTTTATTACAGCGGTCCTATTTCTTGCGATGTATTACCACTTCGGGAAAACGCTTTACCTTTTACATGCACTCATTTTTGTTTCGATACTCATCCCAATTTTTGTTATTGACTTACAACATCATATTATACCTAATTCCCTCATAATCATTGGATCAATTCTGGGGCTAGTGATAATATGTGTAATCTCTTATCAACGTAGTGATATTAAATATTTATTGACACGATTTGCCGGTTTTATGATAGGTGGTGGTGTGCTTTGGTTAGTGGCAATTATTGCGAAGGAAATATTATATCGGTTCAAATTGATGGACAGATTTCTACGAAAGCAAAAAAGGGCTGATAAGCAGAAATCTGAACTCCAAAATTCATTTGAAGTAGGATCGCGCAAACCATTTCGCAAACCATTTATAGAGGCTATGGGTTTCGGAGACATTAAAATGATGGCACTTAATGGATTGTTTCTTGGTTTGTGGCCTGAACTTGTAATGGTGATAGGGCTTTCATCTATACTGGGAGCAGTCATAGGATTAATAGTCAAAAAGAGCATGAATAGCCGTATACCTTACGGTCCATTTATAGCTGTTGCCGCGGTTGTCGTGTTGTTGTGGGGTGATGTGCTTTGGGCGCAATATTTGCAGTTGGCTGGTTGGAATTAAACATGGTAGTAGGCATACGTTAGACGGTATGTGAATTGACACGCAGGTTGGTCCCAGAATCTTCCGATGTAATCTAAGTTGCTATTTAACAAGAAGAACATAATTTGGGATGAATATACATTGAGACTGCAAGCGAATCCTGCACATACCGCTCCGCTGGAGCGGAAGAAAGAATTGCCTCTTTTCTATAAACATATCGCTCCGCTGGAGCGAAAGATTTAGCACTTAACTATAAGGGAATTGATTTTCAATCTGAACGATGTCCTTGAAGGTTTCAGTTTCAGATCGAACACATGGTAAGGAATAGGCAAGTATTCATCTGTTTCCTCGCTCCATCGGAGCGGTATGTTTATAGCACACGGCATCATGCTGATCCCGCTCCATCGGAGCGGTATGTGAAGGGATAGGTAAATCGGTCCAAGAATCTCTAGTATAATAGGACTTAGTGTTTTAGAGACGGATAACCCCTATGGCAAATACATATACTCAACTCTATATCCATACCGTATTCGCAGTTAAGGGGAGACAGTCTCTCATTCCAAAACATTACAAAGAGGAACTTCACCGATACATCACGGGCATTGTTACCAATAGAAGGCAGAAGGTCATACAAATCAATTCAATGCCCGACCACATTCATATCCTCATCGGTATGACTCCAGATTTGTCTCTTTCTGATTTAGTAAGAGACATTAAGGTGAGTTCAACAAAATTTATCAACAAAAACCGTTGGGTAGTAGGTCAGTTCAGATGGCAGGAAGGATTTAGTGCATTTACCTATTCACATTCTCAGTTAGGAGATGTCGCAAGATACATCCGAAACCAAGAAAAACATCATTCTCATAAAACATTCAAAGAGGAATATCTTGAGTTATTGAAACGTTTTGATATTGCTTACGATGAGAAATACGTTTTTGAAAGTGTTGATGAGAATGTTCCAGAAACATAATGTCCTGTTCGTATGAAGGCAGTAAGTAGACATATCGTCCCGCTGGAGCGACTGAATGCCTCTGATGCTATATGCAAAAGTGCTAATACCTTGCAATCAACTACCTAATACACTATAATTCCACAAAGGAGGATTTTATGGACGTAAAAGATGCAATTCTTTCAAGACGAACCATTTTCAAATTCAAACAGGAACCTGTCCCGAACGACGTAATTGAACAGATTTTCAGTTACGGGATATGGGCACCGAACCATCATGTTACTGAACCGTGGCGATTTACCGTCCTCGGTGAAAAAACAAAGTTGACCCTTGCACAACGTTACCGAGAAATTAAGATGGAGGATACGCCAGACCACGTTGATGCCGAGAATCTGGCAAAGATAGGTGAATTGGCTTACGAAAAATTCATGTCTAAGCCAACGATTATCGCTGTGTCCTGTATCCAAGACGGAGACGAACAACGGCAGCGCGAAGATTACGCTGCTGCCTGTTGTGCGATGCAGAACGTCCAACTCGCTGCGTGGGATGCAGGCGTTGGCATGCAGTGGAGCACCGGCAGAATCACAATGGAAGAGCAGACCTATCAGTTGCTTGGCATAGATTCATCACAGGAATACATCATCGGTTTTTTCTATACCGGCTATCCCGCAGAGATTAAAGAACCGAAACGTAAACCCGCAGCTGAGTTTATCCGATGGGTCGCCTAAACCGATAACTGATACGCTGCTTTTGCATTTTGCCAAAAGAACTTCGCTGTGACTTCTTCGCCTTTCGGACTGAAGTAGTTGTTCACAATCTTTTGCACGACTTTGTACTGTGCAAAACGTTCGGATACAGGCCAGTTGCTTCCGTAGATGAGTCTGTCTTCACCGAATGCTTTCCACAACACATCTATTGTCGGGGTGTAGTAGGCAACGTCTTCAGGAGCAGGTGTTTGTCCTGTGTGTTCCGCTAAACCCGATACCTTGCAGTAGACATTCGGATAGCGTGCAACTTCCTGGATTGCTGAAACCCATGCAGCGTCAGGCGGATTACCGTCAACACGAACGCCAGCGATGTGGTTAATCACAACCCGCATTGTCGGTATATGTTCAACTAAAGCAGGCACGTTCCTGAGCGCATCAGGGTTTATGAGCAGGTCTAAGGCCAGTTCCTTCTCTGCCAACTTCTCAATGTTTTTTAAGAAGTCTGTATCGCCGAGTGCTTGCAGATGGCCACCACCGAGGCGTATTCCCCGGAAAAGCGGGTTGGCAGAAAACCGATTCAAATTATCTTCAAAATCGGCATCGTTTGGGTTTAAATTGCCAACGAACCCGACAATGAACGGTTCATTTGCAGCAAGGTCAAGAATCCATTGGTTATCTTCAACCCATCTGCTTGCCTCAACGACTACAGTTCCTGTTACGCCTTCAGGCACGGCAAGTTTTTTATAGTCATCGGGCATAACGGTGCGGTAGAGTAGATCATCATTAGGGTTTGGCCACGGCACGCCTTCTGGTCGTGTCGGGTCATAAAAATGCGTATGTGTGTCAATAATCATCAGTATTCCTTTCTAAACGTTGTAGGGAAACCAGGTCTCTTTTCCCACCTGATAAGGGGACCACGTGCCTTCACGCTGCTATTTGTTGGACTACTAACCTGCTTTCTATGCGGATGTCCTACTCCCGATGAAGCACAACAACAGCAAAGAGAACTCCAGCGCGAGGCTTTAAAACTTGAAATGGGACAAGAACTCAACCCAATTGATCCGGAAGGACATATCGCGTTAGGAAAAATCTATCATCAGTTAGGTGAACATGAGAAGGCGATAGAATCCTTTCAAGCAGCACTTTCGCTGGACGACAAGCATCAGCATGCATATAACAACTTGGGGTTGGTTTACGTCGACCTCCGTTTATTCGTCTTAGCAATAAATATGTTTCAAGCAGCGCTTGAAATAGAACCAGAAAATCCCGCCTTTTATAACAATCTCGGGTATGCTTACGATCTGTCGGACAGATTTGCTGAAGCATTGGAGGCTTATCAAAATGCCTTGGATGCCGACCCAGCATTCGTGGATACCTATTACAACCTTGCGGATGCGTTTCTCAACCGGGAATCTTATCAGGAGGCTATTCAGTATTATAAGGCAGGAATAGAACTTGATAGTGGTGATGCTACGGTCTATTTTAACCTCGGCCTCGCTTATGAAGAAACCGACGAAGTTCTCAGTGCTATCCGAGCCTATGAAAAGGGCGTATCTTTGGATGCCGATGAAGTAGAGGCTTATTATCGTCTTGCGCTGACATATCAGAAAAAAGGGGATCACGTCATGATGCACCGCTATTTAGACACGTTTCTTGAAAAGGCTGAAGGTATAGCCCGATTTGAAAAACAGGCCTTCACTGCAAAACGGATGCGTCAGACTTCAGAGGATAGATAAGTTATACTATCTACGAACTGAACTTTGCAACCTAAAGGATATACCTACTCAAATCCTGATCTTTAACGATTTCTGCCAATTCACCTCTGACATAATCTGCGTCAACAGTAATGCTCTTCTCCTCAAGATCGGGGGCATCAAAAAACAGGTTTTCAAAAAGTTTTTCCATAATGGTGTGCAGGCGCCGTGCACCAATATCTTCCACAGACTCGTTTACCTGAAACGCAAGCGCAGCGATTTCGTCAATCGCATCTTCAGTAATATCTGCTTCTATTCCTTCCGTTTGTAGGAGTGCTGTATACTGCTTAACTAAAGCGTTTTTCGGTTCCGTCAAAATAGATTGAAAGTCGCTTTTATTTAGGCTTTTGAGTTCAACACGGATGGGGAACCTCCCCTGAAGTTCAGGAATGAGGTCTGATGGATTAGAGACATGAAAAGCCCCCGCAGCGATGAACAAAATGTGATGTGTACGCACCGCACCATATTTTGTTGTGACGGTACTTCCCTCAATGATGGGCAGAATATCGCGCTGCACACCTTCGCGTGATACGTCCGGCCCCTGTCGGGATTCGCGCCCCGCAATTTTATCAATTTCGTCTAAAAAGACGATTCCAGAGTTTTCAACTCGTTCGATCGCTTCACTGATGACAGCATCCATGTCAATTAGTTTTTCTGCTTCCTCTTGCATCAGGATTTGTCGCGCTTCAGAGACGGGCACTCTCCGTTTTTTCGTCTGATTCGGGAGTATGTTGCTGAACATATCTTTAAAGTTAATGTCCATTTCCTCAATACCACCCGGCGAAAATATCTCAACGAACGGCATACTTCGACTTTTCATATTGATTTCAACGTCTTTGTCTTCGAATTTACCATCTTTCAGCTGCTGCCGTAACTTTTCACGCGTCTTGAGGTGCCGTTCTCGTTGTTTTTCTAACGCCTCATTTTGTTCGTCAGTTGTTTCTAATTCAAACGGCAATCCTATTTCATCTTCGTCAATGTCATCTATATCAATGTCGTCGTCTGCATCAAATTCATCAGTTTGTCTGCTATGAGATTGGCTTTTTAATGCACGCGGCATCGGTAATAAACAGTCTAATAGGCGTTCCTCGGCTAATCCTAATGCTGTTTCTTCAACAGAGGCGGTCTGTTCTGCTTTCACTTTGCTGACTGAAAGTTCTGTCAGATCGCGTATCATTGATTCCACGTCACGACCAACGTAACCGATTTCCGTATATTTAGAAGCTTCAACCTTGATGAAAGGTGCTTCAACGAGGCGCGCAAGGCGCCGTGCTATTTCTGTTTTACCGACACCCGTTGAGCCGATCATGATGATATTTTTCGGTGCAACTTCATCTTGCATATCGTCCGCAAGCATCTGCCGGCGCGCGCGATTGCGCAGCGCGATAGCAACACTACGTTTTGCCTCAAACTGTCCAATGATGTACTTATCAAGCTCTTCAACAATCTGCCGCGGCGTTAGCGCGTCTGTTAAGTTTTTCGTTTCAACAGTTGATTTCTCCAATGTCCCCTCCTAAAAAGATGGTGGCACACGCCTCTGTGCCGCAACCAAAATAACAGAAATTTTGCGTATCCTACTCTTCAGTTTCAATTGATTCAATTTCAATCTGCGCGTTTGTGTAGATGCAGATTTCACTCGTAATTTTTAATGCTTCAGCAACAATCTCGGATGCGGTCAGTTTTGAATATTTGAGTAGTGCTCTGGAAGCAGAGAGCGCAATAGAACCGCCC
The DNA here is from genome assembly GCA_022825825.1 of Candidatus Poribacteria bacterium. Lineage (GTDB taxonomy): Bacteria > Poribacteria > WGA-4E > WGA-4E > WGA-3G > MSPOR6. The sequence continues at coordinate 76,711 of JAJDWA010000029.1, forward strand.
GAACCGATAGCGAGAACGTCGTCGTCAGGGATAATGAGATCACCATTGCCAGAAATTAGGTAACTATCGTTTTCATTGATCGCTATCATCAAAGCCTCCGCACGTCTAAGTATACGATCACTACGCCAATCTCTTGCGAGCTCCACCGAAGCTTTCTGCAGGTTGCCTCGGTACTGTTCCAATTTCTTCTCCAAATTTTCATAAAGGGTGAGCGCATCTGAACCAGAACCCGCGAACCCAATAAGAACACGGTCCTGATAAATTTTTCGAATTTTACGAGCACCGTGTTTAATAGCAGTATCACCTAACGTAACCTGACCGTCTCCACCAATAGCGATTTGTCCATTTCGGCGCACCGCCAATATCGTTGTTGAACGGATCCTTTTCTTTTCAAGTAAGTCCATATCTTTTCCTAATGTAATTTGTCAAACGTTAACTATACCTGTTTTGCTTTATAGCCTCCAAAAGATCAGAAAACTCAAAAACATCACTATTCCCATGAAAAGTCCACACCTTATCCCAGCTATCAATGCATGTTGCTTACGGTAAAAATAATAAGGACATAAGGTGAAGGTTAGCAAAAATGTAATTGGGATAAAAATTGGAACGGTTGCAATGTGTGGAATATTATCAACACGCAGTACATTCCATTCCCATAGCTCTTTTCCAAGTCCGTAAATAGCGATACTTCCAATCGCAGCGACAATTCCTGTAATCCCTGAAGCAACAAAATGGGGTAAGCCAAGTATATGAAGCCGATGGTAGCAGTAAACGGCTAACGTAGCAAAAAGCACCCAAGTTATTATCAGCCCAATCGGTGTTGTTACATTTATCAGAAAATCGTAACTGGTGTAGACGATGAACTGCAATTTTCTTGAAAACAACCAGTCCATCGGTAGGTACGTTGCTGTAGCTGCAGATCCGAATAAAACACTATGTAACAGCAGTTGAGACGATTCATCTTCAATGATATTGCGATTTAATTTTATGAGATAACCGAACCATCCGATTGCAATCAATAGGTTTGGGTAAAGCCACCAGATAGCACCAATACCTAACGACCTGATCGGTAATAAAAACAGTAATAAGAACGTTAAAAATGTGGTAAAGGCAACAGTAAGTACGGCTCTGTCTGTTTTGATACTCATTTTGTTTCTTTAAAGGCGCAATTTGAGACGTGCAACTTTACTGAAAGTTTATTCAAAGGTGATAACAAGTTGCTGTCCGGTGAGTTTTGCACCTGTCGCTTTAGTGCTTGCAAGGCTGCGTGGCAAGGCGACATGTCGCTTAAAACCGCCAATTGTAACGATTAACTCATCGCCATGCTTGGTGAGGTTGACTTCCTGCTTGGTTAAAAACGGAAGTTGCATCGCAAGTTGATAAACTTCATCAGTTTTCCGAAATTGGTACGGACTCTGTTCGGAAAACCTTTCTGCTGGGTCAATGTCAGGATAGAGGACGTCTCCTAACTTACGGAGTCCCGTTTTTCCAACAATTTGATCGTCAAAAAGATTAACCTTCCAAATTGGTACATCTGAAAAATAGTTCTCGGCTTCCTCTATGTATTGCTGTTGTGTCTGTTTCCATACTTCAAAAAACTTTGCATCAATACCTTCAGGAAAAATACGGTTGATGATGACTGCGTCAACACATAAACCGTAAAGACAGAAGTACATAAATGCACGTTGTGTCTCTTTTATGACGATTTTTTCTGGATTTGTTACTAAACGCACAGTGGTGATTTTCGGGTCTGTTAGCACTGTATCAATGCCTTCCAATTTGTCAAAGAGGTTTTGGATATTTTGAAAGTAAGCATCCTTCGGTATTGGAACAGAACTGACCTTTTCAATCACAGGCCCTGCGATTCTTGCAAGATTCCGTTCTAATTTAAAGATGCGGTTCATATACCATTCAAGCGTAGTTGGGATACTAACGAACCGCAACGATTCGCCAGTCGGCGCACAGTCAAGGATGATAACGTCATACGCCTTTTCACGGACGTACTGGTTAATATAGAGAAGGGCACATATTTCCTCCATACCTGGAAATACCGCTATCTCCTCTGCAACAAGGGTTTCCAGCCCAGAACGGTTTAGTAATGAACGGATGTAGTTGTAAACCTCATCCCAATATTCAACAATTGCTTCTTGAACGTTGATTTCTTGTATCCAGAGGTTATCATTAATTTGTATCCGTTTTTCGGTAGGCTGCGCTATGAGATGTTCTTGGCTATCAAACGAGTCGCGGAGCGAATGTGCCACGTCAAGGGAGATGACAATCGTTTTATATCCAAGTGATGCCAATTTCATGCCTGTCGCAGCAGAGATAGTCGTTTTACCGACACCGCCTTTGCCTGTATAAAAAATAATTCGCAATGTACAAAATCCTATCCATCATAATTTGGCGAAGGTATTGTTGCCTCCGCCTTTTTTATATTTGTCTAATCTATTTCCCAAGGTGCTACTTTGCCAACAGCAGGTGGTGCCGGGAAGCGGCTTAAAACATCAACAGGTTTTCCCAAATCTGAAGATTCAATCACCCGTTCACAGACTTCTAACACATGCCGCGCTTGCGCACCGTTACATCTTGGAGTCCGATCATTTCTGATCGCATCGGCAAAATCAGCTACGCCTTTTCCCCAATCCAACCCTGTAAAAGCCTTCGGCGGTGACGGTTCATCTTGCCACCCAGATTGCGGTGTGAATTTTTTGATGCCCCGCCCATCATCATGAGCCTGAATTGAAAAGCCACCATTTGTACCATGAATTTCATAAGGTGGAATTTGTGAGGTTACGGTGAAACTGTGATAGATGAAACCGTGTGAGCCGCCTGCTTGTGGCACCTCAAACTCAAGTACAGCAAACCCATGATCCTTCTCGGTTACCTCAAACTCAGTCCCTTGACGTGGTCCTTGGGTTAGCACCCGTTTAGGAACAGCCACCCTTGCAAATCCATGAACTGTTTTAACAGGACCAATCATTGTTGTCATTGCAGTCAAAGGATAGGGAGCGACATCTCGGAAGGGGCCTGCGTGCATCAAAAACGCATCTGCATTCGGATGCCAATGTTCCAAAGGCCCACCGAAGTTACCAAGCGCAGAAAGAACATCACCAATTTCTCCATCGCGAATACGTTTCCACACATTTTGTTGTACATAACCGAGTATTGCCGATGGCGCACATGCCAATTTTAAACCCATAGTCTCTGCTGTTTCTACAAGTTCGTTCGCTTCATCGGTCTTAATAGAAATCGGCTTCTCAGAATAGACATGCTTACCGGCTTTTAGTGCTGCTAATGACACAGGATAGTGTGAAATATGGATAGTCAGATTTACAATCGCCTCCACATTAGGGTCATTTAGGACAGCTTCAAGTGATGGATAGACCTTTCCACCGCCTCTTTCTGCAAGTGCTGATGCGCGCGCTTCGTCCTGATCATAATAGCCAACCAATTCAATCTGATTTGGGTACGCTTGACACCGAGGCTGATAGCCTCCTGCTGCAATCATACCACATCCAATAATCACAGTTCGTAAAGGTGTTGTGTTAGACATTCCAATTCTCCTTTTTGATCGCTAATTCCACATTTTTAAGCATAGCAGATTCTCATTTTTATGCCAATAGAAATCCTGCCTTGCTACTCTTGAGAATGTGAAGTTTTGCCAAAGTCCAATTGAAGATACATCAAAGAATGTTAACACATTTGAATCTTGCATTTACGCGATGGGGTGACAAAAGAAAAGGCAGGCATCCATAAAGGGCACCTGCCTGTGTGATAAGTTTGCGCTGTGGCTACTCTATCGCCCAGCAGTTTCGCTTTGTCTTGACTAAACACTGCGGCGCCCCGCTCACGCACTTTTGCCACGTTTGACTACACCACCGACACGTGCGTGTCCGATGCCTGTTGTTTTCCGTGCTAATGTCAGGATCGTAAGAGTGACCATTGGCACACGTCGCACGGACAGGATACACATGCGTATGTGTTTGACACGCATAGAAACTTGTCACCGTGCAACTATCCCCGTTCGCATTGGTTTCTGAACAACTCGCTTGCAGTTCGTGTGAACTCCTCTGACCCACCGTGTAGGTGTGTCCACAAGCACCGTCTATCCGATTCGGGTAATCGTGCGTATGCGACTGACACGCGTAGTAAGAACCGGACGAACAAGCCTGGGCATAGCTATCAAAAGGACACGTCTCTGACCGATGCGTATAGGAGTTGGCAGTCAAATCCGTATGTCCACATGCAAACGTCTGGTGCGGTTGACATTCGTAGAAAGAACCACCCCACCCCGAAATCGTTGTGCCATGATCCGATGAGGCTTGGCATAAATATCCCGAATGCACACCACACGCATACGTGCCACTTTCATGCGAACTCGCATCGCTTGCCGCTATCGTATGTACACCGCACGCACCCGTGATGGCGTTCTGTGGGGCTGTTGTAGGAGTGGTCTCTGAGGGTGTTGAGGTCGGTTCATTGGTAGCTAGTGTCGACGTCTCCAATGACGACGAGGAGGATACTTTCTGTGAACTATTGTTCCTCGGAGGCCACGGAGAGTGATAATCATCACGCCAATCCGCATGTGTTATAGTGGAATAACTCTCCCAAGAACGCACAAAATAGCCCCCTGCTGCCTCTGCGGCAACCCTCATTGCGTCACCATCTGCACTTTTTGCCTGATTACCCTTGACCTGCTCAATGCCGTTGGGCCCCTCGCCATCACCATCTACATCGAGGGTGATTATATCTAAGGCATACCCATACTGATGCAGTCCATGCGGATGTTTACCACTGTTTTTCACATGATATCGGTTATGATGTGCACTCCGATACGCACTTGTCACACTAAAATCGTCAAGTGTGAAATCTGTGATGTCCGCATGTTCACACCCCTCCACAGGACAAATCGGTGGCTTACAGACGGTTTGTCCGTTGCCATGCTCTTTATTATGTTCACAATTATGAGATTCATTACACTGCCGATGCAGTTCATTCACCTTGTCCAACCACGCTCTACGGTAGCCTGCTAACCCGCCATTTAACATCATGTCATAATGTCCATGATTATATTCATCGCCCGCGACAAAAGAGTCATAACTCGGCACATAAATGCCCTGATCGATGTGTTCCTGCCGTATCCGATCCGGTGTTTCTTGACTCAGCTGCAGTAGGATTTCTTCTTTCTGCTGATTGTTCGGATCCGTGCCGTAGTAGCCGATAAACTTGATATTAATACTTAGACTTCTGCCATTGATCGGCGTTTTCTTCGGCTTGTATTTCGCCTCAGTGTAATTGGGACAGTATTTTCGCTGTTCTGTTTCACCCCCAGTCGGGTGCCAATGCTCCGTCAGCGCGCCGATGCCAGAGTAACTAAAACTCGTGCTACCAGCAGCGACTTGCTGCTTCGGTTGCTCCGGAAACGTAAACGTATGCTTCTTCAGTTCCTCCTCCGACAACCCCGGCAATGAAATAGAAGCGGTTACCTTAAACTCATAACTTGTTAGTTTATACGCATTCGCCGGTTGATTCATCGCATAACCCACCGAGACATCAAGTTTACACTGCGTCTCATTGTTGGTCGCAAAACTATACCATTTCTTCGGTATATTTGGCGCATTAGACGGCCCCGCTTGCAAACCGCGACCCGCCTTCCAAGATGTGAAAATCAACGTAGGGGCAATGCCACCAGAACCCGAACCAAAAGAAAACGCACAAAACAAAAATAGACATACGTATAAGCAAAAAGTTCTAATCTTCATTTTAAATTCTCCTTATTTTTCAGCATCTCAACGGACTTTGCCGCATACATTTTAGCCAGCATCATTGGTCCCTCCGCCGGTGCATTGATAAATACTTCTAATTTTGGGATGATGATGTGTTCTATCACCCCTGCTAATTCCTCGCGATGTTGCACGCCGATATGACCTAACGCATAAGCTGCTGCCATTGGCTCCTTTACAGAGAAGTCGTAAGGTGGCTCGATATAGGGAATAAGGTAAGGCACTGCAGGAACACCTATTTCAACCAATGCCCTGTTCATGCCTTTTCCAGTTACGATCCCTTCCCCTGCATAAGTTGCGAAGACGACGGCGGCACGCGGGTCTCCATATTGGGCAAGTTCGGACAGCATATCCATCTCACCTTCACCGTGAGAATCATCACTAAGCGTGGGCGGATATAGTTCCGCTATCAGTTCTTCGGCACGTGGCGATGGCACACCTCCGAATTCCCATATATTGTTTGCGATATAGTCAACCCGTTCCCACGCTGCTAAGACTTCGGGGTCTGTGATACCTTCTGGTATTTGCACAGGGGCGGGTTGGTATTCTCGCGAGTGCGTATCAGTTTGTATCGGATCGGTCGGGGCACCTTCGTGAAAAGTGCCATCATCATGAAAATGTCCTTTTTCTTTTTGCATTTGTTGCGCGTTGTGTTGCTGAAGTAGCTTATCTGCTTCAGCAACTTCTCGTTCAAGCTGCCGTATTTCGGCTTGGTTTTTGACAAACAGAAACACGCCGCCGATGATGAGTAGAATGAGGGCTGCTAACCCCCAATAGATTTGCTTTTTCATTCAAAACCTCCTTTTGGAGTAGCTGTCCCTGGTGCCACTGCGTCCAGTGTGCAGGGCGGGGGATTTGGATTTGGACAAATCGGTCTTTGTCCACGTGGGAAACATTCCGGTTTGGGCTGTTGTTGGCATGGGGGCGGGCCTGTTTGTGTGGCGCGCGTGATCTTTCGCGCGCCGATGAACAGACCGCCACCGAGTAAAACGATTGCCAAATAGGTGGCAATTGTTTTTGGTATAAATTGTTTCATTATAGCACCTCCTTAGTGCATTGCTTGGTCGTGGAGTTTGCCTATCATCTGAAAAAAACAACGGGCACCCCCAGCAACCAAGCCATCGTTTACCTAAAGTATAATATTAGATATGAGGTACCCAATTTGGTACACGATGAATTGGTTGATATTAAACATTATACAAAAAACTAAAAAAAATGTCAAATTAAATTTTAAAAAAGTGAAATTAGCGGAAATTGAGGCATTTTTTGCAAAACGGTGGCATTGATATCTCTCATCATGTTAAGACACAAGATTATGTCGAAAGGGGTGCAAAATGTGAAAAATGAAGAAATATAAGTTTCAATGTCCATTGCGTAAACCCTAATCTATTGTAATTCAGGACTTACGCAAAAATAAATATTACCGAATTAATAAATTAATCTTCATGAAACCGCACCTACCGTTATTATTAGAGTAATTCAAAGCAATAAAAACTATATGTCCTTATACCGAACTCATGTTAACCTAAGTTGCCACATATAGTAAAACTTACAATTATTGGGATGACTTCTGTTGTCCGTTATGTTTCACGGGTTCATCGTTTATCAAAGTGTCCCAATAATTTCAAAGTTTCACTATAAATAACCCTATTTTCCCTTGACTTTTTGCGTGAAAATAAACTATAATTGGATTTACGGGAGCAAGTCAAAATATGACATCAGATGAAATCAGAGCAAGTTATTTAGAATATTTCCAAAAAAAGGGACACACAGTTGTTCCAAGTGCCTCGTTAATTCCTGCTGATGACCCAACGTTGTTGTTTACCAATGCGGGTATGAATCAATTCAAGGATGTCTTCTTAGGCATTGGACAACGGGAATACACGCGGGCAGTGGACACCCAGAAATGCCTGCGCGTGAGTGGAAAACACAACGACCTTGAAGAGGTGGGACACTCGCCAAGCCATCACACGTTCTTTGAAATGCTTGGAAATTGGTCATTCGGAGATTACTATAAGCAGGAGGCAATCGCTTTTGCATGGGAATTAGTGACAGAGTTGTGGAAAATTCCTTCAGAACTGCTCTGGGCAACGGTATACATTGAAGACGATGAGGCAGAAAAACTGTGGCTGCAAGAGACTGACCTACCGCTTACTCGCATTCGCCGCTGTGATAAGGACAACTTTTGGGAAATGGGTGAGACCGGTCCCTGCGGTCCGTGTAGTGAACTCTTTATTGATTTAGGTGTGGAAGCGTATCCTGAAACGGCGAACGATCCTGACGCCGGTCCCAACACAAGTGATAGATTCCTTGAATTTTGGAATCTTGTGTTTATACAATACAATCGGGACCAGGATGGAGAACTTGAACCCCTCCCAGCTACTCATGTAGATACGGGCATGGGTTTTGAGAGAATTACGTCTATACTGCAAGGAGTTGATTCAAACTACAAGACAGACCTATTTACACCGCTTTTGGAAACGATTTCGGATATGACAGAGACTGCCTACTCTCACGACATCAATGGGCTACCGCATAGGGTAATCGCTGACCATATCCGATGTTTAACGTTTGCCATTGGAGATGGTGTAATGCCATCTAACGATGGTCGTGGATATGTAATTCGCAGAATTTTGCGGCGCGCTGTTTTATACGGCAAAAAATTGGAGATGGACGAACCGTTCATTTTTCACCTTGTTGATAAAGTCGTTGCGCTGCTCGGTGATGTTTTTCCTGATGTTGGACCACGACAGGAGTTTATCAAACGCACTATTCAAGCAGAGGAGAATCGTTTTCATCAAACGCTGGCGCGTGGGTTAGATATGCTTGAACAGTCAATTGACACGCTCAAAGCGGAAAGTGAAACAGAACTTGACGGTAAACGTGCATTTGAGTTATATGATACATTCGGATTTCCACTTGACCTGACGCAGCTCCTGACGCGCGAAGAAGGTTTTACAGTAGACGCAGCTGGTTTTGAAGACAGCATGGCGGAACAACGCGCACGGGGACGCGCTGCATGGCAGGCAACAGGTAGTGGTGCAAAAGACGATGAAATCGCTGTTTATGCAGAAGTGCTCAAAGAGACCGGCAGCACAGAATTTGTTGGATATACTGAACATACTGTTGATGCAGAAATTGTGGCGTTGATTGCTGGAACAGAATCTGTTGCAAGAGCAACACAAGATGAAGAGGTCTCTGTGCTTCTCAATCGCACACCGTTTTACGGGGAATCGGGCGGACAGGTTGGCGATGTAGGCATGCTTGAAAGTTCTGACGCGAAACTTGCTGTGATTGACACGATAAAACCTTCTCCTGATCTGTTTGTGCATAAGTGTAAGGTTGTTGAAGGTGAAATTACCCCGTTTACTAAAGTGAAAGCACAGATTGACACTGCTCGACGCAACGCTATTGCGTTGAGCCACACCGCAACCCATCTGCTACATAGCGGATTGCGAAACATTCTTGGAACACACGTCGCACAAGCAGGATCGCTTGTTCAGGCAGGAAGATTACGGTTTGATTTTAACCATTATGAGGCTGTTTCATCGGAACAACTCCGTGAGATTGAGGCCTTTGTCAACGGAAAGATTCGTGAAAATGACACGCTTGAGATTAGTGAAATGTCGTTGGATCAAGCAAAAGAAAAAGGGGCATTGGCCTTCTTCGGAGATAAATATGGTGATGTTGTTCGTGTGGTGCAAGCAGGTGAATATAGCGTAGAGCTATGTGGTGGCACGCACGTTGAAGCAACCGGCGAATTAGGTTATGTCAAACTGATAAGTGAAAGCAGTATCGCCGCGGGTGTACGTCGCGTTGAAGCACTCACTGGCAGCGCTGCTGTTACAACAATTCAAGATGATGAGGCACTACTTACCGATGTCGCAAATTTGCTGAAAACGCCAAAAACTGGTCTGTCCGAAAGAATTGAGCAACTACTACTGGAACAACGTGAATTAGAACAGCAAATTCAACAATTGAAAAGTCAGAACGCACTCTCGAACATTGATGCTTTAGTTGATGGGGCAACACTTGTTGAGGGAGTAAAGGTTGTTGCTTCACGGATAGACAAAACTGATAGAGATAGTTTGCGACAGATGGTAGACGCGCTTAAAATTAAGATTGAGTCCGGTGTTGTTACGCTTGCATCAGTTACAGGAGATGACGCAGCTTTTATTGTTGGTGTAACATCTGACCTTGTAAAGAAGCAAGGTTTGCATGCTGGCAAGCTGATACAAGCGATAACCGAAATTGCTGATGGGCGCGGCGGTGGTCGACCGGAATTGGCACAAGGTGGCGGTAAAGACCTTGGTAAAGTAGACGCAGCCATAGCTGCAACCGCGCAAATTATTGAAAACCAGCTACAAGCATAGAAGAAAATAGCGTTTGAAAATAGTAGCATTTCTTGTTGCTCTGTGTTCAAACGCACAAAATAAGGAATACATATATGGCAGAGTGGGATGTAATTCTTTCATTTTTTTGGAAAGGCAGTCTTGGTGTAGCACTAATTGCTTTAACTGTTTTATTTGTTTATCTTTGTGCAACACTCGGCAGTTTTAGAAATTCGCTGAATAGCATTCAGAATACGCTCAATTCTACGGAAAATCTCGTCAACGAAGAAGTTGGAATACTTATAAATGATGTTAGTCAAACTGTGAAAGAGATCAACAAAGAATTGCCGCAACTGCTACAAAATATTAATGGTGTTACGGCATCAATACAGCAGATCAGCGAAAATGAGGTTCAACCGACTTTACATAATGTTCAAGAATTGACAGAAACACTGAATCAAAGTGTGCAGGAACTTGAGTCGCTTGTCCAAAAGGTTTCCACTTTTTCTGGTCAAACCATTGAGCAAGCAGCGTATTTTCGTAATCAAGTTGCAGTATCTCTTGCGGATATTGTAAGTATGTGGCATGGTTTAAAAGCGGGATGGGACAGACTTTATAATAAATCAGCAGATTCAAATGATGCAACGCAACCTAATACCGAAAACAGTGAGTCTCAACCGTCTGTCCAAAATGACGAATCCGAAATAGAGGCTGGAACAGAGCAATCTGAAGCTGTTGCCGAGTGACATATTAGCGGACTCTTCGAAAATTAACCGCTTCACCAGAATGTTATTGTTCGACTCGCGTGTAAATAAAATCGAAAAAAGATTGACGAATGTCCACTTAATTGAAAAGAAATATCAAAAATAAACGTATATACTAAAGAAGTGAACAATTTTATTTTAACTGTGATAAGTCAACATTGTGTTAACGCTTACACCTATATAAAGAAAGGACAAACTCATGAGTAACGATGGACGCAATAATGGATTAACGATGATTTTTGCTTTTTGCACCGGCTTTTTGACAGGTGCGGTAATTAGCCTACTCTATGCACCAGCACCTGGTAAAGAGACTCGACAGAAAATTCGAGATACCTCTGTTCAGGCAAAAGATAAGACACTGGAATTCGCTCAACATGCTGGTGAAGCAGCAAGAGAAAATGTGCAGCACATAGTGGATCAGGGGAAAGAAAGTGTCCAAGGACTCGTTGAAGTCGGCAAAGAACGTGTCAAAGATGCAACGGATCAAGTGAAATCTGCTGTTGAAACTGGGAAAAAAGTCTCTTCCGAAGTTCGAAATAAAATCACTGAGACGATTCCTGGACTTAACAATGATAAAAAATCAACCGAAGAGGCGTAATATCTAAATTTCTGCGGTTGTCACTACCACTCTTACTTGTCTGTAGCAGACAAGTCTAACAAACTATTTTATTTATTTCAACCGTATGGAAGTTGCAAAATTAAGAACTCTCCTTGAGAAGGTCAAAAGTGGGGAGATTGAAGTCAGTGATGCACTTCAATCTCTCCGCACTCTCCCTTTTGAAGACCTCGGCTTTTCCAAAATTGACCACCATAGACAACTTCGTACCGGTTTTCCTGAAGTCATCTTCTGCGAAGGAAAAACTGATGCCCAAGTTGCCAAAATTAGCGAGCGTATCCTTGATGCCGGACACCCTCTCCTGGCAACGCGTGCTACCCCCTCAATGTACGAAGCTGTCCAAGCGATCCATCCCGAAGCACGTTATAACGATCTCGGACGCACAATCTCTGCTATGCAATCTGAGGTAGAAGGTAAGACAGGAGTCTTGGTGATTTCTGCAGGCACCTCTGACTTACCTGTAGCTGAGGAAGCTGCTGAAACGGCATATATGATGGGCAGCCCGCCTGAACGGCTTTACGACGTGGGCGTTGCAGGATTACACAGGCTTATAGGTAATCACGAGAAACTTTTAAATGCGCGTGTCATTGTTGTTATTGCGGGCATGGAGGGCGCACTACCGAGCGTTGTTGGCGGTTTGGTTGATTGTCCTGTCATCGCCGTGCCAACAAGTGTTGGTTACGGTGCAAGTTTCGGCGGGCTCGCTGCGTTGCTTGGTATGCTGAACAGTTGTGCGTCTGGTGTTACAGTTGTCAATATTGATAATGGGTTTGGTGCTGGATACAGCGCCTCGCTTATTAATCGGTTGTCTGATACCTAAGCACGTTTCTTGGCGTAAATTAGAAAAGGCATAAACACCTGTCGCCCCGCTGGGGCTACAGTGGGTGATATATCGCTATTCTATAAACACGTGCTGGAAAATGACTTCGTAAGACCTTTGTACGTTATGATAGCGAAAACCTTACGTATCTTTAGATTTAACAGTGGACGCCCAAAATCCGCGATTCAGACAGTTGAACGCCTCGCCGAATTCAACAAAACTTGACCAAAAACTGAATATTTGATATAATACTCCTATAAACAAAATACGCAGGAGACAAATTTGGAGCAGCAAAGACCTATTGAGGAACAGATTGATCTTCCATTTTTAGAATCGTTACGGATAAGTTTCCAAAGCCTAAAAATCCGTTTTGGTCGTTCTATTATCACAACAGCAGGAATTACGCTCGGCATCGCTTTCCTCGTTTCCGTTTGGACAAATAACGAAATAGAATTTGCACTTCAGGAAAGCGGACGTAGTTCCGAAATTGCAAATCTTGATGAAGCATCTGAGCAAGGCATTTCAACCAAGGACATTTGGCTTATCATTATGTCCCTAATCGTCTGTGTTGTTGGGATTGCGAACTCTATGCTGATGGCTGTGACTGAGCGGTTCCGTGAAATCGGAACGATGAAATGCCTTGGTGCATTGGACGGGTTTGTCGTGCGGCTGTTTCTATTGGAGTCGGGTTTCCAAGGATTCGCCGGTGCGCTTATCGGTGCGCTCATCGGTTTGTTGGGTGCTGTTATTTTAGGACTGAAAAACTATGGGCTTGACTTGTTCTTTTACTTTCCGCTGTTGCCTGCGCGTCCAGAAAACGGACCATTTCAACTGGGTGTACTGTTACTCATCTTATTTGGGTGCTTGCTCGGAATGATTTTGGCTGTTATCGGGTCATCATTTCCCGCATGGCGTGCAGCGAAACTTCCGCCAGCTGAGGCTATGCGGACTGAAGTATAATTTAAAGTCGCGACCAGGAGGGCGCTCGGACAAGAAGAGGTCACTGAATGGCAGAGGCGCAATGAATTGCGCGATTACAAACACTGTCAATCCAAAAAAATAGAGAAAATTGGATTTCACAATCTGATCGTCCTCACTGTTGGAAAAAAGGCTAAAGGACTATTATGCCAGATATTGTTGTAAAAACTGAAGATGTCGTCAAAGAATATCGAATGGGATCAAACGTCCTTCGCGCTTTGGACGGTATTAATATTGAAATTCAACGCGGAGAATATATCTCGTTGATGGGACCCTCCGGGTCTGGAAAATCGACTCTGTTTAACATGATCGGTGCGCTTGACCGGCCAACCGAGGGCGAGGTTTACATTGATGGGCAAAATATGTCCCACCTCTCACAACGGCAGATCGCAGCGTTTCGGTGTCATCGCGTTGGTTATATCTTTCAGAGCTACAACTTATTGAACGTGCGTACCGCACACGGTAATGTTACTTTACCGATGATTTTTGCTGGCATCCCCGAAAAGCAACGAAATGAAAAAGCAGAGAGATTGTTGGATAAGGTCGGTTTAGGAGATAGGATGTATCACCTTCCCGATGAACTTTCTGGTGGACAACGACAACGGGTTGCCATCGCCAGAGCACTTGCCAATGACCCCAGCATTATCCTTGCTGATGAACCCACGGCAAACCTTGATACGATTACGGGACGCGAGATTATTGACCTTATCAAACAACTGAATACGGAGCAAGGGGTTACAGTGATTTCAGCAACACACGACCTGAAAATGCTTGATGTCTCTGACCGCATTGTGGATATACGCGATGGGCTTGTTGAACGGATTCGGAATCGCGATGAGATTGAAATTGAAGTCGGAGAAGTTGGCGGTCATGAGTAGACATTTTGGGTGTTGCTACAAGATTTTCGATAAAATTAAACCGAATAATCAAAAACAAGAACATCCTCAACAAGCGGCCGAATGTGCTCACCTGCCACTTTACGGTGAAACGGATGCGGTAGATATGCGTCTCGCGCGGCTTCATCTGTAAATCGCACTATAAAACCGTAGGTATATCCCTGACTCTTCCCTTCGGGGCTGTTATTAGTGCCAGCAGTAATAGATTCAATGCCAGGAATTTCGTCAGCCATTTCCATTAAGGCATCAGGCAATGCATCCAATTGTTCTGATGTGATATCCGATTTCAATTTGAGTAGAACAATATGTTCAACCATATAAGCCTCCTAATTTTTAACGAAAGTATCATATTTTTGTGGTGGAAAGTTTTGAAATTTGGTATATACTATAAAGTATTATAACGTGAGTTCGGTTTGTAGCGCAAACTTTATGAAGATTAAGTTATTAATTCGGTAATATTTATTTCCCCCAATCCTGGTAGGTGCGGTTTCCTAACCGCACTGGATATAATTATGAAATTACCGAAACACATACTTACCAGTTTGTCAAGTGTTTTTTACATAAATTTGCGATTTTTTTCACTTTTTTCACAAAAAAACCACTTTTTTTATAGGAGAAAATATGAAACGCACTTTTGAACGAATTGTATTTATGTTTATCGGAGCACTTATTGCTTTCTGTGCTTATATAACTGGCAATATTGATCGTGATGTTGAGGCACAACGACAGAATGAACTTAGGTGCGACACGCTTTTGGTTCGTGACAAAATTATAGTAGGCAATGATGTTACTGTTGGAGATACTGAAAAAGGCATGATTAGTATAGCTGTTAAAGACGAAATGCAAATCGTTTCTATCCAAGATAACATAGACCCTAAAAAGCAAGAACCTCGAGAGAGTATCTTAATTCGTAATCAAAATGGTAATACTGCAATTTCGCTAATGGATAAAAACGGATCCCGTACAATCGGAACTCATAGATAAAACCCGCGTATTATGAATTTTTAATCGCATCAGTTCGGAGATATAAAAATGTATAATTTATTGAAAAACGACTACAAACACTTTTATTGCTGTTTTATTTTCATCGTCCTGTGTTTTTTCGGATGTGATGATCCCCTAAAGGACACTGTTGTTAGTAATGTACTAAATAATTCAGATCAAGAAGTAACGTTATCAACACCTTACATGTGGGATGCCTCACAAGACATAAAACTGCAAGTGCCGGAACATTTAATCCATATCCCATCTGTCTGGCATCCTTGCCCTGAAGGAGTGAACATCTGCCACCCTAACGTGGACTATTTCACAGATGAATCCATCACGTTGTCCAGTTGCATGGCAATAACAGAAGATCGTATTTACGTAGCGGATGGATCAGGCACAAACATTTATGCCTTTAACTTTAAAGGTGAGTTTATGGAAGATGAGACACTGTCGCGAAAGACATTAGGACAAACCGGACACAATATATCTGGTGAAGGCACTTCGCCCGATCGCTGCCTAAAAATCGTAACGAACGGCACACATATCTATATGGAAGTGCGCTACACACCTTTTCGCGGTTTAATCAATGTTGAAGCAATAGTCTCTTTCGATATTGCGTCTAAATCTGTTGTCAAAGTTGAAAAAACTGGTAATGTTATAGATGGACACAAAAATTTAGAATTTGCAACAGCAGATTATCTATATTTTACAGAAAAGTCTATGGTAGACCTTTTCAGAGCGCATGATAAGTATCTCATAAGACCTTTGCCAGAGTTTGACATCCAATTGCAGCATGAGTATGAAGGTAACTATCCGATACCTCTTGAGTTGCAATTGAGTGGTAATCTTTCCAAGGCAGCGATATATGGAATGGCACTTGCCGGCGCTGGCATATTTTATGACCATGACCATCAACTCATATATAAAAGCCATGTGAATAACACGTGGGGGGCATTCCATCTAAATGGTGAATATGCAGATATAGAATTTGTGAGTGAAAGATGGTTTCGCTCGCCTCAGTATGCCAATAATCGTGTCTATTTCATGGAACGCCCCAGAGAACCTGGCGTAAAAGGCGATTATTATTTAAGATGTTATTCAAAATAGTTTGGGGCTGGTAAATCAAACCTCCATCACCAAACTCCCTTTCACGCGAACCTCTGCACAATTTTCTTTCAACACCTTATAATGAAGATATTTGTCATTATATACTAAGGGTATGGGTCCACTTTATTAGCAGTGTGCGGCTTTTCGTTAATAATTTCCTCGGTATGTCATCATCTCGGTCCGTATTGAGATTTTCATTATAAACCAACCATAGGTCCTTTCCTTCTCCGAAATTGTATCGAAATCGGATATTTGTTGAAAATTGATCACTGACGTTGCTGTATTGCACAAATGCATTAAGAGAGGCTTTCGTGTTGAAAGCTGCACGTGTCCGAAACCGAATTACATGTGCATTAAATCCTTGATTGCGATTGGGAAAACGGACGACATTAATTTCGTATTCACTACCCATTTCCAAATGTCGGGAAACATTCCATTTTGGTTTAACACCTAAATCCAGTCGCCAACCATCGAAAAATCCTCCAAAAGAACAGCCAAAATCGGTTCGGAATAAACTTCCGCCTGGCATATCGTATCCCCCCTTAACCTCAAAGGTGGTATAACTTCCTGCGGGGACTATCGTTCCTTCAGGAAAGTCTTCATCTTTTTTTAGATCTTCATAATCCATTTCCAAATCCATAGATGCATTTGCGCCAGATTTCCACTGCAGATCGATAGCATATTCAGCGTTAGCAGACTCAACAGACCTATCTTCATTTCGTAACGCGACATCTCCAGAAAATTGTAATGGGCTTACTTGTCGAAATGAAGTTCGCTTATCCATTAACCAGTCGTAACGAAGGCTGCCTTCCAGTTGCGTGAAATCTTTCCGAGATGTAAACCCTATTCCGGGCAAAAAATCATCTCCGCGTCTAACTGCAGTAAGTCGATAATCGAAGCCAACATCGGTGCGGCGGGTTAAGTCTATTAGAAACATTGATGTGTCCAAAAAATTGAATGTTTGTTTTTGAATAATCTCATCTTCAAAAGTTTGCCCCCACTTGAGAGTTAAAAATTCTTTTCCAAGAAGCCGAAAGATACCGTCGATTCCATAAGCAAAGTTGTAATTGCCATTTTCATCGACACGGTTTGTTAACATAAAGCCCGCGTAGGAGTGTGAATTGAGAACTTGTCGACGTAGCCTCATGACTCCAAAGTTTTCAGTAGGCATTTTATTTTTACGGGCCGTTTGCATGTCAAGAAAACCGAGATCCCAGGTTCCGATACGTCCGACTAACCTTGCTCCGCCAAGAATGGGAATTTGTTCATCGTTTTGGATACCGATTCGACGGCTATGAAAAAGTCGAGAACGCCCAACAAAATTAAAAGAGAAAATACCAGAACGTTCTTGGAAAAACTGCCGCTTCTCCGGAAAGAACAACGAAAATCGGCTTAAATTTACCTGCTGGTCATCTGCCTCCACTTGCGCGAAATCAGGGTTTAGGGTTGTGTCCAAGGTTAAGTTACTTGTAAAGTTATATTTAATATCAAGTCCTACACCTCTCTCGAAATTATCTTTAAGATGATATGTTGTTTCGGCATCATTCAACGTCGGTTTTTGTTCAAGTCCGCCAACTATGTAAGGCGTAAAGTAGATCGGTTTTTGACTGTGAACTTGTTCAAAAATCACTGGATGTGCTCGAGATGGTGTATCAATGCCGCGTTCTGGAGATAGTGCAGGAAAGACAAGCCGTTCATTTTTTCGAGCAATATCTCTATAAGCGATTAGCCCCATAACGACCCTACCGTTTTTATCCTGAAAACTTAAACTGGAGAAAGGAATCCGCATCTCAACAAACCAACCCTCTTCATTCTGAATAGCAGCAACATCCCAGTAAGTGTTCCAATGTTTATTATCCGATTTACCATCTTTATAGATAGCTTTATCACCTCGAATGCCGGCGGGGGTGGTCCAAAACTGCAGGGCAGATTTCTTGTCGTTGAAAGTATCAAGAATGATCCCAAACTTATCATCTTCGCTTGCTCGATCACGGTAAAGCGAATTGACGCGAATATCGGAGGGAGTCGTATCATAACATCGCGCAGCACAGTAGAAATAATCACTGTCATAAGCAATTCTGATTTCAGTTTTTTCGGTAGGTTCTCCCTGGTATGTGGGTTTATACATGGTGAGGTGCAGCGGTGGGATATTCTGCCATTCCGGTTCGTTGCTCAAGCCATCAATTTTAATTGTTTCTGTTATACGGGTTAGCGGTATAGGGGTTTGGGCGTTAATGGTATTGACAGAGAAGAAAAAAATTGAAACTATGGATGATATAATTGTATGTAACAACCGTGTTAATTTGATTTTTTTCGCTAAGACATCAAAATGCGTCCTGCTTGATGCCACCACCTGCTTAATAACGTAATGATGATAAGGATTGCTCATTGTCTGAATCAGGACTCCATAAAGGCACAAGAGATGTGTTTGGAAGGGTATTCCTTTGCACAAAGCATCATTGTAATATTAGCGAGTCAAAATAGGATTCTGACTCGCTAACAAGATTGACGCACTCCGCAAATGAACGAAGCGTGCCTAATGATTATCAGGCAAGAACGTACTTTATTGCTAATTTTCGGATATGAAAAATGTCCTACCAGAAACGAGTAAAATTCATTCTACCGGTAAGTCCAGTTTCCCCTTCAGCTTTTTTTGTTTCATACCCGACGTATATGCCAAGTGTATTCGCTTTACCATAGCCGATGTTAATACGTCCTCCAAAATTTAATTTCAGAGGCTTATCCAGATCATCGGCAAAAACGAAAACTGCTTCAGCCTGCGGACCAATAGCGATGGTATCGTTTATGGAGTATATAAGGTAATTTCGGGTGTAAAGTTCATTGGCACTCTCGTCATCAAATACAGTGGAAAGTGTCCCGATTGTCCAGTGGAAAAAGAAAATATTGGGTGCGTTCAGAAAAGCAAAAAATTGCGGATAAAGAGCATCGGGACCATCTGCTCCTTTATAATCAAACCCAACACCGAGCATTGGTTGCAACGCAAGTGATACACTATCCGACTTTACCACAGGCAATGTTACTCCCAAATCAAATTCGCCTGTATACTTTCCCTTGTTAACATCATTTACATAGATGTTAGAAGCAATTGAGACCCCACCGATTGGATGGCTTGCACCAATCAAGAAATACGTCCCTAAACTATCAACATCAATTTGGAACCATCCTGAAACACCCGGTTTTTCTTCTGCCATTTCAACTTTATCTTCAGGTGCCATTTCCCCCTCAGACTCATGGGCATCTGCCAAGACAACGGAAGGAAAGGCTACGGAAATTATATATATAGCTGATATGATAAAGGTTAACTGAAATGCTTTGATCTTCATAAAAGTCTCCTTAGGTTGAACAAATTAATAAAGCATCATTTGGTACTCGCTTCTATAAGAAATTAGGAAGCAAGAAGTTGTTAATTATACAAAAAGTTGTTTCAAAATTCATTTTAACTCTTAGTCAATCTAAGATCCCTTCGCTTTGTTATTCAAATATAAGTATACCTTATATATTAACTGATTTCAAGAATTTTAGGACTACAAATTTAACGTGAGTTCCAAATATAATTGTAGGTTAGGTAGAGCGGAACGAAGACCTATAAGTTTGGCTTACGTCCTACCCATAGTCATCAATTTAGCTGTCCACATCCCTGGTAGGCGCGTTTTGTAAACGCGCCTACCAGGGGAGACTAAATCGGGCTTAGAAAACGGACAGAATTTATCAAACTCACGTTAACTATGCTATCGTTTGGACAATTTTTTCAGACGTGAGTTGATATAAGTTTTCTATGAACATAGCACTCCGCTGGAGGGCCGCATTTTCTTAGGTTTCCACTAATATTCGAAACTCGTCCAAAAATAGGCTTTCCGTTGAAAACTTAACGTGAAACAGATAGAAACTGTCCAAACTATAGTTAACTATGAGATAGGGATTTAAGTTTTCAAGAATTTTAATTTCATTAATTACAAGTATATTTGGAACAATTGCAAGCAAACTCACCCCTCATGCATTAACATGATTGCACGATGAAATGTCTGAAATAAAACGGATATTTGTATAAGATCGTTCAATTATGCAAGTATGTCGTCTGCAGAAGGATTATCTTTAAAACCACCTGCCATGATGTTATTGTATGGTTCTTTCGGATCTCGACCAACTGGACGCATCTCAGGTGTGTGGTATCCGAATCGGACTGCTTTCCGCCACTGATCAGTCCGATTAACCTCAGACCAATGAATAAGACAATAACTAAAGAAGATAACGTCTCCGGCCTTTGCTGGAATCGGGATAGAATCAATAAAATCGGGGTGGAATTTATCGGTCGGCAGGTGTGGTGCAGTGCCTTCTCCGGTAATATGTTCTCGCGGCCCTTCTTTATGGCTTCCGGGGACAACCCTTAGCGCGCCGCTTTCAAATGGGGCATCATCAAGATGCACAAGACAGTCAACGAAATCAAGTCCGTCGTGCGGGTAAAACGGATAATCCTGATGCATTGGAAAAGGAGTGCCTTTTTCGGGCGGCTTCGCATGTAACACAGTATGATGCCACTGAACAGTATCTCCGATGAGTGATTGCACAGCACCAGTCAAACGCTCATGGAAAATTACTCTCCCCCACGCAGCAGAATAGAAGTGGGGATTATGCATGAAAACTGCCTTCGTGGTTTGCTGGTCTTCCTCTTTGAGATATTTAGTCCGCCACGGTCCGGGCCAGCCAATTGTTTCCTGTCCCCAATTGTTTATGATTCGCACCATTTCTGATGCAAGTTCTTTGCTCTCCTCTGGTGTGAAAAGCTGCTCTACTTTTAGATAGCCGTTCTCATTGTAAAAATCTACCTGATCTTGCGTAAGCATGTTAAACTCCTTAATCTGAATGTGATTGGACTTAATGGTGATATTAAATTTTACGCAAGACGACACAATTTGTCAAGGCATTTATTCAATTCGGGTGTGTTGTCCAGAGATATTGGTTGGGATGTGTGCAGTACACAATGCGACTATGAGTCTATTGCGTACTACCAGAAACACAGAAATAGCGGACACACTCCGTTGTTTTGTTGCGCATCCAGAGCAAACACTCAAATTCAGACAATTGAATGGCGGCAATTTTTGCAAATATCTTGACAAAGTTATGACACCATGATATACTTAAAACAGATGAATTTTATGGGTAAGGAGATGTGATGTCCCGAAAAAATAGTATCTTGTTAACGCTGAGCCAAATCGCTATTGGAGGTGTGATAACGGTTGCTGGTAGTTTAATATATCTACTAATCTTTAAGAATCTTTGGCAGATGTTCATTGATGAGCAAATAACGCACGGATTTTGGGTCGGACTGTTTCTGTTAATATCAATAGGATGTACTTATGGTGTGATCATAGTAGGAGTAAGTGAAGGGGTTAGATTTGTCGGACGGAAATTCGGAATTGATGTTCCTTTCAAACCAGTGTGCTCAGGCGCATTTTTGGGTGCCCCCGCAATCGTTGGGCCACTTGAGCTACTGAATTTACCATTGGATATTTCTGGAACACAAAATATTATTTTTGCCTTAATTCTTCTGGTATTTAAAACCATTGTCTTCCTTTTGTCTTTACCTGTTCAAGCTTGGTTGATGCTTCAGTTACCAATTGAAATTTTATATGTTATAGCGATACCTATTGGTGCGATTTTGGGGTACCGGTTAGCGAACATAGAAGAGGCAGAAGTCAACGTCCAAGAAACGTAAAAGATTATACGTATCCGATTAGTTCATTTTAGTGTCACGAAGGTTTTGTCTTTAAGTGAAGGATAGCATTATGAATTGCGCGTATCCATTCGCGTGTCGGAGGTATCACTGACGAATGCTGTATGATAAACCCAAGGACGAATGCGGAGTATTCGGTGTTTTTGGACACCCAAGAGCGGTAGAATTAACCTATTTAGGATTACGTGCGCTTCAGCACCGAGGCCAGGAGAGCAGCGGGATTGTCGCGTCTGATGGTGAGAGATTATCAAGTCATCATGGGATGGGGCTTGTAGATTCTGTTTTTAATACCGATATTTTATCGAAACTTACAGGGCATATTGCTATTGGACACAACCGATATTCAACAGCGGGTGAAAGCACGCTTGAAAATGCTCAACCTTTAGTACGGAATTATAAGCAGGGACAGCTTGCGCTTGGGCACAACGGTAACTTAGTCAATGCACCTCACATCCGGAATCATCTTGAAAATATCGGGTCAATTTTCAGTACAAGTTTGGATACGGAAGTTGTCTTCCATCTTGTAGCACATTCCCGCCAAAACAGTTTAGAAGATAGAATTTTTGATGCGTTTCGGGCAGTTGAGGGCGCCTATTCGTTCGTTGTCATGGACAAGACAACACTGATGGGCGCTCGCGATCCGTATGGCTTCCGTCCTCTATGGATCGGTAAATTAGGTGAAGCTTATGTGTTGGCTTCTGAAACTTGTGCCCTTGATGTTATAGAGGCAGAATCGATACGTGAAGTTGAACCAGGCGAATTGGTCACTTTGCGCTCAAAACATCTCGGTATAGAATCTTTCCGTTTCTCCCCACAGCAATCTAAATTATCCCAATGTATTTTTGAATATATCTATCTTGCTCGTCCAGACGGCATGATGTTTGGACAGGGTGTGAACAGTACACGGCGTGAGTTCGGTAAGCAGCTTGCCCGTGAACACCCTGTCAAAGCTGATGTCGTCATCCCCGTTCCCGATTCAGCCACGATAGCAGCGCTTGGTTATGCCCAGGAATCTGGCATTCCTTTTGATCTGGGATTATCACGGAATGCCTTCGTGGGCCGTTCATTCATGAATCCTACACAAGATATCCGTGAACTCATGGTAAAAGTGAAGCAGAATCCGATTCGCGAAGTACTCAAAGGCAAACGGGTTGTGATGGTTGATGATTCAATCATGCGTGGCACGAATAGCCGAAAACTTGTCAAGATTGTGCGGCAAGGCGGCGCAACGGCGGTTCATGTACGTATTGCATCACCACCAAATAAATATCCATGTTTTTATGGTGTTGATACGCCTACTCAAGCAGAACTGATAGCGAGTAAACATTCTATTGAGGAAATCCGCAAATATATCCGCGCCGATAGTTTAGGATATGTCAGTATTGAGGGGATGCTGAAGGCAGTGAAGTCACCGGACAATTTTTGCACCGCATGTTTTGATGGGGGTTATCCTATTGTTTTGAATGGAAATATACCTCGCCAATTACCATTAATTATTGATTAACTTTAAGGCTTACGGACTTGTCACAATTACATAGGAAACAGAACCGATTCCACTGTGAATAAGAAAAATGCTATGGTATCTATTTCCCACCATACGTACCACCAAACCAAAATATGAAAAAGAATTCTACGAGAAAAACTCTGCAAAATCGCCGTGATTTACTACGGGCAAGAAATCGGATGGGAGTAGGGCAAGTAATGAGGACTTCGCTTAGCACATCGCAAGGTATGTCCACGTTAAAAATAGTCATCATGTATTCTGTTCTCGGTATGATCTTGAATTGGTTACTGCCTATCGTTCTTCTTAAGATGAACCCTGAAATGTTCGAGGAAGATGCACAGTACTTTGGAACACTGGGGGCTATTGTCATAACCGGCTTCTTTTTAATTGTGAGTCTTTTGAAAAGACTAATACTACGCAGCAGATCACATAAAAAACAATCAGAATCGCGTCAGCAAGATACCTAACTTTTGGAAAAAAGTAGACGATAAAGAGGTTGTTAGCTCTGGTAATTTCGTAGTTCTTTCGTAAGCATAGAATATCAAATTGGAGTTTGTGCAGTATCCCTTTAAAAACTGCACAAAGGAGGAAAAATGAGGGGTAGACCCAAAAAAGACCCAGAAATTCTGAAAATCTTTGCGGAGAATCTCAACAGATTTCTTCGCAAGCCACAGCACACACAAAAATCGATTGCTGCGGCAGTTGGCGTTTCGAAACAATCTGTTTCGAACTGGTGCAAAGGTGAAGGTTTCCCATCATACCAAAATATCTACTGCCTTGCCGACCACCTTGGCGTGACGGTGGATGAATTAACAGAGGAAAGCTTTGGAAATAAGGAGAATAGGGGAACATATAAAAAACCTTTGACTTATGCTGATGCAGGTGTTTCATTTGAAGCAGAAGCTAAGGCTATGCAACGGACAAAGGGCATCATGGAAACTACGTACCGATCTGAAGTTATGAGCAATGTAGGAAGTTTTGGCGGCTTATTTGCACTCGGAAAGTATAAACAACCTATTCTTGTTTCAAGCACGGACAGTGTTGGCACTAAGCTGAAGGTTGCCTTTAAAGCAAACAAACATGATACGGTAGCTTTTGATATAGTTTCACATTGCGGCAATGATATAGTTGTGCAGGGTGCCGAGCCACTTTTCTTTTTAGATTATATCGGTGTTGGAAAACTGGAGCCGTTGGTATTTGAACAGATTATAATAGGACTTGCATCAGGATGCCGCGAGATTGGTTGTGCGTTAATCGGTGGAGAAACAGCAGAACTCCCCGGTTTCTATGCGCCAGGGGAATATGATCTGGTCGGAACAATCGTAGGGGTAGTAGAAAGAGATGCCTTGATTACAGGTGAGAATATCGCTCCTGGCGATAAGTTAATTGGTTTAGAGGCAACGGGGTTACATACAAATGGGTATTCACTTGCACGGAACATTTTATTTGGCCGTTGTAACTACAATGTGAATACGTATCTGCCAGAACTTTCATTAACAGTCGGTGAAGAGTTACTCAAAACCCACAAAAATTATGTCAAATCCATTTTGAAACTCCGCGATGTGTGTGAAGTCAAAGGGATTGCACATATTACAGGAGGCGGATTGCCCGGAAACCTCAAGCGGATTCTACCTGAGGGGTGTCGTGCAGTAATTCAGAAGCAAAGTTGGGAAGTTCCACCTATTTTCAAGCTTCTCCAACGAGAAGGAAATGTGGAAGAAGCGGAAATGTATCAAGTTTTCAATATGGGAGTTGGAATGGTCTTGGTTCTTGCCCCTGATTCTGTTGCAGCGGCTTCGGAATTGTTAAACGCATCGGGTGAGGCAGCGTTTCTATTGGGAGATGTGGTTTCAGGTGATAAAGGAGTTGAATTGTGTCCGTCTCATTCTTAAATGAAACTTCACTTCAAGAGTTAACAAATCTATTTGAAAAAACACCTTTGCCGGTGGTTATGCAGGCATTTGAGCAGGTAGGTGATGCGGACGCCGCTGTTTTTTTGTTGTTATTAGATGTTGCAGATGGCAAAGTTCCCTCAGAAAATTCCGATGAGATACGTAAAACATTAGCTCGCGCTGAAGATGATATATCCAAAGGAGAGATAAAAGGGACACTTGCCGATTATGCCCAGCAGATTTTCGCACAATTTCCGATTCAGAGACAAGCTGGCATTGCTGAGCATTTAGCGGCTACAGAGATGATTGATACCTTAAAAGCGGAACAGATTTGGAAAGACCTTGTTAGTAAAATAAACGAAATGCTACAAAGTACACTATTTTTCGGCGATGGAGCGAAAAACCTCGCAAAATTTCTTGGACACGTAGATATTAAACGACAGAATCAACTGATGCAGGCGTTGGAAAAAAATCAACCTGACTTGGCCAACACTGTTGTTGATCGTTTGTTTGCCTTTGAAGACCTTGCTGAAGTCCCTGATGAAGCAATTATGACGCTCCTACAAGTTTTAGAAACGAATACGTTAGCCCTTGCTCTGCACGAAGCTTCACCAGCGATTCAGGATAGATTCTTTGAAAATATGTCGGCTGCACAAGCGGAAAATGTTGAAGCAGAAAGTGAGCAGCTAACTTTTGAACAGAAACGACTCAGTGAAACTGCCCAGCAATCTGTCGTAAATTTGGTTCGCAATTTTGCAGCAAAAGGATTACTAAAAATTCGTTAGGTTTAAAAAATTACAATACTTTAAGCCAAGTAGCACTGTTAGTATACCTCTATAAACCTATTTATTTTCATCCAATTCAAATTCAAATTTTCTGGTAACTGTTATCTCTACATCTTTACCTTTTTTCTTTGCGGGGATAAATCTACACTTTTTGAATGCTGCAATTGCTGCCTCTTCAAGACCAAATCCAATGCTTGTCAAAGCTACAATATTTCTTGGAATCCCATCTGTTCCAATAGTAGCTTGTAACCTGACGGTACCTTCTTTCTGTGCTCGTTTTGCATTTTTGGGGTAGATCGGTTCCACATCAATTTTGAGCTTAGGGGGCGATGTCCCTGGTTGGCTGGTGTCAATATCAGGGACCTTTAAAGTTGGACCCTCTGCTGGTGCGGTACTGTTTTTAAGATCAGCAAGCGAAGAATTGTCTTGGGGAGGTTTCTCAAATGTGGGCTTTATTACGGTTTGTGTCGGTTGAACCGGTCCCTTCAAACCTCCCGGAATTTTGACTTTTGGTCCCTCATTGAGTCCAGGTCCTGCGGGGCCAAGGGGTGTATCAGATGGAGACGGTAACTCAAAATCGCCTGGTGTCCGTCGGATATCTGGATTCGTCACTGGTGTAGGTTGAACCGGTGCATCTATTTTTCGCTGTTTAGCATCAACTTGTACACGAGGCCGTGTTTTGATAATGTGGCGTTTTGCCGGTGGCGTATCTTGGGGCAACAGCGCAGCGTCAAATAGTTCAGTTTCCGATGCGATCTGTTCCTTGATATAAATGAAACCCAATAACGCAGCTAAAGCTATATGTAGTCCTACAGAAAACACAAAAGCAAAAGAATTGCGCCCGCCTGTTTTCTGCACGGTTATCGGCGGCGGTTTATGCTCTTGTGCGGCAGCAATTCCGCCTATTTGACTATCATCAATACTAACTTTCTTCAATTTAGCATTAATCTTTGGTTTCTTCCGTTCAGCTCGACGGTGTTGCATTTGGTATACAATATCGGAACTTCTACTCATCTCTCTTCCTCCCAGAAATTATCTCGTGATGTCGATAGCGAGCGTTCAACACACTTACCGGAGTTTACGAGATAGTATCGTAAAATTAAAGTTATCGTTACAACATTAATTTACGCATTAATGGTCTGTTAACATCAATACAACCTTTAATTAATAACTGATTCTTAACCTACAGACCTTATTTAAAATAAGATTATAACATATTTCAACATATATGTCAACTTTTTTTTAGTTGTAAAGGAATTTTCTTATCTTCGGTAGTGAAGTTTAATTACGGATTCCACCAAAACGTCATTTTCGCGACCACCGTAGAATTCAGTAGTCTCGCCTTTGTTGTTTTGTCAGTGTCATAAGTTTGGTTAAAAACAAAATAGAAATCGCTCCCTGGACGATAGATATAATTGATCAGGAAGTTGGTAGATACCAGGTTTGTTTCTGTATTCCATTGTGCAAAGAGTTTCGCAAACAGAGTTGTTGAAAACGAATAGTTTAATCTACCTGAGAAAAGGTTGGCATCAAAATCACCTGCTGGCAGGTTGACACGATTAAATTGGTAGTCTAAGTGTAGACTGATTCGCCCATTCGGTTTTAGGTTTCCATCCACATAAAATTTGCGAATTTGACCGTCATAAAAATTTCCCAATTCAAAACCGGTTGTAGTGCTGATAATACGACTATCACTGGTTGAAAATCGCCCGCCGAATATGTTGTATTGGTAATCCCCAATTGGGATAACTACATCCTCTTGAATTTCAAAAATTTCGTCAAGTCGATCAAAAGCACTTCTAACAAACAGCATAAATGAGTCGCCAGTGGTAAATGATGTCCAATGGGTATAGGAGAAATTCCAACGTTCTAATTCATTTTCTTGATTGAGAATATAGTTTAGTTCTGGGCCCGACCAAATTTCACGAATTCCGTATTTCAGTGGTCTCGGTGCCCAGCGAAAATCACTGCGTAGTTGCCGTATTCCTGTTTGCCTAACGTAACCGACTACTGGATTAAACTCTTCGTCAATATCGGTATAAGATACGCCGGATCTGAAACTGTTTTTTCGCCATTTAGAACCGAAGTACCATGCGTTATTTTTTCCTGACATATCAGGTGCAAAAGTGCGTGCCCACATTCCGCGTACATCAAGTCTATCGTTTGGACGAAATTCAAAGTCGAATCCCCCTGCGCGGTTATAGTCCCCAATTTCATCTTTGTTGACAGCAATCATGCCGAAACGTGTTCCTGCTGCAGCATCCTTTGTAATTCGGATAACGGAGTAGTTGGTACGCGGTATATCAATTGGATCACCTTCTGCGGGTTCATCATAGAATTCGTCTGTAAGAACATTAAGAACCCCAACTCCATAAGAACCGATTTTGCCACTGGCTTTTCCACCAAAGATAATCGGAATGGCGTTCCCCTCGGCTAACCCGATACGCCGACTGTAGAAAAGCAGCATTGGCGGGGGTCTTCTAAAGCTTTGCCTCGGCACACCGAAATCGAAAAGTCCTGCTCCTTCTAAAAAGAACGGTCTTTTTTCAGGAAAGAAGAGGCTAAATCGAGTGAGGTTAACCTGTTCCTGATCGGCTTCAACTTGTGCAAAGTCAGTGTTGTAGGTAATGTCCGCAATTAGGTTAGATGTGATACCGTATTTTGCGTCAAAGCCGAGTTTGAATTTTCGCGTCGTTTCTGATGCTGCACTCTCACTGTTTTCTTGGGTAATACCGGGCAGAACGTATGGAAGAAATTCCAAATTCCGAGAAGGTGCAATTCCCTTTAGACCGCTAAGGGTGCCAAGATTTGTTGTGCGATATTTTGCCAAGCCACCGTAAGATGCTGGCACGGGTGTCCACACCGATTCCTCCTGATTGCGTATAAGTTCACGCCCAACATTCAGCCCCCAACGCATTGGATCGCTTTTTTTGAATCTTAGTTGGCTAAAGGGAATGCTGAGTTCCGTTGTCCAAGATGTGTCGTTAATTTTTGACTTACATGCTACAACAGCATCCCAGTCGCCGTTGAGTGTATCACCATTATTCGTTATTGCTCTATCTTGGACTGCGCCTAATGCGTTTGCGCGAAAGAAGAACCCGCTCCGTTTATCATTGTATGTATCCAATAGGATAAAAACGTTGTCGTTCTCGTGTATATCGCGTGCGTCTCGTCGCATTTCGTTAGCAACAAGTTTTGATATATCTGAGTCGAAACAGATAAAACCGAAGTAGATGTTTTCATCGTCGTATAGAATTCTCACCTCCATCGGTTCGGTGCTGACTTCACCTTCGTACGGTTCAATTTGGACAAACCTGTCCATAACTTCAGCTTTTTGCCAATCCGCTTCGGTTAGATCACCGTCGATCTCAATGCTCTCGTAGGTACGGGACGCTGTAATCTGGTAAACGGGTGTTTCTGCACCAACTGTGGGAACAACGGCGGACAAAAATGTAAGAATAAATAAAGAAATTCTGATTTTTGGAAATGGTGGGAAAGAAGATAGAAATTGGTCCAAAAGCGCTGCCTCCCTTAAATTAAAATGAAGGTTAAAATAAAGACGAAAAAGGAGGCTAATTGGGTTATAAAAATATCAAAGGACGGGTTAATCAAAATTCCAAGGTCAGTGCAAAGAATGGAACAATCGGCAATTGGTAAATCGGTACCTCTTTTGTAAAGTGCTTGCCATAGCGAACTTGGAGGATATTTTTGCGATCATAAGCGTTCCAAAGTTCGAAAGTGAATCCCGCCCTCGCTTTGTCCAAACGAATGAAGTACCAATGAACACGCAGGTCCAAACGGTGATAGGGTGCCGTGCGTTTTTGGACACCCCAAATCGGCAGCCATGTTTCGTTTTTAGTGAACGGATTGGTATACGGTTCTCTGCCTTCTAATGTAGAATAGAGAACACCGCTCCTATATTGCCAATTCGCCCCGAATTCTAACGACTCAGCAGTGTAGTTCAGATTAACTGCCAAAACATGAGGTGTGCCAAACATAAAATCTCTTTCTTTTTCCCATGACGAATCTTGGCGTCTGGAAACGGTGTAGGAATAGGCGATCCACCCTCGGAATGCTTCTCCGATTTCATGTTCCAGTGAAACTTCTATCCCTTTTACATTTCCACTCCTCTGATTTTCGTAGCGTTTCTCTAATAGATTGAAGGTAATCATATTGCGAAGGTTTTTGTAATAGCCTGCAACTTCAACCTTTGTTTCAGCAGTAAGTCTTTTTTCTATCGCAACAACATAATGTCTCGCTAAACTCGGTGTGATCTCAGGATTTTCGTTTCCGAGCACGACTTGGAAGAGACGTGGATTTTGAACATAATTTCCGTACATAAAGCGTAGGTCTATCGGTAGAAGGGATAATTCCGCAGTGTTCGTTTGCTCGGGGCCAAGCGTTAAGCCAAGTAGTCCGCGCGGTTGCAGCGAAAAGGAGTCGATCAGATTAAAGTAATTTGCTCGCATTCCCAGGGTGGCATAGAGGGCAGCGTAGCGAGATGAAACGAGGTCTTGTGTTGCTTGCACATATCCTTCAAATCGATGCAGGGTTTTAGATGTGACGGTGTGGACTTTCTCTCCTTGCTCCTTTAACCTAAAATCATAATCCCAATCCCCTTCTTCAAGTGGTCGTGCTCCGATGCTGGTAAGACTTGATGGTAGGATCGAAAGATCAAAACCTGATTCTAACAACGTTTTCGGAAATTTAACCCAGTCCTGAAGATCGCCACGGAGTGAATAGACACTATCCGTGTTCCCATAGAAGTATCCGTCACCATATTGTAGGTCTCTCCGAGAAAATGACCGTGTCAATGATACGACAGACTTATACGTTTTTTCTTTTTCCGAATAGAGATGAATGCCTTGTGAATCGAAAGGGTTTTCCGATTTCAACGGACCCAGTAAGTCACTATCAGAGACCTCATCGGGCCCGAGGCGAAATTCTGCTGAGTCGTCTGCTCCAATAGCGTTAACGACCAATCTGTGGTTTTTAGTTAATTGGTAAACTGCCTTTCCTTGATAACTCCAAAAACTTGGCACTTGCGTTACCAAATCTTCGTCCACCTTAACCAAACGTGGTAACAATTCAAAAAGCGGTCCCATGTAGCTACGTCTACCAAATGCGTACCAATATCCACGTTTCCCAATATTTCCTTCAAGAAAAGCTTGGGAATACACCAGATTGGAATTGAGTTTACCTCCCAAGTGAGTATCAGTGATACTGCGGGAATAGATGTCAATGACTGCCTGAGAATTCGAACCGAATTCTGCCCCGTACCCGCCTGGGTACACTTCAACATTCTGAATTACCTCTGCATTGACAGTAGAAACGATTCCGTAGAGATGATACGGATATCCTAAAGGTAGACGATCGAAATAGTAGAGGTTATCTTCCGGGGCACCGCCACGTACGGAAAGAATTCCTGCAAAATCATTCAGAACACCAACGCTGGGGAGTTGGTTTAGAAGTCGCAACGGATCGCCACCTGTTCCAATGGCGTTTCTAAATGAACGTCTTTTAAAAGTGTGTCTCGGTTTCTTTTCTATCCGTTCTGTTTTGACTTCTACTGGTGGTAAGGTGATAACATCATCCGAGGATTGGTCCTTTGTAGGGGCATCGGTTTGTCCGAAAGCACAAAATGGCAATAAAAGGATTAAAAGGAGCAATATCAGTTTCAAGGTTCTGTTCATGAGAATAACCATTTAGAATGTTGCCGTAATACCTAAGTATGGAAGAATGGGAAACTGATAAATAGGGTTTTTATCTTTGTAGTCTTCTTCATATTGATAATCAAGGAGGTTTTTACGATTATAGGCGTTAAGCAGTTCTAAAAATATTCCTAACTCCCAACTATTAAAACGGAAGACTTTACTCACGCGTAGGTCTAATCTATGATATGGCGGTAATCTTTCTGAGTTCTTTTCACCATAAATTGGTAGGTAGATAAGTTTTCCGTTCCTAGGATCGGGTATGCGTGTAGCGTCCACAACAGGTGTATATGGGTTTCCTGTTCGGTACTGCCATTTTGCGCCGAACTCCCAGGTAGGTGTTAGGTTGTAACTTGCTGCGAGGGTAGCGACATGTGTTTGGTCAAACGAATAGTAGCGATAAGGTTCACCTAAACGGTCGCGCCGTTTTGAAAGTGCGTACGCGTAAGAAACCCAGCCGAAAAACCTGTTGCTGCTTTGGTGTCGAAGAAATATCTCCGTACCTTGCGCATACCCCTCACCTTGATTAAGGAATACTGATAATTCGTCAGATGTCACCAAATTTATGAGGTTTTTGTAATATGCTGCTATTTTAATTTCAGTATCTTGTGAAAGTTGCCGTTTGAGTTCAAGGATATAATGGCTTGCTTGACTGGATTTTAATTCTGGGTTGCCAACACTGGTAGAGAGTTGCGCGGGAATAGGGGTTTGATTGTAAATTCCGTAAGCGAATTGGAGTTCAGAACTGTTGGGAAGCTCAACACGTAAACTGCCACGCGGTTGAACAGAGAGCTCATCAATTCGGTTAAAATAGTCAAATCGCAGCCCATACACGACTGACAAAAAAGGTAACAGATTATATCTGTCTTGCAGGTAACCTTCAATACGTTGCCCTCGAACGGCTTCGTCTATGACCTGTTTCTCTTCAAACCGAATATCATATTCAACTTCGCCCTCATCTGGTATTCGTGTGAATGTGCCAGTAACTTCTCCAGGCTCAAGTCCGAGGATAAGACCTGATTCTAATTGGTGTTTTTCGTTTATTTCGTAAGTGAGGTCTTCGCGTAGTGTATAAGTTGGTGCATCAATATTAAGAGAGATTACGGGACCGAAATTAACATCAAATAGGAAGTTTGAGCGGGTTAACGAAAGAAATGAGGTAAGGCGATCTGTCAGAACGGAACGTAGGTGAAATCCTCCCCCCTCAAAACCGCTATCAAAACTCGTATCCCCCCTAAAATCTTCGTCTACGTTTTCGCCATCTAATGTTATTGCAAACTTATCCCCTGATGCAAACAGGTTGAAAAAAAATTGGTGTTTTTCGTTGAAGTCGTAGCCAGCTTTGAGTTGATAATCCCAGAAACGTGGGAAAGCGGTGATTGCTCCTGTTGCAAACGAAAGGGAACCAATAAATAGGTCAATATAACTCCTGCGCCCGGCAGCATACCAATATCCTTTTTCACCGATTTTTCCTTGAAGTAATCCTTCAGAATATAACAAGTTAAGATTGAGTTTTCCACGTAGATTCTCTGGACTGCTGTTTTGTGAATAGATATCAATTACGGCTTGAGAGTCCACACCGTATTCAGCACCATAACCGCCCGCATAGACATCAATACGATCAATGATTTCAGAACTCAGCGATGAAACAAGTCCACCAAAGTGGTAGGGATACCCGACCGGGACACGGTCAAAATAGTAGAGATTGTCTTCATCTGAACCGCCACGGATATAGAGCGCCCCGCTAAAATCGTTTGCTACGCCGATACCTGGGATGGTTGGTAACGCACGAAGCGCATCGCCCGCTGTACCGGGGATACGTGTTATTTCTTTAGATTGAATGCTCTTTTTTATGACGGTTTTGGGTTCACGTTTTGTCTTTACCTCTACCTTTTCAAGCTCATACACGGCTGCACTAACATAGATGTTAGGTGTGAGGGTTTTACCTTCCTCAACGACAATAACGGTTTTTTCAGTCAGTTCAGTATTTGGGAAAGATATAGATAAGGTGTATCGACCTGCGGGAATTTCCTTTATAGAGAATTTTCCGTTTTCGTCTGTCTTTATGCGTTTATCGATTTCAATGATGTGAACTTCTGCACCTACTAACGGTTCATCCGTGCTTTTACTATAAACAGTGCCTTCAATCATACCTGTTTGGGCAAAGACAGCGGTAGGGATTACTAAAACCATTAGCAGACATAAAAAACACCTCATGATGTATAACTCCTATGCAAAAGTGTTAAAAATCAGTATGTCGTATAGAACGTTAAATTAACGTGAGTTTGATAAATACCGTGGGCTTTCTGCTTTCTCATAGCGATTTATTGCCCCCTGGTAGGCGCGTTTTGGAAACGCGCCTGTCCCTGTGTTGGAGCTTAGCTAACGGAGCGTTTAGAAAACGCGCCTACCAGAGGTGTGGACAGACTGTACTCAATCTAATTACCAATTTACGTTAAATTATACAATTTCTTTTACCAGAATTGCCAGAAAATGTATGTAATTTGGTAAAATTAAAATTCAATTGTTAAACCAATATAAGGCAACCTTGGAAGTTGATTACCTTCCCCCTCCTCAGTCTCATGTTCTTCAATTGTGACTTCTTCACCCAGAACCTCAAATGTTCCCGCTTGCTGAATAAACTGAATAGTATTTTTTTGATTGTATACGTTCAGAATTTCAATGAAGCCGCCTATCTTCATTCCCATGAAGTTCCATTTTTTGCTAATTCTTAAATCTAATTTGTGGTACGGTGTGAGTTTCACCCCTACGATTCGGTCAAAACCGGCAAAGAGTGGGTTTAATCCACGCGTCACTGGGTCTTGAATAGGAACGATTGTGCTAAAAGGTGCCCCAGATGTTCCGCTTAAGTATTGCCACTTCGCACCTATCTCAAAATCCGGACTGAAGTTATAGTTTGCCACAATGCTAACGATGTGTGTGTTATTAAAGATATACGGTTCATACGCTACATTTGGACTTTCCCGCCGTTCTGCGTGTGTGTATGCATAGGATATCCAACCGAAGAATTTATCGGGCACTCGGTGCCGTAAGAACGCTTCAATACCCCCAACAAAAGCATTTCCTTGATTGAGAAAATTTGACACCTCATTCTCAGTTACTAATTTCTGCAAATCTTTATAATATGTAGCAAACTTAAATTCTGTTTGAGATGAGAGTTCTTGTTCAATTTCCATGATATAGTGGCGTGCAAGGCTGGATTTTAACGCAGTGTTCCCATTTTCTGAGAGCAGCTGAGAAAGTTGCGGACTCTGTTCATAGTGTCCGTAAGCAAAACGGAGGTTAGAACCGATGGGTAGTTGTATACTTACGCTGCCACGAGGTTGAATGGATAGCTGCTCTATCAAATCCAGGTAATCGAGCCGAACACCGAACGCAACTGAAAGTGCGGGCAAAGGGTCGTATCGTGTCTGTAAATAACCTTCAACGCGTTGCAAATCGTGTCCGAATTCATAGTTTCTGGTTTCAGTCGTGCGTATCCGAGCATTCCCCTCATCGTCATAGCCTATTTTGTCTGGGTTTGTTTGAAGTAGTTCCTGCAGTGTCTCTTCATCAAGCACATCTTCTTCAAATGTTGGAAAACTGAGAAATTCAGTACTATTCGCGGGACTGAAAGCGAAAAGAAAACCCGGTTCAAGTTGGAGCTTAGGTGATAATCTGTAATATAAATCTTCGCGGAGGGTGTAAACCGGAACGTTAACCTTTAATTCGAAATCAAATGAATCTGTAGACCTTGAGATCAATTCACCGCTGTCATCTCGGACGGTAGTCTCTGATACAGTGAAATTAGAATCTATATCAAGAAAGTTGAGTGAACGTGTCAGCGACAAATGTGAAGTGAGATTTTCGGTGAACTTTGAACGGAGGTGGATGCCTTGTCCGTTAAATCCGTTTTTAAAAAAGAAAGAAGACTGAAAAGGCTGGGTTCCTATTTCATCATCTGTTGCCCCTGTTTCATCAACTTCTTCCTCTAACTCAAAATGAAAGTGATCGGTCGCAGCGAATGCATTAACAGTAAGATCGTGGTTTTCAGTGATCGGGTAGGCAAATTTGAGCTGATAATCTGAAAAATAGGGAAACTGTTGTTCTGCACCGGTCTGCCTTTCAAAAATCGGTCCGACAATAAGATCAAGATAACTTCGGCGTCCGGAGGCAGAGATATACCCTTTTTCACCTATTCTCCCTTCAAGCAGCCCTTCAGAATACCAAATATTGAGGTTAAACTTTCCACTTAACCGTTCTTTAAGACTATCGCGTGCATGGATGTCCAGCACTGCTTGTGAATCTAACCCAAATTCAGCACCGTATCCACCTGCGTAAATATCTATTTTTTCAATAGTCTCTGAACTGATAGTAGAGAGCAAACCGCCCCAATGAAACGGGTACCCGAGTGGTGTTCTATCAAGATAGTAGAGATTTGATCCAGGGTCACTGCCCCGAATATAAAGTACGCCAAAAAAATCGTTTGGAATACCAATACTGGGAAGTGTTGTCAATCCCTTCAGTGCATCGGTGCCTACACCTGCAATACGTAACAGTTCGCTGCCACGAATATCCTTTTTGCTTACCGTTGGTGGCACGCGTTCCCCTTCAACAACGACTGTTTCTAACTCAAATACTTCCCCAAGATGCATGTTTGCTTGTGTGGTCCGTCCTGCGGTTACCTCAACAGAGGTTCTTGTGGGTGTGGTAAAAGAAGAGTGTGTGATTGTGAGAGTGTATGTGCCGGGGGCGACACCTGTGAACCAGACTTTACCTTCTGCATCACTTTTTTGGCGTTCGTCTGTTTCAAGGATGTGGACTTCTGCATCTGTGAGTGGTTTTCCTGTGTTTTGGTCATAGACAGTGCCTTCAATGGTACCTGTTTGTGCTAAAAGTGGTAACGGTGCGATAGCGAACAAAGCTATGATCAGATAAAAACTTTTATTCATAAAAACGTGTTAACTCCTGCTTTGGTGTGTTATGTACTTCTTGAACGTAAAATTAATAATTTTGTTGACCTTTAACATAATTCAATTCAGAAAATTGCGTTCTCAGCAATATTATAAACTTGTGATAAAGGGATTTATCCTATTGGAAGGTAATTTCTATTCTGAATCTTGGAAGATAGGGGAAAGGTAGGTGGGATCAGTAGCGTTGCGGAATAAGATGTGCCATTTTTCTGCAAATGTATCTTTATCCATACCTTCTCTCTTGCTAAGAACAGTAAAGTCGGTTTTTGAGATAATAAAAGAATCCATTTGCACGCGTTTGTTACGAAAATCATCACTGTTTTTTGAAATGTCTTGTACTAATTTGAAAAGAGTAACTTTTTCATTTTGTTGATTAATAGCATCGTGGATCATACCGTGAGGTTCAATAAAGACAATGCGTTGTTTTGATCCCTTTAGTATCCATAGGATAAAGTCCGGATAGATGCCTATGTTTTCGTAGAAACCGACTCCTTTACCTCGACTCTGGTTTCGTAATAGAAATATCTCATTTGTTTTAGGAATAGCCGTATTTGCTCTGTTTAGATACTGTCGCAGATCCGATACGAAATCTTGTTCGCTTTCTTCCAAAGCAGGTGGTTTCGCTTCTAAACTAGGATTTACTTCGCCCTTGAGCATGACGATCAATGGTTGATAAAGATGCCTCTCAATGTATGCTTCGGGTAGTTCCGTTCTTGGCGATCTGTATACAAATTCACCATCATTTATCATCTGCTCTATTTTTCTTTTCAGTCCACGCAGATTTTCAATTAACTCATGTTTTTCCTTACTAACACGGATTTCCCAATCTTCAAAGTTGGATTCCATTTTATTTATATCTTCCAATTCCATATACTGTGTGGTTATCCTCTGCTGAATTAGTCGGTAGAATTTGGCAATGTATTTACGCAGAATTTGGAGAACAAGTTCCTCAAAACGTTTCAGGTCTTCTTTAGATTGCGGCACATATTCAGCGTCAGTCATTACGTACAGTTTGTATCTTTTCTCGTTTGGACTGACAATTCTTCTGAGCGTTTCAATATCAAAAATGAGGTTGTGGAATTGTTTTTCCTGTTTATACTGAAGTAGTTGGAGTCTTATCCATTCCCAATTGACCATATTTAAACTTGTATCGGGAATTTCAGCATCTTGTATCGCAGCGAGCGCTTGTTCTCTCTGAATGTTATCTTCCGAACTACTTTGTATGATTTCAACACTTTGGGTGTTGTGGGTAACGACTATATTTTTATTTATTTCCAGGGGAACACATTTCCCTTTAGCAACATCATCAAATAGAGGTGCCTTGGGACAAAGCAACCCTTTTTGCCGATACTCAGTGTTGATGATGATGGGTAATTCCAATTGAACTTTTTCTTCAAATTCTACACCTTCACGCAATAGGTAATCCCTAAATTGTGCCATGAAGTTAGCACGGACTGCAAAGATGTTAAGTGTTTCTAAAAGCGGTAGATTAGGCGGGTGTTCACCATCGACAGCACTGCTACGTTTGAGACACATATCCTTACCACGTAAGCGGACCCCACGACCAAACAACTGAATAATCTGAGAACCTTCCTGTCTGCCGATGTTGAGCAGTCCCATGGCAGTGACTCGCCAACTGTCCCATCCTTCAATAAACTTTTTTGCACCGATGAGGATATTGATTGAACTTTCGGGTTTGTTGATGTCGTTAAAGAGGCTTTCTGTTAGCACATCTTCAGAATCTAAGATAATATCTGCATCGTCCTTTTGGACGAGTTTTTTGAAAGCCGATGTGTCTCCGATGTAAATAAGTCCAAAGTATTGGTTACCACTGGTGATTTTCAATGCGATTTCACCGGGTGAGTTTCGGACATCACAAAGATGTAACGCACCGCCTGAATCGGTATGAAAGACTTCTTGGAGGATACTGGTGTATATTTTCTCGGGCATCTCGTCGGCTTCTCTGAGATAATCCAGTCGGTTCGAAAAAACATCATTGCCGTAGTCATCGGATAAGCCCGATTTGCCTTTTAGAATATCTTCTATGCCTTGAGTTGCCCAACCTTCTTCGTTTCTCAGAAAACGGTGCAGAAAACGGATAACGTTAAGAACATCAGAACGCGATTGTTTTTTTTCAGTATAGACTGCGTTAACCTTACTACCAACAAATGCCCATAATGGTGAGTCTAAGCCATAGTTGCTCACAGCTTCTCGGTTTTCCTTGAAATATCTGCGTTGTTCGTAGAAACTAAGTAGATTGCCTAATAGCAGTTTTTCAGTTTGCGTGTCGTCATCATACCTGATGTTTAAGATGCGGAAGTTTTTCCCATATCCATCTCCATAGAAATATCGGTAGGAATAATCAAATGCAATCGATTTTCCGTATTCATCAATAAGGTCGGCGTTTTTAGCGGCGGTGAGTGCTTGCCCGAATGTTGCGCTATAT
Source organism: Candidatus Poribacteria bacterium (assembly GCA_022825825.1). Classification (GTDB taxonomy): domain Bacteria; phylum Poribacteria; class WGA-4E; order WGA-4E; family WGA-3G; genus MSPOR6. The sequence goes on from JAJDWA010000029.1 coordinate 116,056, forward strand.
TCAAATGTAAAACCTGTTTCGGCAAGTATCTCTCGGATTTTTCGCCAAACTTCGCCGCCGCTGCCTTTGTGTCCTTCGTCAACAAGGATCAGGTTGTTCCCTTCAAATGCCTCAACTGGGACACTTTCACCCTCACCTGTCTTTTCTTCTACTAACTTTGTGATCTCAATGACCTGCATTGCGTTGTGTGAACGAGCGTTTTGATTGCCTTCAACGTTGAAACGTTCGCATCGGATATCAGAATTTGCGAGTTCACGCCTGTGTTGTTCGCTTAAGCCCTCATTTGGTGTGATGAGAACGACATGATCCAATTCCTCTTTACAGTAGTGCCTATACTGGTGATAGTTGATGTGCATGATAAGGGTTTTGCCTGCACCAGTTGCCATCCACATAGCGATTTTTTCAAGATCGGCATCTTCAAAGTCAACATCCCTGGGATCTGCAGGGGCTTTTGCATCGTTACGTTTTTGGACAAAATCATTAAGTTGACGCATCAGCTCGCCACTTTTATTGAATTTCCAGTCCAAGAATATTTCGGTATAAAGCAGTGACAAGTATTGAAAATAACGGAGAATAATCGGCTGTGTGCGTTTGTTATTTATAGCGGACAGATGCTGTTTGATGTTGGCATCATAGATCGGGAGTTCAGCTTCTATCTCAGGTTTCAGATTTGGACGGGACATCAGGAATTTGCAAACTTCGGTGTGTCCATCTGGGGTGAATCCCTCCTCTATGTTTTTAACGTCGTTGAGGAGATCTTGCGTGGTTTTATAACCGAAGTGACTATTGAGCCATGCATGGAGGGTAAGATGATTTTCAAGTTTGCGTTGCGAATTGTTTCTCGGCATAACAGTTTTATTGTGAAAACATAAGTCGCTTAAAAAGCGGATCTAACGATTTTGCACCTGGAACGATGCTATTTGTATTAACATACACTTCTGCCGCACTTTTTGTGAGTTCGTTTTCCTCAATGAATTTGCAATCACGTTCGTAGTCTTCATTTTCCCATCCTTTGGTTTCACGCCAGATAATGACAACAGTTTTTTGATCGACTGTACCTCTATAGACGAGATAACGTCTTTCACCATCGTGCAGACACTTACGTTTTTGGACTGATAAACCGAGCAGGTAGTTAAAGGTTTCGGGTAGGTCTATGGTTTCTGTTTGTGTCTGCATATTTTTGACGATCTTAAGTTGATAACTGAACGGGTTTTGAAGGTCGGAAATGTTTAAGAAAGTTGGACTTTCCTTTGTGTCACTTTCCAACATATAACGTAATCGGTGTTCGTCAAGTAAAAGATTTTGATGTTCGGTTTCGTTGAATTCTATGTTGTTGAGGGCATCTTCATAAGACTCAATCCGTTGGTATTTGATGATATGTGGGAGGTGGCTCTCACGGGATTCGGGTTTTGCATTCTTCCACTTTTCGGCATAAACGGCTTTTTTGATACGCGGCATCAAGGCAGTGTCAAAATGGTGTCCCATTTCAATGAGGATATATTTACGGTTTCCATTGTCTTTGCGATTGAGATTGATGGTGGCGTGGGCGGTGGTACCAGAGCCTGCAAAAAAGTCAAGGATTATGTCATCGCCACTTCTTTCCGTCAATATTTCAATAACATCTTTGACAGCATGTATTGATTTTGGATAACTAAAAACGTTCTGTTCTTCAAATAGGTTGCTTAGCAACTTAGTCCCATGTGAAGATGCATCATATTTACTGTCAGTCCAGACACTTTTTGGGCGTGTTCCTTCTTTTATTTTGTCAATAATCTTAACTTTCCATTGACCTGATTTATTCTGCTCTATTTTTATTTCATTATCATTGACATGTTTTGCGAAGGATGGGCGTGTTTTTCTCCAAACTCTTTTGTTACCGTTACTATCCAATGGTAAAATTTCAATTTGTTCATCTGAAATCCTTTCTAAAGAAATTTGTTCTCCCTGTAGCAAAAAGTAAATTGGGTAATATGAGTTAGGAGCTTCTACAGGAGTTGAAAGTCCACCTGTTCTCAAAAAATCGCGCCATCTGAATAGGTCTTTCCCCGTTCCCTCAGTATATAGTTTCTTTTGTTCATCAGTTAGTTCAAGAAAATTAATTGATGGCAAACCTGCTTGTTTAGAATAAACGTATAAGTACTCATGACATGTAGCAAAATACGAATCATTAGTACGTCCTCCTGGTTTACTCTGAACAATGACTGTGCCTATGTGGTTTTTTTTCCCAAAAACGCTATCACATAAGACAGCTAAATAAGCTTGCTCTTCATCATCTATTGCTGTTGCAATCAAACCGACATCTCGTAATAAATCTTTAGCTATATCAAGTCTCTTTCCAATAAAAGTCAGCCAGCTTGAATGTTGGTATGAGTTTTTATAGAGAAACCCACTTGATTGAGTATTATATGGGGGATCAATATAGATTGTTTTCACAGATTCACGATATTTCTCTGTCAACAGATTCAACCCTTGATAGTTCTCACCGTGAATTAACAAACCGTCTGTCTCGTTATCCAGATCGTCAAAATGTGCCAAGAGGCGGTCTTTGAAGTCAGAGTCAAAGTGGCAAGTATCCAAAACGAGGTTCGGGTTTTCTTTGAGAAAGTCAACGGAAAAAACAACCTCCCTGCCCTCCTTATCAGGAGGGTTGAAAAGGTTAGAGGCTATCTCGTGGATAGCAAACAGGTCTTTCCATTCGTCAAGTTGTGCGGTGTTTTCTGCGATTTCAGGATAGAATTCTTCTGGGATGCGATCAAGCGTAAAGCAGTAATCAGTAGAGAGAACAAACTTCTTTTTGAGCCAGAGACGTTTTTGGAATTCTTCAATGTGTGCCAAAAAGTCAATGATTTGGGAGGCAATTTGGTGAACGAGTTGCGCTGTTTCAAGCCAACTATTACTGGATAGTCCAATTGAATTTTGAGTACTCTCTCTCTCTCTCTCTCTTTGTTAAAAAATGTTTTGTTAAGAATTAAATTAGTTAATGGTATAACTTCGTTTTTAATGTAAATATCAAGTTCACGATCAAGAAACTTTTTCAGATCTTTATGTATAAAAAAGTCTGCGGTGTTGCGGCGTGTGTAGGTTCGGAGGTGTTTTTTGAGAAGAGTTACACCTTCTATTTCGTGTCCAAGTTCACTTTGGATATTGTAATTGTCTATGTGAGTTAAAATTTCTTCTTCAGCAGCATCAATTATTTTGTCCTGTTGTTTTTGTCCGCTATAAAGTTTCTTCTCTTCATCGGTAAGAGGACGGTATTCAAACGGGATGCGAACTTCATCGGTTTCTGAATTATATTTAGTATTTGCTGCTATAGGAATAAAGAAACGTTTATCGCCCTTAACGTTGTCTTTTTCAATGTCTACATCTTGAAGGTCAAAGATGGTGGTAGTCCCTTGAGATTTAAAACGGTAATCGGAGAAGTGTTCACCGCTTTTGACATAATATTGGTCTCGGTTTGCCCAATGGAGATACACCTCTTCACCGTTATATGGGACAGCATAACGTTCGGTTTGTGAATAGCGTCTGCGTGGTATAAAGTCTCCGTTATCATAGTAACGTGAGAAAAAGGTGTAGAGGTGGTTATAAACGACATCTTCACGTTGGTTACGGGTTTGTGGAGAACCAAGTTGCTCTCTTGCTTGAAGGTATTCTCGAACTGTCTTAGACTTCTTAAGACTTTCGTCAAGGAGGTTACCATCTCCATCTAACACATCACCGTCAAATTCGTCTCTAACTTGCTTTTCTAATCTCTTAAGTTCTTCGTGGGCAGATTCTGCTTCGGAATTTGCATCAAGTGTATCGTTAACGATGGACGGAAGTTCCTCGTCAATAAAAGTTTGGAGTTGTTCGCGCCGATAGTTAATAATACGGTAGATGCCAAAGTCAAGGTCGGCGGCATCTGCGCGGAAGAGTTTTTGTAGGAGGTCTTGTAGTTTTTGTAGGGATTCTAACATGTTCTTCTGTTCTTCTTGCATCAAGGGAATTTCGTTTCTGATATTTACGAATTATCTATATTATTATACGAAATAATTGTAAATTGTTTTCAAGAAAAATGCAGAACCATTCAATTGCTCCTGTCACCTTCCGTTTTAACCTGCAAAAAATGTAAAGATATGCTAAAATAAATATAAAGTGAGGACACAACACAATGAAAAACCGCATTCTGATAGGCTGCCTATTGCTTTTATCTATACTCAGTGTAATCTTTCAATATCACTACCGTGTTGAAGCAGATTCACGTGGAGACCAAGACGCAGCTGATATACCTTTTTCTCACGACCTGTTCAATCAGGTGTTGCAAGAACACGTTGATAAGGGCAAAGTTGATTACGCAAAACTCAAAGCAAATCCAGAAAAACTGGAAACATATTTAGATATATTGGCGGTTGCCAAACCTTCGGAGATGCCTTACAACGCCCAATTGGCTTTTTGGATAAATACATACAACGCACTTATCATTAAAGGCGTTATTGACCACTACCCTACAAAGAGTGTGCGAAAGGTAAAACTGTTCGGTGGGTTTTTCTCTCGGTTGAAGTTTCAGGTTGCAGGCGAAACATATTCACTCAATCAGATTGAACACGACATCATCCGCACCGAATTTGTTGACCCACGTGTTCATTTTGCGCTTGTGTGTGCGTCAAAAAGTTGCCCACCTTTAGAAAACAGTGTATATTTACCTGAAACAATTGAGGAACAATTGGATGCTGTCACACTTAAATTTATTACCGATCCAGAGAAGGTTCTATTAGACAGAGCGAAACGCCGAGTCTATCTTTCAAAAATCTTTAAGTGGTATAAGGCAGATTTTACGGAAGGCTATGATGGCGTCCCAGATTTTCTCGCTGATTACCTGCCTTCTGAAGATGCGGATTTTGTGTTAGCAAACGATGTTAAGTTTCACTATTTAGACTACGACTGGACACTGAACGATAAAAAATGAAAAGGAAGTTGGTATCTTTAGATGCCGATGTTGAAATAATATGATAAATACCGCTGTTATTGGTTACGGATATGCCGGACGTGCTTTTCACTCCTATCTTGTTGGTTTAGCAGATGGGTTAAATTTATATGCGATTGCAACGCGGAATGAAGAACGCCGCGAAGCTGCACGCGAGGCATACCCGGACGCACAAATCTATCAAACAATAGATGAAGTTATTGCTGATAATAACGTTGATCTCGTTGTCTTGGCAACGCCGCACGATACGCATGCTGAACTGGCTATTAAAGCGATGGATGCGGGGAAACACCTTGTCACAGACAAAATCATGGCGATGAATACCGCTGAAGCAGATGCGATGATTGCTGCAAGTGAACGCAATGACGTTATGCTCAGTGTATTCCATAACCGCCGATGGGATTGGGATTATCTCACCGTCAAAAAAGTTATCGCGGATGGTTTGCTGGGAACACCCTACCTGTTTCAAGTAGCGATTATGCGTTATGGTGCCCCGGGTGGATGGCGCGGTGTCAAAAGTCAAAGTGGCGGTATTCTTTACGACTGGCCCGCCCATTTCGTTGATCAGGCACTGCAGTTCGGAGATGTACCCGTTGAATCTGTCTACTGCGATATTCACTACAACACAAAATGGGACACCGATATTGGCAACTATGCCAACCTCATCATTAAGTTTGAAAACGATATGCGTTACCAAATTGAGATAGGCAATCTTTCTAAAGCAGAAAAACCGCGTTGGTTCGTTGTCGGTGACGAAGGCGGTTTAATCAAGTATGGCTTGGACCCGCAAGAGGGACCGATGCGTGAAGGTGATATTGATGCTGCCGAACAAGACCCCGCGAACTATGCGAAAGTTTGGACAGCGGCAGGTGGCGAAAATCGTGAACTTGTGGTTGAAAGTGTTCGCGGCACATGGAAATCCTATTATCAGAATATCTCGGATGTGCTAAACAAAGGCGCAGAATTGGTCGTTAAACCTGATGAGATGCGTAAAGTGATGCAAGTGTATGATGCTGCGATGCAATCTGCTGAATCAGGACAGACAGTAAAAATGGGATAAAATGGGACATAGTTTTCTATACCTTTGGCTTTGGATGTCAAAAGTGTTCAAATTATAGACAGTGGTGTTCATTTTTTAATCAATTTTTGTATAATTTCTGGGAATTATACCTATTTAGTGTTGGCATCGTATTTGCTTACAAATAACTAAAACAGAATTTTAAAGGAGAAATAGAATGAAAAACATGATCGGGGTAATGCTGGTGTTCCTTATGGTTGCAATCACCGTCCACATCGGCGCACACCCACACCACGTAACAGATACAGCGAAATATAACGAATTAAACAAACGCGTCATCGTAAGTATTGATAAAGGATTAGAGTGGCTAAAGACACAACAAGGGGAAGATGGGCTCTTTGAGGTTGCACCTGGGCAAGGACATCCTGGGATAACTGCCCTCGCAATCACAGCTTTCTTGCGGCATCCGGATAAGAAATACTCAGACGAAAAACATCCGTTTATCCAGAAGGCAATTGATCGGTTAATTGCGATGCAGCAGGAGAACGGTGCTATTTACGATGTAAGCAAACAACCCGCACTACCTAATTACACGACTTCTATCTCGGTGATGGCACTTTCCTCAACCGCAAATCCGAAAAAATATGAGAAAGTAATTGAAAAAGCGCAAGGGTTCTTGAAAGGTTTACAAGTTAAAGATGAAGAAAGTGTGTATTATGGTGGTATCGGCTACGGTAGCCGAGAATCCGTACACGATCTTTCTAACCTGAACCTTGCTATTCAGGCATTAAAAGAGAGTGGTTCCGATGATGATGAAGTCTGGAACAAAGCGATTAAATTTCTCGAGCGTACTCAAAACCGTAGTGAGAGCAACGATCAAAAATGGGCAGGCAACGATGGTGGATTTATCTATTCCCCCGATGGTGAAAGCAAGGCAGGCACGGATGAAGCTGGAAGTCCACGATCTTATGCCAGCATGACATACGCCGGTTTGTTGAGTTTTATCTATGCAAATGTAGATAAAAATGATGATCGTGTGAAATCTGCTGTTCAGTGGATTGGAAAACACTTCACGGTTGAAGAGAACTACGGCATGGGTGCCCAAGGGCTTTACTATAACTATCATACGATGGCAAAAGCGTTGCGTCTATACGGAAAAAATACCATTATTGATGCCAAAGGTGTGTCACACGACTGGTACCAAGAACTTGCTGAAAAATTGATTGAGGTCCAAAAACCTGATGGATCCTGGGAGAATGAGAACAGCCGCTGGATGGAAGCACTCCCTGTGTTAGCAACCAGTTACGCTATTCTCTCACTTGATACTGCTTACCCACGAAAAAAATAAAATTCTATTTCACCTCACAAGGCGGATATCCGTATCCGCCTTTTTTATTCCCACCGAATTCTATAGCTCCGCTATCTTTATAAAATAAACCTATTCTTCTCAATGACGTTTAAACACGTATTTTTGTTGTGATATGTGAAAGTTGAGAAGATTACATGAGTTTAATTGAAGGGCTATCCATTGGGATTGCCGCGATACGCGCCAACAAAATGCGATCTTTGTTAACAATGCTTGGCATAATAATCGGCATTGCGGCAGTGCTTGCAATGATAGCTATTGGCGATGGCGCTAAAGAGATTGTGCTGCAAGATGCACAGAAACTCGGTGGCGCGAACCAATTTACTTTATACCGCAGGGCTAAGAAAAAATTGGGAAAACACAACATTCCAATCCGTACGAAGGAATATCTTAACTATGATGATGTGCTTGCGATAGAATCAGAATGTCCCGCGGTGAGTGATGTCGCCCCAAGGATACGAGATTGGAAAGGCCTGTTGATCCAAGCGCCAGGTGGTGCTGAAACACGTGCAGGGTATAACGGTGTAGATACATCCTTTAAAACTGCAATGGATTGGAAAGTCCGAGAGGGTAGATTTATTACAGATGAAGACGTTAAAAAAGCAACTACAATTTGTGTGCTTGGCGATGAAGTTGCAACTGATCTATTCGGTAGCGGGTCTCCTCTTGGGCAAGAGATAAAAATGGCTCGGCGTGTAAGATATTATGACCATCGTGGAAAGAGACGTAGTAGACGTATAACCGAAAGGTTCACGGTTGTAGGTACAATGATGCCAAGGGGGAGAAGCCTACGTTTCGGTTGGAGTTTTGATAGCATGGTCTTTTTTCCTATATCAACCACTCAAGAACGTTTCACTGGCGATGATCATATCCAGGAAATCGTAGTCTATGCCAATTCCGTTGAAGATGTTCCTAATGCTGTACGCGAGGTGAAAGAGGTAATCCGTAAACGTCACAAGGGCGAAGATAATTTTGTCAAAATCTATCAGATGCGGAAAGGTATTCGGCAGTTAGAAAAAATAAGTAAGATGATAAAAATTGCGCTTGGCAGCATCGCAGGCTTTTCGCTTCTCGTGGGTGGTATCGGCATAATGAATATGATGTTAGTTGCTGTCGTTGAACGTACTCGCGAGATCGGTTTGCGGAAAGCACTCGGTGCAAAACCACTTGATATAATGTTTCAATTCCTCATTGAGTCAATTACAATGTGTGCAGTAGGTGGAATTATAGGTATTGGCTTAGGTATCTTGGTAGGGGAAGGCATGTCGGTCCTTGCTGTTAAGGTCGTTAAAATAGTGCCCGAATGGCCCGCAGTTGTTTCTGCCCAGTGGATTTTGATTTCAGTCCTATTTTCTGCTGCAATCGGCATATCTTTTGGGTTGTATCCTGCAATAAAAGCCTCTATGCTATCCCCTATTGAGGCACTGCGAAAAGATTAAACGTTTTTAATTCAAAACCTGCATTCTATTTCTCACCCATTCAAGAAACAATAAACCTATTTTGCTAATCACGTCTAATTGAAATCAATACATTAAGTTGATTTTTTATAGATTCCACATATAAATGATATTTTTGGATCAGCGCGTTTACAAAGCACGCCTGATAAAGAAGATAATATGCGAATAATAGAAGCAATTGCTGTCGGGATTACCGCTATTCGCTCAAACAAGATGCGATCATTGCTGACGATGCTTGGGATCATCATCGGTGTCGCCTCTGTGCTTGCGATGATTTCAATTGGTGATGGTGCTAAAGAAATTGTGTTACGTGATGCGCAAAAGCTTGGTGGAGCAAATCAGTTTACTATCTACCGTACGTGGTATAAACGGGTAGGAACACAATGGGTGAGGATTCGTAGCAATGAGTATATGAAGTACGGAGATGTGTTGGCAATCGAGGCGGAATGTCCATCTGTAAAGGCTGTGACCCCAAGAATACCTGAATGGAGAGGTGCGTTAATTGAAGCAGCAGGTGGTGCGCAAACTCGTGCTGGTTATAATGGGGTAGATGCCACCTACCAAACTTCAATGGACTGGGATATTCAAGAGGGACGATTTATTACGGACGAAGACGTGGAAAATGCATCGACCGTCTGTGTACTTGGAGATGAGGTTGCAACGTCTCTGTTCGGTAACAAATCACCGCTGGGACAAGAAATTAAAATTGCAAGAGGCGATGGACGTTATGACCGATGGGGACGAAGGGACAAGAAGCGGTACACAGAGCGTTTCACGGTTGTCGGCACGATGCGGCCAAGAGGGAGAAGTCTTCGATTCGGTTGGAGTTACGATAATCTTGTGTTTATGCCGCTAACAACCACTCAAGAACGTTTCACTGGTGATGACCGGATTCAGGATATTGTCGTTTATGCACACACCGTTGAGGATGTCCCGAAGGCAATAGAAGAGGTAAAAGCAGTCATCCGTAAGCGGCATAAGAACCAAGACGACTTCATCAGAATTTTTGATATGCGTGAAGGCATGGCACAGTTGGAAAAAATCAGCAGAGTTATTAAGATTGCCCTTGGAAGTATCGCAGGTTTCTCCCTGCTTGTTGGTGGCATCGGTATAATGAATATGATGCTTGTCGCTGTCACTGAGCGGACACGCGAGATCGGGCTTCGCAAAGCACTTGGTGCAACCCGTTATGATATCCTAATTCAATTCTTAATGGAGGCAGTTTTCATGTGTGGTATCGGAGGATTGATAGGCATAGGTTTAGGTGTCTTTGCTGGACAAGGTATGGCACTTCTTGCAGTTAAAATCGCCAAAATTGTGCCTGAATGGCCATCAGTTATTTCAACGGAGTGGGTTTTAGTTTCAATCTCGTTCTCAGCGTTGATCGGTATCTCTTTTGGGTTGTATCCTGCAATAAAAGCGTCTTCACTTTCTCCTATTGAGGCATTGCGTACTGATTAAATTCCTTATCCTGGTATTTCGTCATAAGTTTGTCCATCTAACTCTCTTCCCGTTTTAGATTTGCGCTTGCCACCCCACTGTTTAAAGAAAAATAATACATTTTCTTTTGCACACTGGTCTTTGATGTCAACAACCCATTTCTTTTTCATTTCGCGGGCACCAGGACCAGACTCTCCACCCACAATAACCCAATCAATACCGCTCAACTCCAAATGTGGAAGAGGGCCGATAAGTGGTTCAAGCGAGAGAAATTTGATGTGTGCGTCAGTTTGACGAAGCAAGTCAATCCGATCCGTAACAAGGCTATCTTCAACACTAACCCCCATCCAAACATTCTTAGGCCATGGCAACTTTGGACTGAATTCCAGCAGCCGCGATGCCCGCTTTGTCAACACTTGAAATTGGTGCCAATTTGCTTTTTCCATCACAGAAAAAACTTCTTGAATATAATTCAATTCAATTTTTTCGTGAAACAGATCACTCATAGAGTTAACGAAAATTCGACGAGGTTTCTTCCATTTTAATGGCTCATTAAGTAGAGAGCGGATGGGGAGAACTTCCCGCGTCCATTGTGGACCTGCTTTAGTAGTTTTTGCCAACCCTTCGTAAGCCATGCCTGGACCAGAAAACCTCGCTGCAATGCGTTCGGCGTAACAGAATCGGCATCCTTCTGATACGCGGGTGCAGCCGCGTACGGGATTCCACGTAGATTCGGTCCACTCTATCTTTGAAGAAATGGTTGCCATTTTTACCCCTTTTTAGATACAAATCCATTTAGTGTGAGAATCCTTAACGCAAATGTTTTAAAAGTATATCTTGCGCAATTTTTACCGCTGTTTGAGCTCCACGTGGATTTCCAGCTGCAAAACACAACAGATACAATGGAACATTTTTTGAATTGCGCAGAGCAAGCGGATTAGTCGCTACACTGGCAAATATTTCTTGTAATCGGTTCATAAAATATTGTTCAATTTCTGGAAAAATATTACCTACTTTTTCCCATCGCTCCTCTTCACCAAATAGTGAATTGTCATTAGCCAGTTTGTAGAATACTTCGAACCAACTATTATCACCGAAAAACAGATTTAGTTTTTCCCCTATAGACTGACGAATTTCACTATTCCTTTTCAGCAATCTATTGACGGTGCCAATTGGAAAGAGTAACCATAAATCAACAGCCTGTGTATTAGCAATTAATTCAATTGTCTTCCATTCCACCTGCATACCAAAAGGATCCAGAAATACTAATGCCCGGTGATTTTTCCAATTCTTACCACAAACTTCTTTAAAATATTCGTTTGCGTCCCTACGTATACACTCAATATTTTTTTCAGGGAACTCTTCTGTGAGTTTTTCCAATTCAGAGTAATTATTCTTGTCTTCTTCTATAAAAATATATTTTCCGAACGGAGGTTGTACTTCCAGCGCGTTACGTGCCGAACCTTGTCGAAAATTGACTACATCCTGATTGTCAAGCTCTGGAAACAGTGGCTCATTTATATCTTCATCAAGTATTAGTTCACGATAACCAGTCCCCGCAAAGGCATCTATGTAAGCAAAATCAAATCGTTGTTTACTCATAATTGTTGTGTAAGCTTGCAAATATTTTCGCACACATTCTAATTTTTGCTCTGTCCAGTTTCCACCAAAAATCTGCCCCGTAGTATTCATTCCAAATCTCCAATTTAAGTTAAACAGATTATCACTGTATCATATTATACCAATTTTAGTTATTTTTTGTAAAGGACAATTTAAGCACAATTATTTTGCAATAAACCCATTTCCCAATTTTGACGTCAAAAAAAGCATAATTGTGTTCCAACAACACAAATTAAGGATGTAGTTGCAATTTCACTTTCTTGTCATGTCAATTGTCCGAACCTTATCTGCTTTTTTCTGTCTGAATTACAAGGTATAAAAGGTTAATCTTTTTTAGTCTTTGGAGACAAGAAATGCGCATATTTGAGGGATTATCCGTTGGGATTTCAGCAATTCGCAGTAATAAACTACGATCATTGTTGACGATGTTGGGAATTATCATTGGGGTTGCCTCTGTGCTTGCAATGATCTCAATCGGTGATGGTGCTAAAGAGATTGTGCTGCAAGATGCACAAAAATTAGGCGGCGTCAACCAGTTCACAATGTATCGGAGCAGTTACAGGCGTGTAGGGAGACGTTGGATGCCAAACCGTAGTAACGAATACTTCAAGTACGAAGATGTATTAGCTATTGAGGCGGAATGTCCATCCGTAAAGGTAGTTGTTCCCCGAATTCCAGAATGGCGAGGTGTCCAGATTCAAACGAATGATGGGTCTGAAACTCGCAGCGGTTATAACGGGGTGAATGCCTCATTTTCGGAGGCGATGGACTGGAAAATTCAGGAAGGACGTTTTATTTCCGATGAGGATATTGAAAACAAAGCGAAAGTGTGTGTATTAGGAACTGAGGTCGCACTTAACCTATTCGGTAACAAATCCCCAATAAACCAGGAAATCAAAATCGGTAGAGGTGGCGGTAGGTTTGATAGATATGGCAGAGGGGATCAGGTCCGGATCGCTGAACGTTTTACCGTAGTGGGAACGATGATGCCTCGTGGTAGAAGCCTTAGATTCGGGTGGAACTTAGACGATATGGTTTTCATTCCGATCACAACAGCACAAGAACGTTTTACCGGCAATGATCATATTGTCATGTTATCCGTTCAAGCCAACACCGTTGACGATGTTCCGAAAGCAATAGAAGAGGTGAAAGAAGTAATGCGGACACGCCATAGGAATCAGGATGATTTCTTTGACCTTAGGGATATGCGTGAAGGCATGGCACAGTTAGATAAAATCAGTAAGGTAATAAAAATAGCGTTGGGTAGCATTGCTGGTTTTTCTCTGCTTGTTGGCGGTATCGGTATAATGAACATGATGTTAGTTGCTGTTAGTGAACGCACACGTGAAATCGGTTTGCGGAAGGCACTCGGCGCAAAACGTTTAGATATTATGTTACAGTTCCTTATAGAGTCCATTGTGATGTGTATTATAGGTGGGGCTTTAGGTGTAGGGTTAGGTTATCTTGCGGGTGAGGGTATGGCACTTCTTGCAGTAAAGATCGTCAAGATGGTGCCGGATTGGCCGTCAGTTATTTCTATGCAGTGGGTTATTATTTCTGTCTCATTTTCTGCGTTGATTGGTATCTCTTTTGGGCTCTATCCTGCGCTAAAAGCTTCAGCGCTTTCCCCGATAGAAGCACTACGCACTGAGTAAGAGGAGGTCTAAATGAACCTATTTGAATGTATAATATTAGGCATTTCCAGCTTGCGGCGTAACCCGCTCCGCTCAGGTCTAACAATTTTAGGTATTATAGTTGGTGTTGGTTCTGTAGTCAGTATGGTTTCTGTCGGTGACGGGTCTTCTGCTATGGTGCTACGAGAAATTGAACGGACAGGCGGCACAAAGATCGTTGAAATCTATCGAGATGATTGGGATAAGCAGTCTGGTACGTTGAGTCGAGCAGCAGGGGAAGCGGTCAGAGGTAGGAGTCGTTGGCGGAGGAACCGGGCTGAGCATTTGGAAACAGATGATGCTTTTGAAATCATGAAGGGCGCGCGCGGAATCGTTGACGTTGTCGCTGAAGATGATATGCCCGGTTGGAGTGTGAGTTACAAAGGGCGTAAAAAGGAATCTCGAATTGTCGCATCAACAGCAGGGTACGACCGTTCACACAACTGGTACACCTCAAGCGGTAGATTTTTCAACCCAGAAGAGGTGGAAGCCTCCAGCAGCGTTGCTGTAATCGGTTCAAAAATTGCAGAAGAGATATTTCTCAACGAAGACCCGGTTGGCAAAGAAATTAAAGCTTCTCGTCCTTCTTATTGGCGCGGCAGAAGCGGACTCTATGAGGTGCGCCTTAAAGTTATCGGGGTGATGGAAGAGAAGGGCGATGCAATGGATACAACTGGTTGGGATGACAGGTTTATCATTCCGATTACAACACTTCAAGAACGTTTTAAGGGTCGCAATGATGTTGAACGAATTCGCGTTGAAGCTGTAGACATAGATACAATTCCGCTTGCGATAGCAGACGCCAAACATATCTTGGGCAGAATACACAACAACACAGGTGAGGAATATAACTATTGGACAGCCGAAGAGGAATTGGCAACTGCTAACAAAGTAGGATTGGTCATGAAAGCCTTAATGGGGGGTATTGCAGGTATTGCATTGATGGTTGCGGGTATCGGTGTAATGAATATCATGCTGGTTTCTGTAACCGACAGGACGAAAGAAATTGGATTACGTAAAGCATTGGGGGCAACCTTCAATGATATTATCACCCAATTCCTAATTGAGGCATCTGTCCTCACCTTAGTGGGAGGAATTCTTGGATCAATCCTCGGCGTATTTATGGGACAAGGCACAGCTGCACTTATTTCCAAGTTTGTGTGGGAAGGCAGTAATTGGCCCTCAGTGATTTCATTTGAGACAATGTTCATTGCCTTGCTTGTATCTGTCGCTATTGGTGTTTTCTTTGGGCTTTACCCCGCCCATAAGGCAGCAAAACTTACACCTGTTGAAGCACTTAGAACTGATTAGATCGTTATAAATGGTTAAACACTCGGACAGATAGAATTATTGACTTCAGACCGTTTACATACTAAAAAGGTGTCCGTTTGTTATACACCTTCCAAATTTTATAGGAGGAATAGGTTTTGAAAAAGCTAATTATTACTGTTGCTATCATCGTCGTTCTTATTGGGGCGGTAGGATGGGTTGTACTGAGCCGTGGCAAAAACGGAGTTGATCCGGCACTTGCACCTAAAATTGAGATCGTCAAACTTGGCGATTTCCGAATGACCATCAGAGCAACTGGCAACTTAGAACCGCTTATCGACGTTGAAGTAAAGTCCAACGTTGAAGGAGAAGTCGTTGATCTCCTTGTTAAAGATGGTGATCCCGTTGAGGCGGGCGATATTTTGGTAAGGCTTGACCCCAAAATATATGAAGAGGAGCAGAAACAGGCGGAAGCGGATGTTAAGGCTGCTGAGGCACAACAGATGCAGGCGGAATTAAATATTCTACTAAAGAAAGAACGTTTAGACAGCCAGCTTACTCAGAAACAATCTGCTGTTAGAAGTGCTAAAGCAAATCTTGAAACAACCAAAGCGGAATCGTTAACACGGGTAAGCTCCGCTGAAACCGACATTCAGGCAACAAAGAATTCGTTAGACCAAGATCAGATTTCTTTAGAACAAGCAAATATTTCGCTTGAACAAGCGAAGTTAACACTTTCAGAATATGAAACGTCGCTTGCGTCTACAAAGGTTGCTTTGGACACAGCCTTGTCAGAATTTGAAAGGAATAAATCCCTTTTTGAAGAAGAACTGGTTTCCAAAAGTACGTTGGAAGACGCAGAATCTCGGCATGCCAGCGTAGACTCCCAATACAAGAATGCTAATAAGCGGGTAGAATCGCAGAAACAGACCATCAAATCACAGGAACGCACCGTTCTGGCTCGTAAAACAGCTATTAAGACGCGTGAAGCACAGTTGAAGTTACAAGAATTAAACCTTGAACACCTCAAAAAGACGCGTGAGAAGGCAGAAGAAGAGAGCCAAATTCGATTAGATAATGCTGAAACACAGTTAAAGGAGCTTGAATCAACAATTGGAAATGAGAAACTGTTAACGGAGCAATCCAAAGTCAGTTCTGATGCCAACCTCCTCCGCAGGCAAAGTAGTCTGAAGAATCAGGAGGAACGGCTTGGTTGGACGGTTATTAAGGCACCCATGTCCGGCACTGTTACCCAACTTGAGATAGAACAGGGAGAGATTGTTACATCTGGACGTTCAGCTTTTTCGCAGAGCCCACCAATTATGACGATAGCGGATCTATCGAAAATGGTTGTCAAAACCTTTATCAACGAAGTTGATATGGAACGGCTTGATGAGGGGCAAGCTGCAGAAATCAAGATTGATGCTTTCCAAACGAAAAAATTTAAAGGCACAATTTATGAAATTTCCCAAAGTGGCCAACAGCAAGATAACATTATCTCGTTTGAGGTGATGATAGAGGTTGATGATACATCTGGGGACATCCGCCCCGGTATGAGTGCTGATGTTGACATCATTACGTACGAAGAAAAGAACGTTTTATTGATACCTATTGACGCTGTAATTAATAAGAATTCTGCGACCGTTACCGCTCAGGTGGGTAATACATCACCCTTCAAAGTAGGCAAATCGGTTACTATGCAGACCATCAGTGAAAAGCAATTTAATGGCACTATAGAATCTGTTGGAAATGGAAGCGTTACAATTAATTTAAATCCTGCGCAACGCGGTATTGTTCCGGGGCCAGCAACGGTTTCGCTCTTGATCAATGATGAAAAGAAAGCTGATGGTGTTTCGGCACAAGTCAGTGTTTTAAGAGGGAAGTTTGTTATGTTAGAGAATGGCGGCAAAGGTGTTGAAACCGCTATTGAAACCGGCATGCAAAATGAAACAGTTGTTATCGTCAAAAGTGGAATTACTGAAGGCGATCGAGTTATCCTACAACGCAGACAGAGACCGCAGATGGGTTGGGGAAGATAGAGCAGCGAAGAACATAATCTCATAAACGTATTCTGTTAAAAAGCAATTGACACCGAATACCATGCAAGGAATTCGGTGTCAATTGCTTTTTAACAGATGTTCACAGATTAAGGTTTTACTGCTTTAGTGTCCCCCACGTTACTTTTTTTTTATCCTGTGGGGTAACAGGCAGCACATCATCGCTGATCCAATCCACAGACCTGATTTGCTCATTCGTATTTACTGTGAGATTCACCAGTTTATTTGTCTGTAGATTATACTTATAGATATGATAAGGCGGTCCTTTTCCCCATTCAGGCGGCGGCTCGTTTAATTCTTTCTCTGCCCCTTCAAATATGATAGATGGACCTTTATCTATCCAAGCAAAAGACGAAGCTGATAAATGTTTTGGCACATTCAACTTTCTCAACGTTCTCCCCGCTTTATCGCAGATAATACAACGATATGCCTTTGCTATCTCAGAGATAACACCCGGTTTTCGTTCTTCCCAAGTATACTCCTTTTGCCTATACACGAATTGTGTGCCATCCGGCGACCATCTCGGGAACCATCTGGCAATGTTCAATTCGCCCCCGCCCGGAGGTGCTAAGAGTTCTTTCGCATTTTTTCCAGAAGCGTCCATAATATAGATACTGTTTCCGAGTTTCGCTCCACCTAACACTATTGATGTTGCAAAGAGGACATTTTTTCCATCCAGAGACCAGTCAAGATAGCCAAAATTTTCGCCAGCAGGAACATCTCTTATCTTTTTGATCTTACGCGTCTGGACATTGAGTATTTGGATACTCTGCACTTCTTTTTGATCTATACGTTCTCTCAAAGCAAACATAATCTGCTTTCCATCAGGTGAAAAGGTGAAAGAATCAATTATTCCCTTGATGTCGGTGAGTCGTCGGAGATTTGTGCCATCGGGATTCATCAAATAAAAATCGCCACGCGTTTCAAATGCAATCTGTCCATCTGGCGACCAATGCACTTCGTATATACTGGGTCTTCCATCATAAACGAGGGTTCTATTGCTACCGTCGTCGTCCATGACATAAATAGAGTAATTATCGGCGCGTGTCGGGGCAGCAAGGAAAACTATCTTGGCACGCGTGAGAGTCGGAAATAGGCAGAGAATTAGACAGAGACATATACGTTTGCAAAACCGCATAGGGTTCCTCCTTTTTTATGGATATAATACCATTTCTTTTATAGCATAAACTGTTAGTTTGTGCTCTTCTTTGTAGCATAAACTGTTAGTTTGTGCCACAAAACGCAAACTAACAGTTTGCGGTACGAAGACACCTATAGCATAAACTGCCAATTTGTGCTGCATGCCGCTTCATTTCTAACAACCGGTAATGAGAGAAAATTAATAAAAATGGTATAAAGCCAACGCAGCACTGTCAAATAGCACGCAACATAAGGTGAGATGTTGTAATCGCATGAGTTCCCTCCATTTTACAGTGTAGTAATAGGCACGGTTGGGAACCCGTGTCTATCGTTATGCTATATAAACAGGACGGACGCACTCCCCCTTGATAAGGGAATTAGGCAGTTCAAAAAGGACTATTCACTGCCATGTTGTTTTACCGTTCCCCACGTTACTTTTTTTTTATCCTGTGGGGTAACAGGCAGCACATCATCGCTGATCCAATCCACAAACCTAATTTTCTCATTCATATTTACTGTGAGATTTACCAGTTTATTTGTCTGTAGATTATACTTATAGATATGACCAGGCGGTCCTTTTCCCCATTCAGGCGGCGGCTCGTTTAATTCATACTCTGCCCCTCTGAAAACGATAGACTTACCATTATCCATCCAGGCAAAAAACGAAGCTGCTAACTGTTTTGGCACATTCAACTTTCTCAACGTTCCCCCCGCTTTATCGCAGATAATACAACGATATGCCTTTGTTATCTCAGAGATAACGCCCGGTTTTCGTTCTTCCCAAGTATATTCATCTTGTGTAGACACGAATTGTGTGCCATCTGGCGACCATCTTGGGAACCATCTGGCAATGTTCAATTCACCCCCGCCCGGAGGTGCTAAGAGTTCTTTCGCATTTTTTCCAGAAGCGTCCATAATATAGATACTGTTTCCGAGTTTCGCTCCACCTAACACTATTGGTGTTGCAAAGAGGACATTTTTTCCATCCGGAGACCAGTCAAGATGGGCAGCACCTTCGCCAGCAGGAATATCTCTTATCTTTGTGATCTTACGGGTATGGATATTAAGTATTTGGATACTCTGCACTGCTTTTTGATCTATACGTTCTTCCAACCTAAACATAATCTGCTCCCCATCGGGTGAAAAGGTGAAATCCCGAATTAACCCCTCGATTTGGGCGAGTCGTCGGAGATTTGTGCCATCGGGATTCATCAAATAAAAATCGCCGCGCCTTTCAAATGCAAGCTGTCCATCTGGGGACCAATGCACGTCGTATATACTGGGATTGAATTTTCCATCATAAACGAGAGTTCTATTGCTGCCATCGTCGTCCATGACATAAATAGAGGCATTATCGGCGCGTGTCGGGGCAGCAAGGAAAACTATCTTGGCACTCGTGAGGGTCGGAAATAAGCAGAGAATTAGGCAGAGACATATACGTTTGCAAAACCGCATAGGGATCCTCCTTTTTTATGGATATAATACCATTTCTTTTATAGCATAAACTGTTAGTTTGTGCCGCATGCCGCTTCATTTCTAACAACCGGTAATGAGAGAAAATTAATAGAAATGGTATAAAGCCAACGCAGCACTGTCAAATAGCAGACTGCGTTGGCGAAAACGCCTTTATTCATCAGGCGCGTCATAAGGTTTATCATTACTATCAAATGTTTCAGTATTAACAACAAGATAGTTGTCTTCTCCATTGCCTGTCACGATCAACCGCACATAGGCACCGGATGTGTATTTGCCGTCAATATCCAGGTTAACATCAGAGTGTGAGAGCGTATCCGAACGTGAATAGGATCCGAAATCTCCCCCGATGCGTTGAGGCTCTATACCGTCGCGACCGATCGGATGATCCCTCACGATTATCCGCCGTCCTGTCAAAGAATGCTTGAAACGGGACCATGCATAACGCTTACTATTATTTGGATTATATGCATTGACATAGCAATCAATTGCTATCGAACTGCCGGTATAGTATTGCCGTGTCAGTTTCGAATACCCAGATATACTTTTCATCTTTTTCGGTGGGTTTTCCACTTCCGTTGTGGATATGGATTGAAAAACTGTGAAGTCACGAGTCTCCCAATCACTCCAACCCATTTCTTCCTCATCATCATAATGCCAGACTTTGGCACCGACTCTATATTTTTTCCCTTTTATGTGTCCTGGACAGTCTGACACATCGGGATAGAACCACGCACAAGTGGCACTACCGTCTCCCACAGTTTCCCCGACATATTGAAGATCATCACCATCATCGGGATCACCAATATACCAGTCCACTACATCATAAGCGATATCCGTTTCAATCTGAACATGATGGTAGAACCAACCGTCATTATAGGTTTCGGAAGGGGTGTCCATCTCAATAATCTCAATCTCTGCGTCACTACTACTTATCATCGCAAACAGAGATAGGAAACATATCGCTACTGCGATGCCGATTGATTTTAAACTTTTCATTTTCATTCTCTTATTTAGTTGATATGCTTTGTAGCATATCTAATAGTTTATTGGGTTCCCTATCTTTGTTCGGTAGACCTTCCACCGGCTTAATAAAGGTATGGGCACCCTGGTGTCTAAACAAAAAATATAATCTAACTCAAGTTAGGCAAATTCCGTGCCAATCCGAAAAGTGCTACATTGACAGAGTTCTCTATAAAACGCCCAGAAAAAGTTGCACAAAATGGTGCATTCTGGACACGCAGCTGCACAAAATGGTGCATATTTTGTAATCCAAGTTGCCACTTATATAACCTTTTAGGTAGCAACTTGGGTTAATTTGGAAAATGAAAATTAGGCAGGACAAACGCAAATTGAGCAGAGATGGACATATTTTATTCAAAAGTAGTTATCTCAATGTTAATTGTTTTAATCGACAACCAACTACAACATGATCACTTGTCCATTTTGTATCGGAAAACATAAATTGATTGAAAATTTTGTGCGGGTATGTTAAACTAACGGTATTCATTAAAGTTAAGGAGGCACATAATGAAATCCCAAATTTTCTATGAACCTGAATCGATGAGTCTTGAAGATCGTCCAGTGCCTACGGCTGGTGATAACGATCTGTTAGTTCAAGTGCGTTCAGTAGGCATCTGCGGTTCGGATGTAGCATACTATTTCGGTAATAGTTCACTTGAGACAGACGATGGCAAAGGACCGCTTATTCTTGGACACGAATTTACTGGCGAAGTTGTTGAAGTAGGCAGTGAAGCAGGAAAGACAGGCGGCTTTAAAGTCGGTGACAGGGTTGTTGTGAATCCTGTGCAATCCAATCCGAATTCTTTTTGGAGCAAAAAAGGATTGTCTAACCTGTGTCCAGAAAAACGTATCTTAGGCGTGGGTGTTGATGGTGGCTTCGCGGAATACGCTGTCTCTGACTACCGTTGGACAGTCAAACTACCCGAAAATGTTACGTATGATCAAGGGGCACTCACAGAACCTCTTGCATGTGGATTGTACGCTATTAACAATCTCAATGCTGAAGAAGGACAAACTGCTGTTGTCTTCGGACCAGGTCCCATCGGTCTGATGATGGTACAAGTTCTAAAAAGCCGTGGTTTGAAAAACGTTTTGCTTGTTGGAACTCGCGACTATCGTTTGGAGTGTGGTAAGGAACTTGGTGCAGACTTAGTTGTGAACGTCAGCGATACGAACTCTCCACACTATGTTGAAGACCTTGGCGCAA
The DNA here is from genome assembly GCA_022825825.1 of Candidatus Poribacteria bacterium. Lineage (GTDB taxonomy): Bacteria > Poribacteria > WGA-4E > WGA-4E > WGA-3G > MSPOR6. Next base: position 137,759 of record JAJDWA010000029.1, read on the forward strand.
CAATTCAAGAACTCAATAACGGTGAATTGGCTGACCGTGCTATTACTGCCACGAGTTCGCTTGATGCGATCCATACAGCGCTTGAAGTTACGGGAAGACACGCAACTGTTGTTATCTTCGGTCTGCCTGGCGATAAAGATGTCATGCAAGTTCCGATTCTTGACACCATCCTCATGGATAAAACCATTAGGTTCTCATGGTTAGCACCCGATACATGGGAAGAGGCAGTTCAACTCATTTCCAGTGGTGATGTCAACATGGATAAAATCATTAGCCACGAATTCTCACTTGAATCACTTGTTGAAGGAATCACAAAGGTTCGTAATCGAGAAGATAGCTGCACCAAAGGACTGATAAAAGTTTCTTCTTAATTCGGTATCTCACATGGGTATCCCATTTTTTATCGTTTTTGCCTTATCAATTGTTTTTTTATCGCTCGGAATAACTGGGTGGGGTGACCTTGTATCAGTCGAGTGGCCTGAGCAGAATCCGTCTGCTACGACCGTTGACGAAGTAGCTGTCACCCCTTACCTCGGTTTAAAACTAAATTATTGGGCAATTGCGCAGTGCTTAACAGGTTTTTTGCTGTTTTTGGCGAGTCTCTACCTTATGGGGTTTTTACTCTATCTTGAAGAGCGGGAGAGCGGCAGGATCATGAAAAACGTGAAAAGTTTTGTGAAACTACGTCAGTTTTTGGAACGACGTCAGAAGAAAAGTCCTTCTCAATGAAATTTCTCGTAAATTCGAGAACGAAATTACCTACACGTAACGTTAGACACTTATGACGAACTCACGTAACCTTATGGACAGGAGGGACACCGATGGAAAGTTATCCAAATGTGCGTCAAATGCCTTACGCGCCGACAGAAACGGCGGATCTCTACCCTGAATCGGATGGTAAACCTATGGCTGATACTGATCTTCACATTCAGTGGATAATCTGGCTACGGCAGGTCCTTGAGGGGCATTTTGCGGAGAGTCCGGAAGTCTATATTTCCGGCAATATCATGATGTATGACATTGAGGTCCCTCTTCGAACTGCTGTGTCTCCCGATATTCTTGTCTCTTTCGGGATAGGTCAGAAAACCCTCCGCACCTACAAGGTATGGGAGGAAGGGAAAGCTCCCGATTTCGTAATGGAGTTTTCGAGCAAACGCACCTATCGAAATGATTTAGAGGGGAAAGTTGTGCACTATGCTGCAATGGGTATTCCGGAGTATTTCCTCTATGATGTTGATAGGCGTTATTTACCAACGCCATTGATGGGCTTTCGGCTTGTTGAGGGTGCTTATATTAAAGTTTCCGCAGAGATTGATGGTGGATTGCGTTCTGAAGTGCTAAACCTGAATTTTCATTTACTGGATGATGGGCTTGGGGTTTATGCCCCGGATGCGGGGGAATGGCTGCAGACGCCTGCTGAGGCAGCGGCAGCGCGTGCTGAACAAGCTGAAACGCGTGCCCAACATGAAGCTGAGGAGCGACAGAAAGCAGAAGCAGAAGCCTCACGGCTCCGAGAGGAACTTGCCCGCTTAAAAACACGGTAAAGCGTTTATTTCTATTTTAATATGGAACAACAATTAAAAAATGACTTACTTCTTCGCGCATCAAGATGCCTGCCGGTGGAGCGTGTGCCTGTGTGGATGATGCGGCAGGCAGGCAGATCAGACCCGCTTTATCGGCAAATTCGACAAAAATGTAATCTTCCGTTAGAACGTCTTTTCCGCACTTGTCCAGCTCCTATGTCGGACACTGATGTAGAGTGGGCGGTAAAAATTTCACTGCTTCCCAAACGTATCGGTGTGGACGCTATTATTGTTTACAAAGATATTCTCACACCGCTTGCCCCGATGGGGGCTCACTTCCGATTTTCACCCGGTCCTGTCTTAGGCGAACCGATACGAACGCAATCACAAGTAGACGCACTTTGCCCATTAGATAATCCGCCTGTCCAATTAGAGTTTACTGGGCAGGTAATTCGCTCGTTGCGCGAAACATTGAATGGCGAACTGCCGCTTATTGGCTTTGCGGGTGCTCCATTAACACTCGCCTTTTTCCTGATAGCTGGAGAAAGCCCAATGAAGAGAGGGACTGGCATATCGGAGAAAGCGAAACCTGTATTTGAAATGGTGGGGGAGACACCAGAGCTTTTACACCAACTGTTAGATAAATTGACTGAAATGACGATTAACTATCTGAATTACCAAATTCGTCAAGGTGTTCAGATTGTGCAGCTCTTTGAGTCAATCGCAGATGTGCTATCTCGGCAGATGTATGAAGATTTCGCGCTTCCATATCACCAACGGATTTTTGCTGAACTTAAGGCAGAAACACCTTCAATTATATTTGCTAAAGAATTCCCTTACGTTAATTTAATGCAACAGAGTGGGGCAGACGTATTAAGTATTGGAAAATGTGTAGACCTTGAAAAAGCCAAAACGGAAATGGACAATTCGGTTGCCTTTCAGGGAAATGTTGATAACGACATTCTTCGCGATGGCACATTTGCTGACATAACAGAAGCCGTACACACTTGCATAAAACAGGGGGGGGAAACAGGACACATTTTAAACCTTAGCCATGGACTTCACAGAGACACACCTTTTGAAAACGTCAAACATTTCGTTCACATCGCAAAAACATATCAGGATAGTTGATGCAAAACATTTCAGAAAACCCTTTTGCCCCACGTCAATACGGACAACTTGTTAAGGTAACAGATCGGGTGTATCTGTTCCGCAATATTGTCAACTCTTCTATTATAATAGGAGACAACGGTGTTGCAGTAATTGATACACAAGTAAATCAGATGATGGGAAAACGACTTCTTAAGGCTATCCGAACCATCACAGATAAGCCGATTCTGTATGCAATTAACACACATTACCATTGGGATCATACAAATGGGAATATAATTTTTCGTCAAGAAGGGGCAACTGTCGTCGCACGGGAGATGACAAAAGACTTTATGGTGAATAGGGCACCACGCCAAGAAGATTTTCTACGTTCCCGCGGGTTTACCCTTGGCGATCCGCCGTTCTTACCACAGGAAACATTCACGTATGAAACTGAACTTGATTTGGGTAATCAACCTTTACATCTCGTTCACTTAGGAAAAGCGGAAACAGATGATGCAACTGCCATCAGGATTCCTGCAGAAGGATGTATTGTCTCTGGAGATACAGTGATGACCGGCAGTTTTCCGATTTTTGGGCAACCCGTCATGAATGAAGGACTTATGGCAAACCACGATTGGATAAATACAATTCAGGAACTCTGTACATACACACCAGATCATGTGCTACCCGGACACGGCCCTTTAGCACACGATGCTGAAATAGACCTATTGCTAAAAATTGAATCCTTTTTCTTAACAGAAGTCCGCAAACGGGTTGAACACGGGATGTCTTTGGCGGAGTTGTTAACTGACATGGAGGCTAACATGCCGAACTGGATTAGCGACATTGCTGAAGTCTGGGGAACACCGCGCTATGCTATCCTGCGTGTATATCGTGGATTAATTAATGACCCGGAACCGGGATGGCAACACTTCAAACCGTCCGCTATTCCAACAACAGATAGCAAGGCACTGAACCAACGGACACAAGAACTGAAAGACTTTGAGGCGTATCGAGAAACAGCAGAAGAAGTAGCAGAAGGAAACGATTTCGGATTAGCAATCGCCATTTTGAAAGCGGCAACCGAAAAATTTGCCAATCTTCCGGAAGCTTGGACAGAGTACGCAAATTTGCTTACTCAAACATCTCGTACGGTGTCAAGTGTCCTTGAAAAAGGGGATTTTTTCTTTGAGGCAAAAAAGGCACTTAATACAGCACTTGAATTGGACCCGGATTATGCACCGGCACATCTTTTGCGTGGGGCAAACCACATTTTATCAGCATACCGAAATGGTGACGATCCCACACCCGGTATGGAATCAATTTATAAGGCATTAGTTAGCGGAATCACGGGTCCGCAACTTGCACAGGCATACTTTTCTATCGGACTTGCACATCGTACAAATGATGATGAAACACTCGCTCGTGAAGCATTTACACAAGCAATTGCTGTTGATCCGAGTTTTATGCCCGCACAATTTGCTAATATGGCATAGGAGACAAAAAATGAAATATGATAGCGTTTTACTTGTAGCATTTGGCGGTCCAACCCCTGGATGCTGTAAAAAATATGATACCGAAAATTGTCCCGGTGAGGCATACTGTTTTGTTGAGGGAATTGCTGGCGAAGCAGAATCTCAAAAAGAACGCGTCCAAGACATCTCATCCCATTACGTACAATTAGGAGGGTTTTCACCGTTCAACGAATTGACCTTTAAACAAGCTAAAGCATTACAAAACGCATTGCAACGCCGTGACTTACCGTTACCTGTTTATGCTGGATTTCGGCATTGGGCACCGTATTTAAAGGACGTCATCGCTGAAATGGCAGAAAAAGGTCACCGCAAAATGCTTGGTATTATCATGGCGCCACACCGAGCCAAAGTCAGTTGGGAATGGTACCAACAAACCGTTACAAAAGGCATTGAAGCAGTCGAAGGTGAAAAGCCGACTATTGACTATCTTGATCAATGGTATACCCATGATGGCTATGTAGGTGCCGCCGCAGAAATTATCAAAACTGCATGTGGTGATAAATTAGGCCGTGCTGAATTGGTTTTTACCGCTCACGCAATTCCACAAGCCGCAGCAGATACCTCACCCTATTCACAACAGTTTGAAAAAACTGGAGAAGCAGTGGCACAAGAGATAGGAAAGAAACGGTTTAACTTCGCATACCAGAGCGAGGTCGAAAACAGTCCGATCCCATGGACACAACCTGATATTAACGATTGGCTTAAAGCCAAAAAAGAAGAAGGGGTTGAAACTGTCGTAGCGTCCCCCATCGGCTTTCTTTGTGACCATGTTGAAGTTTTATATGACTTAGATATTGAGGCAAAAGAAACTGCTGAAGCGTGCGGGATTGATTTTATTCGGGCAGGGACTGTTGGTGATCATCCGAAATTTATTGGGATGTTAGCGGATTTTGTGTGTGAAAAGTCTGTGGAGTAGGATTACGTTTTAAGGGCTAACTTGCTGGCGTTGCTAAGGAATACTCTGATGGCGCGGGAACAGAAACGGGCAATCGTTATCGGCGGTGGAATCACAGGTTTAGCTGCTGCCTATCGCTTGAAACGTGAAGCGAAAAATAGAGACATTTCTCTTGAGATAACGTTACTTGAAGCGAGCGACAGAGTCGGTGGTGTCATTCATACCGAACACCGAGATGGGTTCATTATTGAGCACGGTCCCGATGCCTTCATTTCAACCAAACCGTGGGCGAAAGCATTATGTGAAGAACTCGGTATCGCCGATAAATTGATAGGTACTAACCCGAAAGTGCGGCGAAGTTTTGTCCTCCGTAAAGGCAAATTGCTACCGGTACCAGAAGGGTTTTACATGATGGCACCGGGAGCGTTCGGTCCTTTTTTAAAAAGCCCTATCTTCAGCTGGCGAGGCAAATTCCGCATAGCCCTTGATCTCTTTATCTCAAGGCGCAGCGATATAGATGATGAATCGGTTGCCGATTTCGTTAGACGCAGACTGGGAACCGAGGCGTTTGAGCGAATAGCACAACCAATGATAGGTGGCATCTATACCTCAGATGCAGAAAATTTAAGCCTCAAAGCAACGTTTCCGAGATTTTTGGAAATGGAGCGGGAACACGGCAGCATCATCAAAGCACTCTTGGTGCAAAAACGGAAAGCTACCCAAACAAGTCGTGGGACAAGCGGGGCACGTTACAGTCTATTTTTATCTTTTGCGGATGGAATGCAGACTTTGGTAGACACACTTGCAGAAAAGCTCGCGGGATGTATCCGCCTGTGTTCCTATGTTAATGGCATTGAAAAGAAGGAAGATGAAGGCGGTTGGCGCGTTTGCCTTGATGATGGTGAGATGTTGGAAACAGACTTAATCTGTATCGCTCTCCCCGCACCACAAACAAGCAGAATATTAACTAATGTATCACCGCCGCTTGCCAAAAAACTCGCTGCTATACCTTATACATCATCTGCAACAGTAAATATAGCTTTTCGTCAAGTGGATATCCAGCACCCACTCAACGGGATGGGATTCGTTGTGCCTATTACGGAACAACTTAACCTTATTGGGTGTTCGTTTAGCAGCGTTAAATTTGAAAATCGTGCTCCTACAAAATATGTCCTGTTACGCGCATTTGTAGGAGGAAACACCTTTGAAGGCAATGCTAATCGTAACACGACTCAAATAGATTTAGAGTCTCTTGCATTAAAAGATGTATCAAACTTACTTGGAATCAAAGATAGACCACTTTTTTCTATCGTTAGTCAACACTCACAGGCGATGGCACAATATCTGGTCGGACACCAAAAACTGGTAAGCGAAATTGGTGAACTTGTAAAAGACTTGCCGAGCTTTGCTTTAGCAGGCAATGCTTACCACGGCATAGGCATTCCAGATTGTATACATAGCGGCGAACGGGCAGCATTAACGCTGCTTGATACAATATAGAGGTCCACAGATGCGTAAAACTGTAATACTTCGGCGATGCCTTCTCAGTTTGTGTTTAATATTATCAGGATTAAGCATTTTTGTATTCATCATGAATTTTGCCTCTAATGTGGAAGGTGATGAGGGGAAATATAAGGAGATGTTTCGTGGGTTTGAAGATGGAAAATGTAAAAGTTGTCATCCGGCAATTTGGCGTGAATGGGAAAAATCGATGCATGCACAAGCATGGATAGATGAAATTTATCAGGAAGCAGCAAAACAGGTTGCTAACAGAGAAAAGAGTTGTGATCCGTGCCATGCCCCCGAACCGATCCTCGTGACCGGCATTGGGAAGATGCCAAAATTGCGTAGCGTACAACAAGAATCTGGTGTTTCTTGTCTTGTGTGCCACCTTGATAAGGATGGTGCAATGCAAGGTCCTCTGGCAAGTGCCGAAACCAATTTTCATGCCAATGTAACCAATCCTATCTATCAGTCACCAACAAAACTTTGTGCTACGTGTCATGGTCAAATAAGCGTACCTGAACATGATCAAGTATCCAGTTTTCTTAAAAGCAGGTTCGCCGCTGAAAAAAAGAGTTGTGCTACATGCCACATGCCGGTTGTCAATCGGATACAAAGCACGGCGAGTTATGAAAGTACCAAAGGGAGGAAGCATACGTGGCGAGGTAGCCGTAGTGTAGCACAGCTTAAGGATGCCACAACACTTAAGATTGAATTTACTGGTAAGAAAGCCACTGTTACCTTTCAGAATAAGGCGGGGCATCTCTTGCCAGGCGGCACATTACGAACTATTGTTCTCGATTTAACGCATCTTACACCTGATAGAACACAACATGAGAAAAAACAGGTTTTAATTTCTGAAAAAGCGAAAAACCGGCTTAAACCTGATGAAAAGCGAACTTTTATTTTTAATGTTAACAGTGGCGACACGTTAAAAGCGGTCTTAAGGTATCAACTTACCTCAAAAACGCCAGAATCTGAATGGGTACGGATGGGAGAGCTAAGTAAGGTTGCACCGTAAGATTTGAAAAGGCATTAAACTCGAGTACTTGAAACAGCGCGCTTACAGGAAGTAAAAAAAATAAATCGGTACTTGGCGAGGTTAGGAAACCTCGCCAGCAGGGGACAGCTATGGTGCAGGAAATCGCACCCGCCAAATGCCAAAATCGCATTTGGCGTTGATTCACCGGATTTTAAAAAATAGGATAGATACTATTATTCGGTATTATATTGCCTAACAGCTGATTGCTGATAGCCGAAAGTCATTGCTACATGTTAAGACCTGGCAATGAATTAAGACCAAGCAACCGTTTTAGTGTCGGTGTTGCACGTTCAACGACTTCCTCTGATACTATTTTCAGATGATCTTGCTGAGGCTTTAAAATAGAACGACAGAAGAAACCGAGCAGCGCAACTCGTGGCTTATCACTTCTATTTTCTGAAGAACCGTGCCAAACAGCACCGTTGACAATTAATAATGAACCGCGGGGTCCGCAAATTTGTTGTTTGTCTTTATATTTAACACTGCTTTCTGGTAACGTGTCAAGTCTTTGATGGCTTCCTGGCACACAACTGGTGGCGCCGTTTTCAGTCGTAAAGTCGTCTAAAAACCAGACGCTGTTCGCAACCATAGGGAATTTGGGACGTGGAGTCGGAAGTGCAGATAACGGATAGTCAATATGGAGACCCGCATCGGGCGCACCAGGATATAGGATATTTACTGTGAAAGAACTTAGTATGCAATCTGCACCAAGGAGATATTCCATAGCAGCCAGCATCTTAGGCTGTTGGATAGCTTCTTCAAATATTTCGTCCTTGTCAATTAGATTCCAGACACGTTGTGCGGTTTCATTTGGCAAATAGGTATGTCCTTTGCCAGCTTTTTGTTCTGCTGAGGCAAGTTCCACGGCACGTTTTCGGAGTTGCGTTGTTGTAGCTGGGGAAATCAAATTTTCCAAAAGCAAAAAACCGTTTAGGTCAAGTTGAGATTTATCAGAAATTGTCAACATAAATTGATTTTACTCCAACACAAATCTTTTTTGTTGACAATTTATTCGTTTTTTAGTACTATGTCAATTAGATTTTGTAAATTTGTCCAGATATGAAAAGAAATTTAGACAAAAAATGCGAATTGATTTGACATGCTTTTAAAATTATGGTATTATACTTAATACCGATTGCAATTTAATCGATGATAAACAAATAGGCGGGGAAATTTACCGAATTCCTAAAATTAAACGCCGCGTGCCGATTAAAGTGCTTGCTTAATTTTGTCACTTTTGTTAAAATAACAAATGTCCTTATATTATGGGCAAACTTTAAAGTCAATAAGATACTGTATGTTTACGTAACCTATCAGATCTGTTATGTTAAACTTACATAGAGATTCCCAGTGGTCAATACAGAACTTAGGTGCCCAATTTTACTTGCTTTTTGACCTTCATTATGGATAAACTTACACTATCGTAAGGTAAGTTACGTATACGGAAAAATTTTATACTTGGTTGTAGGATGTTAAATTTGGATGGGCAGACACCTACCTCCGGTCGTTTTTGTTGTGTTTCCCGCTTGCCCATCTAAAACTTCAGTATTTAGTCTCGTTTTAGCGGGACTTAACGAGGAGGAAAAGTTAATGAAAAAACGAACACTTGTTTGTTTTTTGATTTTTACATTGTGTATATTTCACAGTTCAATTCCAGACACTGTGTTCGGGCAAGATGATACGTCTTTAGTCCAACAGGTGTATGACAAGTACAGTGAGACGCTTTTGCGTGAGGATCTTGCGGATTTGGTCGATCAAGTTCTCACAGCACTAAGCGATCCTGCAACTTTACAGAATCCTACCATTGTTGCACTCGGTGGACTTGGGCCTGCGTTGGATTTGGTACTTGGTAATCCTGCGCTCATAAGGACGGTTGCACCGGCTGTGACAGACGAACAAATAGGTTTACTCACAAATGACAAAGATATCCGAGCTCTTTTAGAGGATGAGCAAGTTCGGACTTTGCTGCAAGATACAGAAGCAGTTAAAGAACTCCAGGGACGACTTGCCGCAACGCCAGTTGATCCGCCTCCACCAGTGGATCCAGCACCGCCGACGATATCTATTACAACCTCGAGCCCGACAACTGCTCAACGTCGTTCATTTAATGTTGCTTTTAGCACTGCGGATGTTAACGGAGACGCTGTTACCGTGACGGGTTCTATTTCGGTGGTCCCAGCTGAGGCTGCGAATTATTACAGCATTCCAAGCGGAACGCTCACCAGTCCTGTGCGGATTACGCAGACTGCTCCCACTACAGCAATGCCTACCATTGATGGCGCAACTGTCACACTAACGTTGGTAGCCAACGACGGTACGGCGGATTCGTCTCCCGCAACTATTGGGGTTACATTTGCTACAGTGGAGCAACCGACAGTTGATCCGGTTCCACCACCTGATCCGGTTCCACCACCGCCTGATCTTACCCCTTCAAACCTAAACGGTCAGTCACGGCTTGGCGGTCTTTCGCTTAACAGGGTTTCTGGAAGAGCTTTTGTTCGCGAAATTATTAAAGCAGCTGGATTACCCGCATCAAGTGCAGACCCCATAGTGGAACCTGTAGTTGATTTTATTTTAGCGCAAATTCCGCAGGGGATTCTCCCCAAAAAGGTGATTAAACAGGTTTTAGCTGCTGAACAACCCGTTTCTGTTTTTGCTGAGGGAAGGGCAGCACAGTTAGATTTTGAGAACTTCGGGAATGCTATTACGCCCAGTCTTGTTATCTCAGACTTTGCTGATGTTTTCACCGGCGATTTTGACGTTAAGAAATACCTGACAAGTGATAACCTGAACGTTTATGTACGCGTTCCATCTACGCTTGAAGGTGGAAATGTTAAATTTACTCTTAATGATCGGACAGTAGAAGCGGAGAGGATTACGCCAGTTGAATTTCAACAGGATACTATCCCTTATACTTTCCGATTGGACGAATCGCTGGCAGCGACGAACCTACCCGCATGGCCAGGTTCAGACACGCAAATCTTCTCAAGCGTTACACTCAGGTATGGGGTAGATAGATTATCGATACCTGATTCCCATCCTATGGAACGAAATAGCGATGGTGTTTGGGAATATACATTCGGAATTTCTCCGAAAGATAATACCTTTTACTATTTTGAAGTAAAACTTACCAATCCAGTGAAGTTAGAGGTGATAAATCCTGAAGCGCTTATTCAAATTGCTGCTACTGGAACGTCTACTGCACCTGCCGTAAAGGAATATATAATTGAAAATTGGTCAATGCCCGATCCGCGCAACCTTCAATTGGTTGATCGTGGTATCATTGAAAGATTATTCACGCCTGATTTACAGGCCGCCATGGCGGCACTTCTGGGTTCACCTGAAGTTGCACCGCTTATTGCTGCTGCTTTTGCTGGCCAACCCATAGAAGGTGCAGCGATTGCAAATGCAATTCCACAGAAAGAAATCAGGAAGCTGCAGAATATGTTCTTCCGTAATGTCTTCAGGTTGACCAGTCCTTTTGAAGGTAAACCTGAAGAAAAAGGCGTATATCGTGGTGGAGATTTCGATCCGTTGTTAGCCTCTGTCTTCAGTGTGCCAGAGATTGATATAGAAACGCAGTCACTTTGGGTTGCTAATATTGATTCAATTGCTGACGGTGCTTCTAATTTGCAAGCTGTTGTATATAATGCAAATGACGAAGCTGTGGATCGGATTATGGTTGACTTTGAGGTTGACACCACTGCACCTGCAGCAGATATTGTGTTTGGGGACGGTGTAGCTAACTTCGGAGAAAACGTTACCGGTTATAAGAACAAAGAGGATGTCTATGTTGCCACGACACCTAACGCAGGTGCTCCTGCTCTGTTGAATATTACAAGTACAAGTTCAGACGTAGGTGCGGGTATAGGATATCTTATTTATCAAATAATTGCATTGGATGCAAACGGTAAGCCGGATCCGGCAGATACTTGGCTGCCTTTGACAGTTGAGTCTTCTATGATGGCATCGGATATCTGGGAAATTGTCAAAGGACTATTAAAAGGACAATCCGATCCAACACTACAGGCGGCTGCGGCGTTAGAATTAAAAGATGTGTTACCTCTGTTAAATGCACAGTTGGTTCAGCAGTTCGCAAATCCGTTTTTCAAACCTCTTGGAATACAACTTACTGAGGCTCAAAGCGCTTTGCTTGCTGATTTAATAGGTGCGGCGGTTCAAGACCTTAACTTGATACCGATGACCTATGATACGTCACGTGTCATGATGATGCCTATTCAAGGCGATCAGATACCGCTCTTAGAAGGTGACCATGGTATTCGCGCAATGGGGATTGATACACTCTTTAATGTCGGTTCTCATGTTGCTCCAACGCATATTAGAATCATTGCGCCTGAAAATGAATATGATAAGGCGAGTGTTACCCTTGCTAGGTCCATTATCCGTAATGGTGACCTTAACGGTGATGGTGATACTGATGAGTGGTATGAAAGTAACCATATTTTTAGTAATACTCTTAATGTGCAACTTACCGTTACGATCAATGAGCGTTCAGATGGAGAGCATCCTGTTGATTCAATTAGGGTTGAATATATGAGCGCAAATAATGGTTGGCAGGAAATCCCTGGTGAACTTAAATTAGCTGAAGGCGAAAATGCTCCCGCAGAAGGGTTAACAATTGATTGGAACATCACAGATGATGTTTTTAAAGCGTTAGTGGAAGCAGATAATACCGTCAAGGTTCGTGCTGTTGCAACCAACAGACTTCAACTCACTGATCAAAGCCCAGCAGAGTTCACGATTAATTTGGATGGAGATGTTTATCCGGTTGATCCGAAGGTCCTGGTCGTTGATGTTGATGGTGCATCTATCACTGATGATACAAGTCCTGATAGTGGTGCTCCGAGAGGTAATATCATGCTTACCGGATATGCTGTCCGTCGTACCTATCCAGGGACTACACATATTAATGTTGATATCAGTATGGACGGTGAAAAGTGGATAGATGTTGGCACTGTTGAAGTAATGACTGATCCTGAACATGGTATTGATGGCGATAAGACAGCCGCTCTTATGTTTAAAGGAAAAACTTTAGCAGATGTCTATGATGCCGATATGCTCCACATTGATGAAATCAGCAGCTATATTCAGTGGTCTCTTGACATAGATACCGTTGCTTTGGGGTTAGCAGACAGCATTACTAAAGAGTATCTTGATGCTGCACATGCTGCATCCAATAAAGCGGGTATGACTTATGAGGATATGGATGGCAACCGCTATATGGTGCGTGCATACCCAGTTACCAGTGATGGTCAAGAAAATAAGGATGGAGTCGCTGAAGGTGACGCGTTTACCGAGAAATTCTCGATAGATAACGTTGATGACGTCGGTCCACTCGGTCCGACAAACATTGTCGCAACCAGCATTAATGCTGTTGACATGGTTTTTGAAGACCATGGTGACGGAACCTACACGGTTGGCGGGCTCGTTGATAAGTATGACCCCGAAGTCAACTCTCCTGTAGTTACGTTCACGATTACACCGACAGCCAACCGTCCTACTTACCATTCGGTTAAATTGTATACGACGATGCTTCATGAAGATGCGATTATCGGTGAAATCACTGAAACTGAAATAGGTGTCTTCACTGTAACTATTGATGTTGGCACACTGATGGATAGTGACGACACACCCTATAATGACAGATATCTTCAAGACCCGGATGACTTAATCCATAATCCGACTGAAGAAGATGTCGTTACGTTTACCGTCCACGCTCTGGCTTACGACGAGAACATGCTTGAGCAAACTGATGATCGTGCCGAAAGTGGTGAAATAATTAAGACTGTTGATAACAAAATCACAGTTAATGTTGAAAACACTTACAGGCCTGATCCAGGTGTGTTAGCTGTCACCGTTGATAATTCTGATGGAATGGTAAATCCAGATAGTGGCGCACCACAAGGTGAACTCACTTTCAATGCTTATACTTATGGGCTTACTTCACCACCGACAGAAGCTGTTCGTTTTGAAGTAAAACGTCCTGGTGATTCAACTTGGGAACGTATTACTGGAACAATTGAATCTGAAGCTGTATCTGAAGCAGATTTGGCAGGTATTGTCACAGGTCTTGTCCAAATCACAGGTCATGGTACTGTAACTGGCGGAGATTCTGAATTTGGAATTCCTGGATCTTTCCAAAAGTTTTCAGTAACGGTGGATACACGAGAACTTGCACTGGTAGACAAGCCAGATGAAACTATCAAACTCGGTGATACCATCAAGAAAGGGGATGCCGCAGAACGCGATGCATCCTTGGATGACAACCAGTATCAGGTCCGTGCAATTTCACTCACACCGAAAAATCCAGCACAAGCTGAATATCCGCAACGCGATGGCGTGGAAGCATCCTTCTCATTGGACAACGATGACGATGTCGCACCACTCGGTCCGACAAACATAACTGATGTTGCCGATGTTGCTGGTTCTATCACTGCGAATGAAGATGACAGTTACACTGTCAATTTAATCGCTGGTGATCCAGCGCTGTCAACAGATGTTGTGTTTACCATTGAACCGACTGCGGAAGAGAAAACTTATGTCGGTGGAAAGACTGTTCTGGTTCAAACTGCTCCTGATGGAACAGTAACTGAAACTGATGGTGATCTCGAATCGGGAACAGCTACTGTTAATGTTGATTCACTGCCAAATGGGGCTTACATGTATCATGCGCTCACTGTTGATGTTTTCGGCAATGTGCAGGATGATGGTAGTTCTCCAGTAATCACGGTGCATGTCCTTAACATCCGAGCAAGTGACATTACCGACCTTAATGTAACGGCAGTTGATGGTGAATCGCCAGATAGACTCCCACTTCAAGAAACTGTTGGAGAACTTCAAGGCAGGTTCCCTCTGAGAGAATCAATCACTGTGGCTTTCAATGTTAATAACGGTTCATTGGCAGTTGAAGACCTCACAGGTGTTCTTGTTAATGGACAACCAGTTACATTTACTCCCGGCAGCGATGCTGAGAATGCTTTCTCACTGATGGCAGACAAACTTTCTGCATTAGCGGACGGTTGGTATACACCGCACGGAAAGATAACTAAACGGAACGGTTCTATAACCTTCCCATTAGCGACGATTAACTTGGACAACACCGGCCCAATGATCACCATTATATCACCTACAGTAGGGGAGGCAGTAAATGACTTGCCGACACTGCAGGCTGATTTCGGTGATGGTGATATGGGTAGTGGCGTAAGTGATGGTAGCGGTGTCAGTGCTGAAAATACTGCAATGGTAGATTTAGCAAGGCTCCGCCCGGAAGAAGTTGTTCAGGATGCAGTCGCTATTGATGTTGATCAGAGTATGGTTGAGCAGGATATAGACTCTGTTGTCTATACCCGCACAGACAAACTTGCTGGCGGCGCGTATCAGTTCACAGTCAAAGTTTCAGATAAACTTGGTAACGTAGGTGAACAGTCAGTATCGTTTGCTGTTGAAGGTTTAAACCCAACGGTCGTAATTACCGCGCCTGCTTCAGGGCAAACCTTTGACCACAGTCCAGAAAAAGTCACTGGTTTCTTTGCTGGTGGTGGTGAGGTGAACATAACGAAGTTTACCGTTAACGATGCAGATATGGCTGCAGAAGTAGATGGAAATAACTTCTCTTATATGCCTGCTGAGGCTTTAGGTGATGGCGACTACACGGTTGCTGTTGAAGTTACGGATGGTAGCGGTTTAACGGCTCAGACAGCCTTAACCTTTACAGTAGAACTACCTGTTCCGACAGCCACAATCACTACACCTGCTGCAGGTCAAGTCTATGACCACGGTATGCCGATTATCACAGGTAATTTCTCAGGCGCAGACCCAGTTACGGGTACACTCTCCATTGATGGCGTAGATGTAATGGAAGTAAGTGGTAATGAATTCACTTATACCCCAACTGATGCGCTGAGTGATGGCGACCATGAGGTCACTGTGAACGTAACAGATGCGAACGGCCGCATGGCACAAGCATCAACTGAATTTACAGTGGATATACCGGGTCCGACAGTTGCGATACATTCGCCAGCTGCAGGACAAATGTATGATATCAGTAGACCGGTTATTACAGGTGAGTTCTCAGGTGTTGCTGCTCCAGTATCACTAAGTCTCACTCTCAACGGTGAAGTTGTTGAGGCAGAAGTAAGCGATAACGGATTTACCTATACGCCTGCTGATGCTTTGGATGATGGTAAATACACAGTCGTTGCTGAAGCCACTGATGCGAATGGAAAATCTGCGGACGCAACAGCTATCTTCTCAATAAGATTACCAGTTCCGACAGCCACAATCACTACACCAGCTGCGGGTCAAATCTATGACCACGGTATGCCGGTTATCAGTGGTAGTTTCTCTGGTGCGCACCCTGTTTCGGTTGCACTTTCAGTTGATGGTAATGCTGTTGAAGCTACTGTAAATGATAATAACGAGTTCACTTACACGCCCGCTGATGCGCTAAGTGATGGTGAACACATGGTTGCTGTTGAAGTCACTGATGCGAACGGCAGAACTGCCCAGACATCTGCTGTCTTCACAGTGGATATACCGGGTCCGACAGTTGCGATACATTCGCCAGCTGCGGGTCAAATGTATGACCATGATATGCCAATTGTCAGAGGTGAATTCACTGGCGTTGGCGATGTAACAGTAGCACTTACTGTAAATGGTAAAGAAGCCGAGGCAGAGATAGCAGATAGTGGTTTCACTTATACGCCTAAAGAAGGTTTAGGTGAAGGTGAACATACGGTTGCTGTTGAAGTTACAGATGCGAATGGCAAAATGGCACAAGCAACTGCAATCTTCACAGTAGAATTCCCGATGGCTTCAGTCATGCTTCATTCGCCTGCTGCTGGACATACCTATAGTCATGGCAAACCAGCTATTACTGGTGAATTTATTGGTGTTGGTGATGTTGCAGTGAAACTTACCGTTGACGGTAAAGACGCAAAGGCAGAGGTAGAAGGCAACCAATTTAGCCATACACTTGCTGATGCTCTCAGTCATGGTGAACACACAGTCGCTGTTGAGGTAACGGATGCGAACGGTGAAACTGCACAGACATCCGCTGTCTTCACAGTGGATATACCTGGACCGGCAGTTGCGATACATTCACCTGCTTCTGGTCAAACCTACGATCACGGTGGACCTGTTATCAGAGGTGAATTTTCTGGCATGACCGCTGTTGAGGTAACTACATTCACTGTCAACGGTGAAGATGCTGAACCAGAAATAAACGAAGATAATAATCAGTTCACTTATACTCCCGATCCAGTTTTGGGTAACGGTGAACATACTGTCTTTGTTGAAGTCACTGATGGAAATGATAAAACAGCGCAAGCAACTGTTGTCTTCAATGTGAAGTTGGATCCAACGGCTCCTATCATTTCAGAAGTGTCTCCATCTGGCGTAGTTCAACTGAATAAGCAGGATACCTTGGACGAAAACTTTGCGATAACAATCACTGCTGTGATCACTGATGAGGAATCTTCTTTATCAAGTGTGCAGTACGTTATTGATGGTCAGCTTCCAGCTACTTCTTATCCTGTTGAAAGAGCTGAAAGTAAGTTCGAGGTTATAGAAAGCTTTACACCGGGACCACATAGTATTAAACTTATAGTGGTCAGTGAAGGTGGAACACGAGAGTTTAGTTGGCAATTCACGTTGGAGGTAGATCAATCTGCTCCGGTAATCTCTTCAATCACTCCTGCTGGCACTATTCATGCGGGGCTCCCGGTTATTTCGGCGAGTGCTACCGACGACTCAGGCGTTGAAGAAATGGCTATCGTCGTAATGGATAGTAATGGCGAAGAGGTGAAGGGTGAAACTACAGATGACGATGAGGATAGAACCAATGCAGGTATAACCCGCTTAGACTTCCATCCTGAAGCACCGCTTTCTGAGGGTACTTACTCGATTGAAGTTCGTGCGACTGATGCATTTGGAAATTCCTCTACGTCAAAAGGCGGTTTCACAGTTGATTTTGATACCGCTGCGCCGATTATCACGTCGTCTTCGCCTCATAATGGTGCTCGTTTGATGTATAAGCATGACGAAATGGCAAAACCGATTATTTCTATCACTTTTGGTGATGCTGAAACCGGTGTTAACCCCGATTCGATTCGTCTTGTGATTGAATCACCTAAAGCAGGTGGTGGAACTCAAGCGCAACCGATTAACCTAACAGATGAGCAGATGTCAGCAAATCAGGTGCTTTATACACCTGCTGCCCCAGCATTCCCGAACGGGTTTGCAGAACCAGGGCAGTATTCGGTGACACTTGAAGTGTCCGACAATGCACATCAAGAAGGGAACGTTTCTGAAGAGAGTGACGGTGCTCGTAAAGCAAACATGGCTGTCCATCAGTTCAGTTTCTTTGTTGAGTTCTCGGATGCACCTATATTGATGAAACCATTTAATTTCCCCAATCCGTTCAAGGATAACACGCGTATTTCCTTCGGACTTAACAGAATGTCCACGGTCAGTATTGTCATTTATGATGTTACACTTCGACCGGTTCGAGTCCTACAGGATAACGTGGTTATGAATGCTGGAGATTATACTGGCAATAACGGAATCGGTTGGGATGGAAAAACCAGCGGTGGCGAAGACTTAGCTCGCGGCATCTATTACTGCCAAATCGTAGTAACGGATGGTTTCGAGCAGCAATACGCCATTCTTAAGCTCGCTCTGACGCGCTAAGTAAACGATAGTTCGCAAATCGGAAATTGGGTATTGTTCCCAATTTCCGATGGTGCGGCTACAAAGGAGGATATAAATGTCTATCACAAAGCAAAGATTGCTATGCGGTGTAATACCCGCTTTACTTCTTATCCTTGCTGTGTCGCCTGTCTGTTTTGCTCAGGATGGCAGTTACGTCAACGCTGAGCCTCATTTGCGTCTCGGTGCGGGTGCCCGCTCGATCGGCTTGGGCGGTGCTTTCACAGCAATTGCAGAAGATGCCACAGCCACTGTCTGGAATCCAGCAGGTCTCGGCTCAACGGCAGATTTAAGCCTTAATTTCTCAACACAGCAAATTTCTGACCAAGGTATGCTTGGACAAAGTCGAAACTTTATCGCTTTGACGAAAACGCTTGGATCCTATGGTGCTATTGGATTGGCTGCAACAAATTTTGGTGTAGATGATATTCCTATGCACACGGATGCAGATGGTGTGGAAGATGGTGGCAGATTTAGTCGTAGTGTTAATGCGTATTCGCTCTCTTATGGTGTTGCCATCGGAGATTACAATATCGGTCTAACTGGCCGGATGTTAGCAGATAGCTTCGGCATAGACAGCGTTGAAAACCAAAGCGGTTTCGGCGGTGTAGATATCGGATTTATGGGACACGCTCTACACATAGATGCAAACGAGGAACAAGTGCCAACCTTCCACTACGGTATTGTCGCGAAACACCTCGGTGCTTCACTTGGAGAAGGTACGGTGCCAATGGTTGTTGATGTCGGCGTGGCTTACGATCTCTATATGGGTAACGTCGTCACATTCTCGGCAGATATTGAGCAAGAGTTCGTCAATCTTGATGAGAGTGCGTTTAGCATGCGTGCTGGCGTTGAATATACGATTGTCACTTACAAATCAACCGAATTCGCGCTACGCGCTGGTGTCAGAGCCTCTCGTGACGTTCAAGACCTTTTCGGTGGGTTTGGTGTTAACATCGCCGGACTACAGGTTGACTATGCCATCCAAGATGGTGTAAATCCAATCCAAGGTGTTGGAATCACACATTATCTTTCTTTATCCTACGGATATTAGCACCTAACCTAAAAGGAGAATACTGATGAAGATGATAAAATCCACGCTAAAATTAACTCTGATTCTCTATATCTGCGTAGCACTCAGTGGCATCTACGCGTTATCCGCCTCAGCAAGGATCACACCGCACGAGGGTGATGAAAAAACGAGACTTATCACCATTGAAAAGGGCGATACCCTTTGGGATCTCTGTCAGGAACATTTGAAGGACCCTCTCCGATGGAGAGAACTTAGTAAATATAACGATTTTACTAACCCTCATCTGATCTACCCTGGTGAGAAATTGCGTATTCCTTTAGCTATGATTAAAGATATGAAGGATGATGTTGAAGCAGAGGTCGCTGAACAACAGGCAGAATTAGAGAAATTACGTACCGAACTTGCTGAATCTGAAGCGACTCGGGAAAAGTTAATGGCTGAGATAAAGAGTTTAAATGAGAGCCTGGCAAAGCTCGAAAAACAAATTAAAGCGCTTGAAAGCAGCCAAAAATCCCAAGAAAAAGTAATTGACGCTGTCAAGAAAGCTAATAAAGATGCAGCTGCCGATGTTACTAAAGTCGTCAGAAATAGCAGAAATGCTATTCAAAAGGAATTAAAAGGTTTACACGGCCACCTTGAATCTTCAAACGAAATGCTCACTGCTCTCCAGAAGGAGTTGAAAGGCACACAAGAGCATCACAAACGTATTCAAGAGGACGTGAAAACCGCGTTGACACAGATTGAAGCAAATCAGAAAGTTATCAGCGAAATGAAAATGATGATTGAAGATGCAAAAGGTGTGCATGAAGAGGTTTCCTCAACGAAGCGCGCCCTCGTCTTTATCACAACAATTGCTGCTGGTATCGGTTGGTTTGCTATTAACGCAATCGGTGGTCGTAGCGGCGAGTAAGTAATTATACGTATTCATTCAGGCAGGGAAGGTGTACTCAACACCTCCCTGCTTTTTTTATAGTAGAAGCAATGTTATCACTTAATTTTAATTACGAATATCCTCCGTTTGAAAAGACAATTCAACTCTATGGCGACAGAGCAGGCGGACAAGGTAATTTTGAATTTGCAGGTTTGGCTGACCTCAATGAAGTAAAGGTCGTTTTGTTAAAAGGAAATGCTGAAAGTCTTGAACAGCCTTCCGATTGGAGACGCTTTCTTCGGTTAATAAACCTTGCGCAACGTCTCGGAAAACCGTTATTATTGTGGAACCTTCCTCTTATACACACCGCAACGGTTCAACACCCAACTTCGTTAGCACTCGGAAATGCCATTCAGAAGACTAAGATGGAATTGCTGAAATTACCACAACCTATCATCGCATTCTTTGATGAGATATACGGGGGTGATGTTGTTATGCAAGAGGTAGTGTGGGCGGATGGATGTGTAATTGTTACACCTAATACGAAAGAACTTCCAGCACTGTCGAAGTTGAAACGGCAGAATCTCAAAATTGTGTGCAAACAAGATGATATGTCCCCAAAAATTTTGGATATTTTACAAGAGGTATCAAAGATAGACAGAGATGAATTGGTTGTTACTCGATTAGAATCTTTTTCCCTTTCCATTGAAAATCAACGATAATCTAATAATTCAACACGTTATTTAAATCAAATTCTGCAAGGTATCCCATAAGAGTTTTGTAACAGAAGCCATCACAGCGATAACTAAAACAACTTTAATCCATTTATCGCCCATCTTTACTGCCAAATGGCTACCGATCCATGCCCCTGTAGCGTTCCCTGCTGCTAAAGTTAAACCTAAGACCCAATTGACCTGCCCTTTGCTAACAAAAATACCTAAAGCGATGATTGTGTAGAAGAAAATTATAAACACCTTGTGCGCGTTGGTAATGACCAGATCCTCGCCATCAAGAATCTGTAAAGTTGCTATAATAAGTAAACCTGTACCTATTTGAATAAATCCTCCATAAACTCCAACAAAAAAAAGAGCAATGGTGGTGATGATTTTATACTGCGTGCCACTGGGATTAATTTTTCGGTGTAGCCACTCAGTTGGATTAAAAAATGTTAAAAGTAGCATTGTAACCATGACAGCAGCAAGAATAGGCTTGAACGCCTTATCAGGTGTTTCAGTTCCGATGAGTGCTCCAATACCCGCACCTACAACTGCTGGGATTGTAAGAACAATAGCGTGTCGAAAATTTGAAACACCTTTACGTCGAAACCCGAAGATTGCACTTAAATTTTGAAAAAAAATTGCCACTCTATTCGTTCCATTTGCTAAACTTGTTGTTTCTGCGCCTATGGGTAGAGACGGAATAGCATAAGGTATTAGGTAGATAAGAGTAGGAACAGTTAACATTGACCCCCCGAATGCTATAGCGTTTATAAAACCAGCACACATCCCTACACCTATAAGCATAAAGAGGTATAATACATCAAGACCGAAAATATCAATTCCCATCTGAGTCTCCTTTTCTCCGCGATGTCTTGCGTGAACCTTGTTGAGATTTAGCAATCCGAATTAATAAAAAGGCAACAAGATTGCCAACGACAATTGCACTGATGACCCCTGTGATCACTAAGAAACCTAAGGTCTGAAAAATACCATCCCCAAATGGACAGTGCCAACTATTCGTGAATATCGCTATTCCAGGGATAGTCATTCCAAATATAAATCCAATGCCACCAGCAATACCAGCTATATTTTGATATTTTTTTAATCCTGATGAATGAAATTCAAACATATATTCCTTTCTAAATCTTGTTTTCTGCTATGTTAACCTAAGTTGCTACCGATAAGATTTTAGACATGCCAAACCGTTTTTAAGCGAGAACATTTCATTGTTCACGAAATTTCGTAGCGTAAACTGTCAGTTTGCGCCTCATAGGCACAATCTAACAGATTGTGCTACATAGGTAGTAACTTCGGTTATGTTAATAAAATAGGTGGTGTGTGTTTGTAAGCACACACCACCAAACACGTGCTTGAAAAGCACTCTTACTTTGACGGGGACACGCATCCATCATGAGGTACCCCTTGATCAAACCGTGGAAATCGTGTTTTGTACTTCGGACTATACTATGCTATGCAATTCCGAGATATTTATCTCTTCCTTTCACGAGCGCTTCTATTTTTCGGTCAACAACGGAACGTTGCAGCATCCAAAAACCACAATCTGGATGTACCCACCCAACGCGTCCTGAACCCAACATCTTTTCTGCTTTTTCTATGCTTGATGCAACATCATCAGGTGTTTCAACCGGATTGACTTTGACGTCAATTACGCCAATACCAAGTTTAATCTCTGCAGAAACCTCTTTGAGTGCCTCAAGATCAGCATCAGGGCGATGTGCCAATTCTAAAACAAGATGGTCACACCGAAGCATATTCAGGAAGTCAATAAGCGCACGCCAACCCCCTTTCTGGATAACTTGCCCTCCATAGTTGCCGAAACAGAAATGAACAGCCTTTTCTCCTTCAAACGCATCAAGCACAATATTTATTGCTTTAGCGGCACGAGGACCGTCTTGAGGGTTTCCGGGTATATTTGCTTCATCAATTTGAAGGCACGCACAATTAAGTTCTTGCACTTGTGCAGCCAGGACTTCTGCCAATGCATTGAGTAATGCGTCAAAATCACCGTAGTGTTTATCCAATAGTGTCCGAGCAAGCATATATGGACTCGTTACTGTAAACTTAATATCCCTTCCAGCAACACCCACAGCACGCTCACAATCAGAAACAAGGTTTAACGATCCTTCTCCTAATGCACTTTCAACAACGCCTGCGGGTTTTGCCCGAAATGACATCGTTTGCATCTGCCGAAACTCTGACCATTCTTGCCGTCCAACTTCTGAGCGGACACCCGAAAGGGGGCGAATAAAATAGTCAATCATTCCATTCGTATCAGGATGATTGACATCAAAACGATAGAGTTCACCGTCGGTGGGTAGATCAATACCGTGTTGCCGTTGAATATCTACTACGACGCGTGTAGCATCAATCAGTGCTTGTTCTGTTGGTGTAGACTGGAGCCATGCTGGAACAGGATAAGAACCAACCGTCGTAGTTAAAATCTCCAGGCTATTTGTTGCGTTTTTCAATTATCAGATACCTTTTCTGCGATCTCAATCATTTACAAGTTCATAGGATTCAAGTTCAAATTCCGCTTCGACCGGCACTCCAACCCGTGTTTGAGATTGTGTAAATTTAATTATACCGACATCCGGGGCAACCCATTTTTGGACAATAGTAGTGTCAAGGGAAAAATCCAGAACGTCAGGATCATATACCCAGCGAAACGATTCTTGAACCTGAAACACGTTCTTAAAAGTGCCAGCGGGGACAGTGACCGTCTCCTCAGAAAGCACCTCAAATTCATCAATGCCGCTATCTAATGGGAAAAGCTCGGGAGCCAATTTTGCCTCAAAATTGACATGCCATTTCCGACCTACGAAGAGTGGAAATTTGTACAAAGGTAGAAATGGGACAAACATCATTGTGTCCTCTGAGCCGGGAGTAACATTTGTTGCATGCTGAACAACAGCTGAAATCTTACCTTCTTCGTCAATAGTATTTCCCAGATAAGAATAACTAACAACGTTCTCCAAACCTTCCGCTGTACTGGTTTTTTGAAGGACAAAACTCTCGACAGTTTTTCCGCCTTTCAGTTGAATCTGTATAGTATCTATGATTTCAAAGACAACTTGTGTGCCTTCTGCATCCCGGTATCGCCAGATATTTCCTACTGCTAAAGGATAATAGTTGCCGGATCGAGTCCGCCAAACCTGAATATCAAGTGTGCTTGTTATAGACTTTTCACCATCACTAACGGTCACCTGAATCTGGTATTTGCGCTCAGTTTCTGGTGCGTTCCAGATTGCACCTGATGCATCCCCCTTTATTTCTCCATCGGTTGCCGACCATGTGTAAGTCAAAATATCATGCTCAAGGTCAATTGCTTGTAGTTGAATAGAGACTTGTGCACCTGGATCGACTATCTCCGATTCTGCTTCAAAAATTGAAATCACCGGTGCAAGATTCTTAGGTCCCGTTTCATCGGTGCCGCAACCGACTAAAACCGTATGAAAAAATAAGCAGAGAAAAATCCAAGCACAACGGACGCTTTTCATGCGTTAAACTCCTTGCCACGTAACACTTCTCGAGATTGTGATGTGCCGTTTCCAGTAACATTATAAGCAAATGTGTTCATTAACCTGTCATTTTCTGACTCGTTCGGTGCTGAACCGTGAATGATGAGCGCGTTAAAAAACACCCCATCTCCCGCTTCCATTTCCACAGCAACAGCATCCTCGCGTTCCTGATAGTGTCCGGGGAGAAACACACCAAACGTCTGCTGTTTGCGTTCATGCTCCTGCAAACCCCAATTGTGGCTTCCGGGCACAAACTGGATGCATCCATTTTCAAGGTTTGCCTCGCTAATTGCCAATTGGCAGTTGATCATCACAGGTTTGTTGTTATCATTTTTCCAATAGGCATAATCTTGGTGCCATGGGATAGCTGTGCCGTCACCGCCAGCCTTCGGAAGCAGTTTGCTGTGATACAGTGAAATATCTGGTCCCATCATCGCTTCCAGCACATCAAGGACATCATCGGAACGCAGGAGTTTATTAAGCGTAGGACTTACCAGTTCACTATGCATTAGTTGCTTTATGAGTGGTGGATGGTCGGGATCATCTTCGTATACTTCCCACGAAATGCCTATGCCTTGCGTAGGATTTTCTGCCATACGGTTATGAATATCATCAATTTCCACCATAATTTTTGTTATGTCTTCGGAGGAAACGAGTCCTTTTTTTAGGAGATAACCGTTCTCCTCATAAAATTGTATCTCTTTATCTGTAATTCCCATGTGAAGTTCCTTAGAAAGTAAGATTTATAATGAATTATAAACCATATTTTGAAAAAAATCAAGGTATTTGCTTGGGCTATATTACTAAACGTATAACGACTGAAAAAGGTTTACCTTTTCAGTCTGTACCCAAAATTAGCATTGAACAAAATAGGTGGTTGATGTGCTTCTAAGAAGACACATCAACCACCTATTTTTTGGCGTGAATGCATTCCAATTACAAGTATTAGGATTTAGCAGTTTTACCTACTTCATAATCAACATTTTTCGCGTTGCAGAAAAATCTCCTGCTTTAAGCGTATAGAAATAGAGACCACTTGCAACACGCTCCCCAAACTCGTTTTTACCATCCCAATGTGCTGCACGGCTCTTGCTTTGGTAGATACCAACAGACTGATGCCCTAAGTCTAATTCTCGGACTAATTGCCCATGTGCAGTATAGATGGAAATTGTGATTTCGGAAGGTTCTGCTAATTGATACGGTATCCAGGTTTCTGGGTTGAACGGGTTTGGATAATTCGGTAAGAGCACCGCCTTTTTCGGTGGCAAAGCCATAAGTAATTGTTCTAAGAAGCGAATACCTCTTTGCGAGATCACATCTGTGCGATTTAACTGTTGTGCTTGAGCGATCCATTTTTGCACTTGCGCCCTTGTAGGTGCGATCTCCAGATCGCCGCTATACCAAGTGGGAGGCGCGCCTGCAACCGTATTCTCTAAACACTCGCAACGAACACCAAGTCCTGAATATCGACGACACCATCTTCATTGACATCCGCTGCATTTTCTCCTATCTGCCCGAAGTTCATGGCAACGAACACCAAGTCCTGAATCGTTACGCTGCCGTCGGCATTGACATCTGCCTCGAGACGTGCCGACTCAGTAGCCCCAGTATCTACTTTCCAGATACGAATAGTGTCATCGTATCCACCACTCGCGATGATGCGTCCATTTGAACTAAACGCTACACTATTGACATAATCTGTATGTCCTTCGAGGGTTTGTAAAAGTCTCCCAGTAGTAGCATTCCAAAGATAGATATTGTCATCATCACTTCCACCAGCAATGATACGACCATTTGGACTGAACGCCACATCATTTATGTCCCTTGTATGTTCTACAAGTGTTTGCTTGTAGTTTCTAGTGATAATATCCCAAAGGCGAATCGTATTATTGTCACTGCCACTTGTTATGATGCGCCCATTTGGACTGAACACTACACTATTGAGTTGAACACGCAATCTCTGGTGTCAAAAGATGTCGCATCGTCAAAGACAAGTTGCGTAACTGGAAAAAAGGGTTTGATGATCTTGTCATGGAAACTTGTTGTGGTTTGCACAACTTTCGACTAAACTTTCGGGCCTTGGTGTTATGAAATACCTCCTGATTAAATCATTATAATGTCTATTAATTGTCAAGTGTAATTTATTCAGCCTATTTATAACTACTATAGTTTGGACAATTTTTAAGGTTCTTGAGTAATTGTTTGGATTAATAGAATCGCTTTTGACATCAATATCGGTTTATTGATACACCTGTCGTCCCGCTGGGGCTAAAGAGAGGTTGTTCACGATGTTCTTATTAACTGTTTTAGTCGAAATGTCGCGAGCTGGAGATCGCTAGGACAAGAAGATACCTTTGGTGGAAGGTAGAACTATTAGAGAATTGAATGACTCTGCTATTGCAACGAAATTAGTTTACTTCTGTTGTAAACGCTGCTACAATACCCAATACATAAGAATGAATGGATGTCTTTATGGAATACACACTCGAAAATTGCCAAAAAATTGTAGACGACTGGGTTAACACGTTTGGCGTGCGTTATTTCTCAGAATTAACCAATACGGCTATTCTCATGGAAGAGGTAGGCGAGTTAGCAAGGATAATGGCGCGTCAATATGGTGAACAGAGTTTTAAAGAGAATGAGACAGATTTGGACCTGGCTGAAGAAATGGCAGATATTTTGTTTGTTCTCCTCTGTTTAGCAAATCAAACAGGGGTTCAGCTTGAGGAAGCGTTCAAAAAGTCAATGCAGAAAAAAACAGACCGGGATAAGGAACGGCATATCAAAAATCCGAAGCTTCGAGAAGATAGTGGGAATTGAAATGTTTAATAAAGGGATTCAATTATTAGCGTTAACCCTCCTTTTTGTGCTCAGTGGTTGCACTATCTTTCCAAATACAAAGTCCAACTCACCAGCGATTGTAGACCCACTGATAGAAGGGAATCGGCAGTGGCGTGAACATACAGAAGTAGGTGATACTGCGCTGCAACAGGGACATCTACGAGATGCGCTTGATGCCTATCAAGCCGCTGTAAAAATTCGCCCGAATTCAAACGTAGTCCAGTATAAAATAGCGGAAATTTACTTTCAACTTGAGGAATATGAAAATGCGCGGGATGCTTTTGTAGCTTTCCTTGAATTAGAACCAAACCATATTATCGCACTTAACTATGTTGGATACATTTTTGAAAAACTGAATAACT
The DNA here is from genome assembly GCA_022825825.1 of Candidatus Poribacteria bacterium. Lineage (GTDB taxonomy): Bacteria > Poribacteria > WGA-4E > WGA-4E > WGA-3G > MSPOR6. Next base: position 165,442 of record JAJDWA010000029.1, read on the forward strand.
ATGAAAGCGCAGCGCAATACTATGAGCGAGTCCTCAATATTTCAAAAGATAACCTTTATGCGTTAAATCACCTCGGTTTAGCATATAAACAGTTAAACCGACTTGATGAGGCTGAAGCACAACTCCGAAAGGCATTAGTACTTGATCCAAACTGCAATAGTCCAGATTGCGAAAATTTGCACAATTACTTAGGCTTAATCCATCTACAGCGAGGTGAGATCGGTGAGGCTATTGCGGAACTGCGGGAATCGATCCGCTTGTTTCCACAGGATATTTGGGCACGGCAGCGCCTCGGTTCACTCTACGAGGACCACCAACGTTATTTTGAAGCACAGCTCCAATATCAGCAGCTCCTACAAGTTGACCCCGACAACCTACTTGCTGTGACGCGGTTACAAGCAATAGCACAGCTGATTTCTACACCGATTCAAGCTGTAACAGTCCCTCCTGTTCCCATCCTCAATCCTGACGTTTCCCAAATCATCGCCAATGCACCTACTGCAAACGATTATCCGAATGCTGATGTCATTATTCTATTCAACCATTTCAGTCATGATGTTTTGCCAACTGGGCAGTCGCGTTATACGACACATCAAGTTGTTAAAATTTTAAATGAAAGAGGCATACAAAAATATGGTGACATTGCTATTCCTTACCAACCGAATTCGCAGAATATTGAAGTTAACATTGCCCGAACGTTTGTCCCTGATGGCACGGTGCGGACACCCCCCGATGAAGCCTACAACGATGTAACCCCACCCGGTCTGTTATCTTACAATCTTTATTCAGATATGATGTGGCGAGTGATTTCTATGGTCGGACTTGCACCGGGGGTCTGTATTGAATATCAGGTGACACTCGAAGATAAATTAGAAAACGTAACAGGCAACAAAACTTGGATTACGGGTGGATACAACTTTCAATCCTCAGAGGTAACACTTGAAACGATTTATGCACTCAGATTACGACAAGAACGACACCTTCAATGGAAAACGGATAACTTTGAAATTGAACCGGAAATATCGAACGAGGAAAACGGGATTGTTCAATATATTTGGCGGACTGGTGAAATGCCAGCACTGAAGTTAGAAGAAGGTATGCCTCATATCAACGACATCGCACCGCGATTAAGTTTTTCTTCAATTGCATCTTGGGACGATGTATATAAGTGGTATAAAGACCTCGCAAAGGGGCGGGACGCTCCTGATGAACATCTACAGAAAACTGTCCAAAAACTCACAGAAAATCTAACAACTGATGAGGCAATGATTCGGGCGATATACCATTTTGTGGCAAAACATATTCGCTATGTTGGAATTGAACTCGGCCAGAGTGCGTATCAACCTTCTCCTGCCGTTGAGGTGTTACAGAAACGGTATGGTGATTGTAAGGATAAAACGACATTGCTTATAGCGATGTTGGACCTCGTTGGTATTAAAGCGTATCCAGTTATGATAAGCACGTCACCATATCAGCGGATTGATAGGACATTGCCATCCCTTAGCCAGTTTAACCATATAATCGCTGCTATTCCTAACGGCAAGGAAAACTATATATGGTTGGATCCGACCTCAAGCACTTGTAGTTATGGTGATTTACCGCACAGTGATCAAGGACGTACAGGATTACTTATCGGGGATACACGCGGTACCTTTGTAAATATACCTATTTATCCGGCAGAGTCCAACAAGCTCAGGTCCACAACGGAATTGTGGCTAAATAGAAACGGAGATGTACATGGAAAAATTCGCATTCACATGACCGGACAATACAGTATAGATACACGTTGGGCATATCAGCAGATTCCTCCTACTGAATGGGAAGACACTTTGGCATCTGAACTAAGTCAGCAATTTCCAAATATCCAAGTAGACTCTGTTACCATATCCGAATTAGACAATCTTGACGTCCCTATTGAAATTACAGTCAAATTTCATGTTGAAAATTACGTTATACATTTAAAAAAACAGAAACTTCTGCCATTGCCAATTGATGAGTTTGCGGATTATGCGGAAATTGTTGCTGCGTCGGAACGAACCTATCCACTTGACTTAAGCTATCCGATGCAAATTGAGAAAACAATCCGGATTCACCTGCCAGATAGCTGGAATGCTGTGTTGCCCCCTGATTTTGAACACGCTACAAGTTTTGCGGCGATGAAGAGACAGTATAGTCAACATGAAAACTTAGTTACTTACCACCTTACTTGGACATTAAAACAACGTACGATTCCGGCAACAGCTTACGCAAGCGCAAAACAATTTTTTAATCGACTTGCCAGTGAAGACGGGAGTCGTTTATTACTAAATACAGGAAATGATAATGTTTCTGTATCAAAATCTGACTAAAACCCTATAAGACAGAATACATATTTGTATAAAGTAAATTCGTTATTATCCTATTCTTGCTTTAAAAAGAGGTGTCTATTTTATGAGTGAAAACAGAAAACCAAATATAGTTTTTATTTTAAACGATGATATGGGCTTTTCGGACTTAGGATGTTATGGTGGAGAAGTTCGAACGCCAAATTTAGACCGACTCGCCGCGGGCGGACTTCGGTTCACGCAGTTTTACAATACCGCACGGTGTTGTCCTTCTCGTGCGTCAATGCTTACGGGGCTTCACCCACATCAAACCGGTGTTGGACACATGATGGGTGACGATGGGTTAGAAGGCTATCGTGGAGACCTAAATGACCGTTGTATCACGATTGCAGATGCTGTCCGTTCAGAGGGCTACGGCACTTATATGAGTGGCAAATGGCATATCTCCCGACACACCGGTCCAGACGGTCCTAAACATAGCTGGCCCTGTCAACGTGGTTTTGACCAATACTATGGCATTATTACCGGTGCTGCGAATTTTTGGAAGCCAAATACTTTAACCAGAGATAACACACGTATAGAAAGCGATGAACTTCCAGAAGGGTATTTCCTCACCGATGCTATCAGCGATGAAGCAGTAAAATATATTCAGAATCACCATGATAAGAAAGCGGATAGTCCGTTCTTTACTTATGTAGCATACACGGCACCGCATTGGCCACTCCATGCCCACGAAGAGGACATCGCTGAATACAATGGACGGTTCGCTGCTGGCTGGGATGAGCTACGGGAAGAGCGGTTATCACGGATGCGTGAGATGAAGATTTTGGATGAATCGTGGCGATTGACAGACCGCGACCCGTCACAGCGTCCCTGGAGCGAAGCTGAATATAAGGAGTGGAATCAACGGCGTATGGAGGTCTATGCCGCACAAATCACCCGCATGGATGCAGGCATCGGACGAATTATTAACACGCTTGAAGAAACGGGGCAATTAGATAACACACTTATTCTGTTTTTAGCCGATAACGGTGGTTGCGCGGAAGAACTCGGTGGTCCACCCGCGAAACGGGATGGCGGTTCACTCATCAGCACACAAACAACCTCTGATGGAAAGCCTGTCTATCGTGGTAACGATCCGAGCATCATGCCTGGCCCTGAGACTACCTATCAGAGTTATGGGGTTCCGTGGGCCAATCTGTCTAATACACCGTTCCGTTTATACAAGCACTGGGTGCATGAGGGAGGTATCGCTACGCCGCTGATCGCGCATTGGCCTGATGCTATTAAATCAGCAGGCGAACTGCGTCATCAACCTGGGCAACTTCCCGATATTATGGCAACGTGTCTTGAAGTTTCAGGTGCTACCTATCCCGAAGAACACGAGGGCAAACCGATTCTGCCGTTAGAAGGAACAAGTTTAGTGCCGATTTTCGATGATAAAGACAACGGTAAAGACATCCTTCTGTGGGAACACGAAGGCAATTGTGCTGTCCGCCAAGGAGATATGAAACTTGTCTGTAGATTCCCCGGTGATTGGGAACTTTATGATCTGCAAGCAGAACGTACAGAGATCAACAATATTGCTGACAAACATCCACAAAAGGTAAAGGAATTAGATGGCCTGTATCAAGACTGGGCAAATCGCTGCTTTATCTATCCTTGGGATAAACTCGGAGAACACCGTAGACAGCGTCGGCAGCAGAGATAAAACGGTTACTTAATACAGCATAATAGAAAAATACGGGCGGGTATTTTCATATCCGCCCGTATTTTTGTGATGTGCTGCTATCGAATTTATTTTCACAGTCCTATTCTCTTTTTAGTTCTTTTATGGTCGTGACATCCCACAAAAACACAATGCCGTTTTCTATGCTTGCACTTGCGATTGTTTTTCCATCAGGACTAAACAATACGCTTAGAACACCTTTCGTATGCCCCTCAAACGTTTGGAGCGTTTTGCCTGTGTCAACATCCCATAACCGAACGGTCGTGTCCCAACTCGCACTTGCGATTGTTTTTCCATCAGGACTAAATGATACGCTTGTAATAGGATCCGTATGTCCTTCAAGTGTTCGGAGAGTTTTACCGGATACAACATCCCATAACCGGAGGTTGTTTTCCTCGACTCCTGCAGAAGTGAGTATCTGCCCATCGGGGCTGAACAACAATATCCTATAGATAGGACTCGTATGCCCAACAAGTGTGCGGAAAGTCGTACCAGTGTCAACATCCCATAGACGAATGGTATTGCTCTCATCCGTAGAGGCGATTGTTTTCCCGTCAGGACTAAACGACACGTTATAGATAGGACTCGTATGTCCAACAAACGATTGGAGAACTGTACCGGTGTGAATATCCAATAGACGCAGATTATCGTGCGGACTCTTTGAAGAAAGTAATTTCCCATCAGGACTAAACAATACAGTACCAACCTCATCTATATGCTTACTGATATTTGTTATTTCTGTCCCTGTGTCAACATTCCATAAACGAAGAGTCCTATTGATCCGTTCATCAGTCCTGTTCATATCAATAGAGGTGAGAATTTTACCGTCAGGACTAAATAGCACACTATAGACAGGATTTGTATGTCCCTTAAGCGTTTGCAGAGTTGCACCTGTAGCAACATCCCACAGACGAATGGTCATGTCCTTACCCCCCGCGGAAGCGAGTAGCTGTCCATCGGGACTGAACACTATCCCGTATATAGAACTCGTATGCCCCTTAAGTGTTCGGAGTGTTTTACCAGTGTCAACATTCCGTAAACGAATGATATCATCTGGACTTCTCATAACAAGTGTCTTACCATTTGGACTAAACAATATGCTATTCAGAGAACTCGTATGCCCTTCAAGCGTGTGGATCGTTTTGCCTGTAGCAATATCCCACAGATGAATAATGTCTCTACCCGCGCCGGCGATTGTTTTTCCATCAGGACTAAACGATACACTTAGAAAACCATCCGGTGTACGCCCACTGAGTAATCCGCGGAAACGACCAGTGCTGACTTCCCAAAAAACAACGGAACCTCTCCAACTTCCAGAAGCGAGTATCTTTCCATCATGACTGAATGAAATGCTACTGGCAGGCCCCCCACCCCTTTAGCGTTTGGAGGGTTGCGCCAGTGCGAACATCCCATATATGAAGAGTGTTGCCACCTCCCGAAGCGAGTAACTTCCCATCAGGACTAAACGTTATGTCTACTGCTTCCCTCTGATTTCCCTTTAGTGTTTGTATGTTTGTTCCTGTGGCAACGTCCCATAAATGAATTGTATCGTCGTAACTTCCTAATGCAATAATCTGTCCATCAGGACTAAACGCTACGCTCTTGGATATCACCTCATCCGACACTTCAAACGTTCGGATCGTTTTTCCTGTGGCAACGTCCCATAAATAAACGGCATCGTAGCTTCCTGAAGCAATGGTCAGGCCATCAGGGCTAAATGATACTCCCCTAAAAGACCCCCTATTCAATGTAAGTGTTCGGATCGTTTTTCCTGTGGCAGTATTCCATATTCGAATGTTCTTGTCCTCACCTCCCACAGAAGCGAGTAGCAGCCCATCAGGACTAAACGATATTTTTGTGGCAATATCCTTATAATTCGTATGGCCCATAAGCAGATTAAGTTCTTCACCTGTCTGTGAATTGTAAATCCAAATACCGGCGCCACTTGCCACTGCCAAACGTGTACCATCGGGAGAATAAGCGATTTTTCTTATATCTCCCTTACCAAGACGGACTTTCGCACCTTCAGGTAAACCCCATTTTGTATATTCTTGGGTAAAGGTGGTTAGTGTAAAAGAAAATAGCACTAAAAAAGCCACCAGAATCAAACATATTATCGTTTTCATTGTTATACCTTTTTATTTGTATAATGGACATAATAATGTAGTTCATCTACATTTGATTCACAAATGTAGGTAACCGAAACTTTACCTGCATTTGTTATTTATTACAACTTTCGATGTCCACTTGCCTATTTTTCAGCTAAGTGGACACACAAAAAGTCTACCCTCCTTTATCCCTCCAATTCGCATGTCACACTGGGATTGTTATGAGGTCCTGTATCTTTGTAGGAAATCCCAGTTAAAGTTCTATCCTTGGCATACTTTCTGAATAACATCAACCAACTTTTCAGCCCCGTACCGCACGACATCTGTTGCAGGTAGCCCTGTCTCTACCTCTGCAGCATCAATTGCTTCCAGCGCCTCCTTTTCAGATAGATCGAAACAATTGAGTGCTAATCCAATTACCTTAGCAGGTTTTATAGGCGCAGTTAACATTTCATAATGTGCTATCATATCGGATAAAGATGGCAACGGCACCGTATACCGCGCAACTTCTTTCCGCGAGGGTTGATGACAAAATATCATCGCATCAGGCATGCTGCCGTGAAGTAGACTCAATGTGACACCGGAATATCCAGGATGCACCAACGATCCCTGTCCCTCAACGATTAAAAGGTCGTGATTTTTGGCGCCTTCAAGCACAATCTGCTCCGCAGCGCCAGCGGTGAAGTCCGAAACAACAGCGTCAATCGCAATACCCCAACCCCACACCATAATACCGTTCTGCCCTGTCGGACAAAACTCCACGTTGAGTCCGTGTTCTCGTGCTGTGTATGTAATCTCTATGCCAGATAACATCTTCCCAACGCGGCAATCTGAACCAACAGTGAGAACAACAGTCGCATCTACATCTGCAGCTTTACACGTTGCCACTGGCAAATTATCTGGCGGTTTACGTGCATCCCATAGTACCGCGTTATGTCTCGCTGCCAATTCGGAGAGCTCAATATCATCACTCAAAAAATGGTGGAGCCCACTCATGATATGTAATCCACTTCTAATTGCTTCACGGAGAATCCCACGCCACGCCTCAGGTAACTCCCCACCGGGCGGTGCGATGCCGATAGCCAACATTGTCGGTTCAAACTGCATTGCCTCGGCAAGATTACAGACAACCGGAATTCCTTTTCCAATTTCTATTACATCGCTAACATCTTTTCCCGCTTTCGTGCTATCAATGACTGCAACAATGTTATCAGGAAGGTAACGCACCAAAACTGTGGCGGTTTTCGACTCAAGTACACCGAATGATCCTTCAGCAAGGATAGCGATTTTATGTGATTTGGGTTGCAATTGTTTATTCATTTACCAATAAATTATCATAAATCAGAGGTAATTTCAATAACATATAACTGTTATATTGTCCCTACAATTCTGCAGTGATTCCTATTTTCTGTCACATATCACTTTTTGTAGATGCGACATTCCGTATAAAATGGGCAAGGCCGAAAACTGAACTTCCAACGCTTCATTCAGATTTAAGACACTCAAGAATTCGGTAGGAATTGACGAAGATGTCTACAACCGATGGCAAAACCTTCTAATCCCGGTGCGCCTCGGTCCTCATTCTCCACACACAGAACATAATCGTAACCAGATTCCAGTAACGCGCCGATGATCGTGCCCCAGTTCAATTGTCCGCGTCCAGGCACCCGATATTGCCACCACCAGTTCCCGATAATGCCTTGTCTGAAAAGCATGCGTGGACTAATTTCGCAATCCTTAACATCCGCATAATACCACTTCCCGCTAAACATACGGATAGCATCTTCTGCAGGCAGAATCCCCATCCATAGCCAATGCGAAGGGTCGCAAGATAATCCCAGCGCATCCGAAGGCACAGCATCCAGGGTCCGTTCCCACATTTCGGGATTACAAGCGATATTGCCCATACGAACAGCACAATCCAATGCAAGTCGGATACCTTTATCTTCAGCGAATTGCACAACAGGGGCCCACATCTCCTTGAACCGTTGAACGAGTTCTACAGAGCGATCACCCGGATTACCCGGTTCAGAAGAAAATTGCCCATAAAAATGCCAACTAACAGGACTTCCAGCATAAGTAACCACTACAGGAATTTCAAGGATATGCGCCGCTTCTATTGATTGCATTAACGTATCGCGAGCATTTTCTCGTTTTTCTAAATCGTCATCCAAAAGGTTACAATGTGCTGTTAAAGCCGCAAGATAAATGTCTGTGTCAGCTAAAATATCCTTGACTTCTTCTCCACCTGATTGTATAATCTGATTCGGTTCAAAAAGACCGTTAGCATTAGGGCGGATTGCATCAAAATCATTGGCTTCTGCCCACGCTGCGCATTCAGTAAGACTCCACGCACCACCGCCAACACTGGTACTAAAACTTATGTTCATAGTTATCCTCACTGTCCAAGGATGGAATTATACCTAATTATACAAATATGCGAATTGTTTGTGAAGAGAATCTTAATAAAAAACTCCTGGATTTATATCATCAACTCCGATCGGAACACGGCACGCTTAAATGGTGGCCGGCAGATACGCCATTTGAAGTAGCACTCGGCGCTATCTTAACACAAGCGACTGCGTGGCGGAATGTTGTAAAAGCAATTGACAACCTCAAAGCCGCAGATACGTTTACACCTGAACAGATACACGCTATCAGCCAAGACGAGTTGGAACAACTTCTTCACCCTTCTGGATATTTTCGAATGAAAGCGAAGAAAGTGCGAGCCTTCGTGAAACATATTGTCCAACGTCCGATGCAGGAAATGTTTAAGCAAGATGTCCCCGAATTGCGTGAAGAATTACTCTCTATCTACGGTGTTGGGCCCGAAACTGCCGACTCAATTATTCTCTACGCCGCTGAAAAACCGAGTTTTGTCGTTGATACTTATACCTATAGACTACTGAGCCGATTGGGATGGGTTGAGGGAAACTTTCACTATGCAAGACTCCGCGCACTTTTTATGGATAACTTACCGCATGATGTCAACCTCTTCAACGAATACCACGCTTTAATAGTTCGGCATGGGGCGAGAGTATGTCAAAAAACGCCTGAATGTCAAGCGTGTGGTTTGCAATCGGTTTGTGACTATTTTTCTAACTAAGTTTAATCATCGCTTTTCCTCTATAACAAGCATCTGATTAGCGTTAATCTTTTTGAAAATCTCAATATGTCCACAAACCCATCGGACTGTCACCGAGTCTACCTGATTAACATCTCCTAATCCGAAATGCAACCGCATATCGTTCTGACTAAGATAGCCGGAACCGCTTTTGACCTCTCGCATCTGTGTCAAATTTCCTGCCACAACCGTTACACGTGCGCCGATCGCGTCCCGTGCACAATGTGTCCCGACCAGCTTAATACTCAACCAATTTCCAGTGTTTCCGCCTTCATTCCGCAAAACGGTCGGCGTGTGTTTTAGGTTAGCAACGACAATATCTATATCGCCATCGTTATCAATATCTCCAAATGCAGCCCCGCGACTCACTTTCAGTGGCAACGCAACTATTTCTTCTTTAAACGTGGCTCCTCGGTTATTCCAGAAAAACTGATTGGGTTGCTTATATGTGCCGATAGGATCAACTTCCGCGATATTATCGTCTAAATGCCCATTAGCAACAAACAGATCAAGCCAACCATCATTGTCAAAATCCACAAAATCGACACCCCATGCCAAGTAGGGAAGACTTTTTTCACCAATACCTGTGGCGAAACTAACATCGTTAAAAAAACCGTTTTTTGCATTTTGATAGATACTATTAACCTGGTCCTGAAAATTCGTAATCACAATATCCAAATATCCATCATTGTCAAAATCACCGAAATTAGCACCCATCCCGCTATAAGCACGCCCTTCTTCACTCAATGCCACACCCGCAAACAGGGCATCTTCAGTAAAAGTGCCACCCCCATTGTTAAGATAGAGAAGATTCGGAGTCGTATCATTCGCGACAAAAATATCAACATCACCATCATTATCAACATCTCCGCAAACGACTCCTAATCCTTTTCCAGGCGGTGCAGTGATCCCCGCTTTTTGTGTCACATCAGAAAAAGTGCCATCTCCATTGTTGCGGTAAAGTCTATCGTTTTCACCTTCAAGTGCTTCAGGCGTGCAATACACCGGAACACCTTGACGCGTACATTCTGGGTTTGCATTCACATCAAATTGTACATAGTTGACAACATAGAGGTCCAAGTGTCCATCCGCATCGTAGTCTAAAAAAGCACAACCGCTGCTGAGCCTGTTTCCGCCAACCCCTGCGGAATCTGTCACATCAATGAAGCTGCCATCACCGTTGTTTTGATAAAGCACATTCTTGCCATAGTTTGTTACATAAAGGTCAACAAAACCATCGTTGTTGTAATCTCCTACGCAGCATCCTAAGCCGTACCCTGTCCCGCCTACAGAAGCATCGTCTGTCACATCAATGTATTTACCTTCATCGTTACGGTAAAGCATATTTTTTGATGGAATTGAAGAAGGCACAACGGGTAAATCACAACCGTTGACCAAATAGATATCCAAATCGCCATCATTGTCATAGTCAAAGAGTGCTACGCCCCTTCCAAGCGGTTCAATAAAGTATTTTTTCCCGCTTTCACCATTTACATCACGAAATTGGATACCGAACGCTGCTGTTACATCGGTAAACCGTACGTTTTTATTTGTAGGAGCAACTTCTTGCGCTATGCTGCTACCTACTTTGACTCCCAATAGCGCAATAGAGTAGATTGCAAGTAATATCAGATTTTTGTATCGCATCGGACGTATATGTGCTATAATGCTAAAAATTAGTTTTGACCTTTTTGTCAGACCCGTATTGAATTCAGTTTGGTAATCAGAATTATTTGCGTACTTTCATCAGGAGAGTCCAAGTAAGGTACGTTATTAGGAGAAATTTAATGGCTAATAATCTACGTTTCGGTGTTGTCGGCTTAGGCATGGGCATGAATCGTTCAGGCGTAATTCATAGTACAGATGGTGCTGAACTTGTCGCTGTCGCTGACCTCGTTGAAGACAGGCGCAAAGCAGCAGAAGAAAAGTTCGGGTGCGAAAGCCACGATGATGCACTTGAAATGTTCGACCGTGACGATATTGATGTCGCAATGATTATGACCCCCAGTGGTCTCCATGGAAAATTCGGAGAGGAAGCAGCACGCCGCGGAAAACATGTTATTACCACAAAACCGATGGATGTCAGCGTTGAAAATTGTAATTCGCTCATCAAAACCTGTGAAGACAACAACGTCAAACTGCTCGTTGACTTCGGGGAACGGTACGGCGGCCACAATCGGAAAATCAAAGCTGCATTGGAACAAGGTGCAATCGGTAAACCTCTTCTGTGCGAATTACGCATGAAATGGAAACGCCCAGACAGCTACTATGTCGGTTGGCACGGCACTTGGGAACTTGACGGCGGCGGTTCTATCATGAACCAAGGCGTACACTACATTGACCTGATGCTGTGGTTCATGGGGCCCGTCAAGCGAGTCATCGGTGCCCATTTTGATGTTTACGACCACGAAAATTGTGAAACCGAGGATATGACCTCCGCAATTTTAGAATTTGAAAATGGCGCGCTCGGACACGTCTTAACTACTACTACTTATCCTGGCGGTAACGTGTCAATGATTCATATCCACGGTCAACATGGCATCATTGGTCTTGGACCTGAATTGTGGCAGTTCCCCGAAGGCAAAGAACCGAACATTGAACTTCCCCCTTATCCAGGTAATGTTATCCAAGACGCGCTCCGGGTGATCCACGATAATGCTGCACCAGCAGTTGATGGATATGAAGGCAGACGTTCTGTAGAACTCAACATGGCTATTTATGAATGCTCGCGGAGTGGCGAGTCCGTAACATTATAGTGTTGAAATCTTCTGTAGGTATGCGGTCCTTCTTTCTAAGTGCAATTTCTATGAAGCAAGACTGGAAACCGCACCTACAGAATTGATGTCAAAAAAATCAGGATTCCTCCGCTTTCGTCTTTAAATCATAAAGGATGTTCACAGCATCTAAAGGTGTGATTTGCGAGAGTTCTAACTGTCGGATCTCTTCCACAAGCGGGTGTGTTTTTGGTGTGAACAGTGCCATCTGCAGCGAATCGCTCTGTAATGTTTTCCGAGTAACGCGGCGTTTTGGGCGTGGCATTGTCTGGGTTGTTTTCTGCGGTTTTTCTGCTGCACTATCTGCTTCAACGCTGAGATTGTGCTGCTCAAGCACTTCAAGAATCTGCTGCGCACGCGAAATTACGGTGTGCGGTAAACCTGCGAGTCGAGCAACGTGAATCCCATAACTCTGGTCTGCACCACCAGGCACAACTTTTCGCAGGAAGGTTACCTTTTCGCCATCTTCATGCACAGCAACGTTATAATTTTTCGCGCGTTTGTACTTGCTTGCCAGTTCAACAAGTTCATGGTAATGCGTTGCAAAAAGTGTTTTAGCCCCCATCTTTTTCTCATCAAGCAGATATTCTGAAACTGCCCACGCAATACTGAGTCCATCAAATGTGCTTGTGCCGCGCCCGACTTCGTCCAGAATAACGAGACTTTTACGGGTGGCGTTGTTGAGGATATTCGCCGTTTCGTTCATCTCAACAAGGAAAGTACTCTGTCCCATCACGAGATTGTCCGATGCACCAACCCGAGTAAAAATCCTGTCCACCAATCCTATTTTCGCTGCAGATGCCGGTACAAAACACCCTATCTGCGACATCAAGACAATAAGTGCTGTCTGACGCAAATAGGTGCTTTTTCCACTCATATTCGGTCCCGTGATGATATGTAGCTGCTCGTCATCACAGTTAAGCATCGTATCGTTTGGGACAAAGCCTTCTTGGGTGAATATCTGTTCTACCACCGGATGCCGACCATCGCGAATAATTATCTCCTCATTACTCTCTACAATAGGTTTTACATAGTTATATCTCGATGCGCAATATGCAAAGTTTGCGATAACGTCAATCATCGCAATAACTGCTGATATTTTCTGTATTTCCTCTGTAGATTTGGCAACCTCGTCCCGAATCTCGCAAAATAGTTCATATTCAAGCGTTTGTATTCGATCTTCCGCGTTTAATACCTTCGCTTCCTGTTCTTTCAGTTCGGGCGTAATAAACCGCTCCGAGTTTCGCAACGTCTGTTTGCGGATATAGTGTTCAGGCACCATGTTGAGATTCGGCTTCGTCACTTCAATATAGTAACCGAAAACCTGGTTAAATCCAATCTTAAGTGATGTGATGCCGCTCCGTTTTCGTTCCTCTTCCTGCAGCTGAGCCATCCATTCTCTACCTTGTCCGACAATTTGCCTTAATTCATCAAGTTCAGCATTATAACCATCACTAATTATACCCCCCTCGCGAATTGTAGCGGGGGGATTAGGATGAATCCCATGTTCAATCAATTCTGCTAATTCTGTCATGGGATTCAATTCTGCATTCAGGGAAGTTAAGAGCGATGTTTGACAATTTTGGAGTTGTTCCTTAACATCAGGTATAAGACGAAGTGAATCTTTGAGTGAATGTAGGTCGCGCCCATTTACTGAACCGAGACTAATGCGGGTAATGAGACGTTCTATATCGGACATCTGCTCAAGTGCTTCCCGCAATTCCTCTTGTTGGTTAATCTGTGTTTTTAATTCATCAACCGCGTCAAGCCGTTCTTTAATCCCTCCCTCATCTAACAACGGCTGCAATAGACACTGCCGTAGTTTTCTACCTCCCATAGAGGTCACCGTTTGATCAAGCACTTCAAGTAACGTGCCTTTAGTAGAACCATCGCGAATAGAAGCAGTTAACTCAAGATTCCGTTGCGTATCTGCATCCAGCACCATAAAATCTTCCAACGTGTAGGTATGGAGAGAAAGGATATGTTCTACTTCCTGTTTCTGCGTTTCATGGAGATAATAGATGAGTGCACCCGCTGCGCAGATAGCAGTAGGGAGATGCTCGCATCCGAAGCCATCCAGCGAAATCGTCTTGAAATGTTGAAGCAGTTCTGTCCGAGCAGTATCAAAGTCAAACCGCCAATCAGGGAGCAAATTGACCACTGCTTTCAGTTCGACTTTAAGCTGCTCAAACATTTTTTCTTCTTCAAAAATCTCTGAAAAAAGGCATTCTTTCGGTGAAAATCGATGTACCTCTGCCCAGAGTCGTGAAAAATCTGTCAGCTCCGTTACCTGAAATTCGCCAGTAGAGAGATCAGCAACAGCGATACCATAAGTCTCTTTCTGCTGATAAATTGAAATTAAATAATTGTTTGCCTTATGTTCAAGTGCTTTCGGATCAGTCACGGTTCCAGGCGTAACAATTCGGACAACATCACGTTTGACAAGCCGATTTTCGTCTCGTGCAACTTTGGCATCTTCAGTCTGATCTAAAATGGCAACTTTGTGTCCAGCGGTAACTAATTTGTAGAGATAGGAGTCAAGTGCGTGGTGCGGGATGCCAGCCATTGGTGGCGGTGGTGTTTTTTGGTTCTTATGGCTTCTTGCTGTCAAGGCAATTTCAAGGAGGCGTGAGATTAACTCGGCATCTTCAAAGAAAGCTTCATAGAAATCACCGACCCGACAGAGGAGTATCGCATCTTCATGCTGTTTTTTTACCTCTTTGTAAAGTTCCATCAAGGAAAGTTCGGACTGTCTTAGACGCGGCATTTAGGAGTCCTCAGATATTTTAATGAATTCTATTTTTTTTTCGGAAAAATAATTTATAATACCTTACCATAGAATGTGTTCTATGTCAAATTTTTTGTAGCAAGGGCAGGGGTATTTATAGTAAACTTTGAAAACAGTGATACACATTTTCTGTAGGAGCGATCTCCGAATCGCGACGTACCTCTCTAATAGTCGGGAATCCAAATCAAGAAATCAACGGTATGAATGACATTTAGTCATTCCCCGGGTATGAATGCGCGTATGGCATTCCCCGGAGTTCCCTCCTACAACTCAAAATGTCCTGTTAATTCTAAAGTTCACTATAAACTCACGTTAAGGTAGGTTAAAAGTCGTTATTTTGATATTTTTAACCCTTAATCATGGGGATTTTAAGAAAAAATTGCATAATTTCTATTATTTTTTATTGACAATTTCCGTACAATGTTGTATACTTGTACGCGACGTTAAAATTCCGCCTTGTGTGGATTGCGTTTAGGGGGTGCTTCCAATGCACCGACAGTGTATAGATCAGGACACACTGTCGATGCTTAGCACTGCCGTGTATTTGGAATCTCCACGACAGCGCTGGTTTCTATTGTAGCATGAAAAATCCGTTTTTATCTATGCATAATAGAGACCAGCGACTCCTACAAGGATAACAGAACTTTCTCATTTCACCTGCCCTTGTAGGCCTGTCCAAACATTTAATCTGCTTCATACTATGAATAAAGGAGCAAAAGATGAGACAGTACTACAACCCACTTCTCACTTCACTTATTATTGTCACATTTATGATAACAATTGGTTTGCTGCTGTTTGGCACTTATGATGCCACGCAAGCAGACACGTTTGACTGTGAACGGATAAGATCGGAATGTTTCCCACGTGGCGAAAGACCGACTTGTCCGAATATGGACTTAACCCCACGCTGCCCGATGGACGCAGCGAAAGAGAGGAGAAACTGACATGTCTAAGAAAATGATATGGGGACTCGGTGTCCTCGCGCTACTGCTCGGCACTGCGTTTGTGTTTATAACACTGCAAGACCGTGCCGAAATACGCCAGCTGGAAAAAGAGTTGGCAGATGCCAAAGAACTGGAAAAACACATGAAGCAACAACCCAGCGCGGATAATAAACCGCCACAAAAAGCGAAAGATGGCTTTGAGTGGGAATGGCATGGAGACCACTGGCACGAAATGCCAATCGCACAGGCGCCACAACAAACGCCTATAGTGCAACCTGTGCAAACGAAGCCAACCTATACCGGCCCGTTGACATTTCACAAGGAACTGCTTGAAACGCACCCCGTGGAAGCACTCTATCAACAAACCCTTGAACGCGGGCATTGGAGTGCAAGACATATACCGCCATTTCCACCCGACGATCAAGAAGCTGCAGCGTTAGCTCGTAATGTCTATCTCCTGACATACTATGAAAGTCTTGGGCAGACAGATACTTCTGAATACCATAAATTGATTGAAGAGTCTAGGTCCCTGCGCAGAGATAGGAAAAATATTAAAGATGAGGCTCGGCAGATGGATTTATTAAGATTAACGTGGATAAACGATAATGAGGAAAACACTGTGTGGGAATGGTACATACATGATACACACTTTAGCGTACCCTTTCGCCCATAGTGGCAAACAATAGGAGGAATTTTATTATGTTCAGAAGTAAATCATTACTCACAATATTAATCGTCTGTATGTTGTCAATCTTTTTTCTTCAACACATGTCTTATGCACACGGAGATCATAAGGTGATAGATAAGGCAGAAGGTATTCTTGAAAAGAGTGAAAAAGATATGAATAGAACGGTGGGTCGCTGGGGAGCGATCATGGGTGATTTTGAAACCCTAATCAATGAATGGAATACGAACCAGGCAGCTATAAAAGCGGGCCACCAAGCGGCGTTATCGGGAACTGCCGTGGCAATTGTTTCTGGTGCTGCTGCCGCCGTTGCTGCTGTCGCATCGAGTGGGGCACTTGCCCCCGCAGTCGTTCCTGCCTTCTATTCTGCTTATGTAGCCCTGCAAGGCTCAGTGGCACCAGATTCTATTGATTTGTCAGCGCTTCTAAAAGCGATGGACGTGGTTCTTGCTTTGGTGGATGCTGCCTTGTCTGACGTAAGTGCAGCCTGGAGCGGTGGCACCGTTATGGTTCCACGTCTAAATTCTGATCATGAGATAGTCAAAGATGCTAATAACAATACCGTTTTCCGTGAAAAAACATTGATTGGGTATAAAGTGCAATATAGGGCTTATTTAACAACGTGTGCGACTCATATAGGAATGGATTACGATACGTTGTTTCAAGATGTGCAAACGAACTCAGGTAAAGTAGATTCACATGATTTTGAAGAACCCTTAAGTTATTACCATTATTCGGAAGAACCGGTGGCAAAAGGCACCTATGATTGGGAAACGTGGGACCTTCCGAAAGACTATGAATGTGAGGGGCCTTGCACGGATATGTTCCGCTCTCCGCATGAAGCGTTTTCAGCACATCGCACGGAATGTGGCACTGGAGATAATGTAGATAAAGAGTACGAGAGCAGCAGCAACAGAGAGTATGTCCTGGGCCCTGGTGGTCTTCTTGTAAGCGTTCCTATATTATCCAAATCAGAGCTTCTTAAAAAGCGCAAGGTTGATCAGGGGTGTGGTCGTCCGTATTATACCTGCGACAGTGGTAAGGTAGCACTCCATCAAGTGCGCGACTGTAAGAAGACGGTATATGTCTATGATTCTGCATTTCCAGAGCGATCTTTGGAATATGAATGTACTGAATCCTACAGAAGGTGCATGGGACACACCTTTGATCATAACAATCGTGCCCCTGGTAAAAGCGCGCACTCTGACGATGCGAATAGCGGTTCTGGTGAAGAGCAGGAGCAGGCAGAAAATCCCTCACCCCCGTCTTCACCAGCGATGCATGCATGTGGTGTGCATGAGTCGTGGCAATCAGGGGAGCATAGTGCAGCGGGTTGTGGCACCTCGGGGCATTATGCGTGTGATAGTTCAAACCATGCGGCTGCGGGGTGTAGCACATCAGGGCATTATGCGTGCGATGGGTCAAACCATGCAGCAGCGGGTTGTGGTGCCGCGGGGCACTATGCATGTGATGGGTCAGACCATTCACTGCAAGCGAGTTGTCTGTCAACCGATTCAAATGGCAATACTTGCACGGTGGCAAGTTTCTATGCGTGTGATGGGCATACGCATGTGTATCCTGCACCGACTGTGACGTGTGCCAATGGGCATTCTTACGATCCGACAAATACAGCGGAGAACAACAATCACAGGACGCGCACGTGTCGGTGGTGCAGTCAAACGTGGCAGAAGTGCGTGAGTGGGGCGCCCCAGTGTTTGGTCAAGATGAATCGAAAATGTTGGGCGATAGAGTAGCCACAGCGCAAACTTATGGCAACAGGCAGGTTCCCTTTATGGGTATCTGCCTTTTCTTTTTACCCACCCCACGTACCGACAAAAAATTCAAATCCACGAACATCCTTTGATGCAACTTCAATCATATTTTGACACATATTAGACATCTGCTAATAATTTCTTACTTGCTATTTTTTTGTGTATCGTTTATTATTAATGAATATGGCACGGATTGATACCGATATCCATATATATTTACAAGGAGAACACGATTATGGCAGGGAAACTGAAAGTTGCAGCAGTCGGTTGCGGGGGAATCGGATTACTACACCAACGAGGATATCTCCAACATCAAGGGGCAGAATTAGTGGCAGTGTGTGATATAGATGCTGCCAAAGCGCAAGCCCGTGCTGAAGAACTCGGTATTGCCAAGTGGTATCCATCCATTAAAGAGATGCTTGCGAACGAAGAGTGTGATCTGGTCGACGTAGTGACCGCAGACCATTTACACTTTGATCCTGTGATGGAATGTCTTGATGCTGGAAAACATGTTATTTCTGAAAAACCGTTGTCGCTTGATATTGATGAAGCAGAACAGATGGTTGCAAAAGCGGAAGAAAAAGGCGTGCACCTCGCAATAGACTATAATCGCCGATTCGCACCCGGTTATGTACAGGCAAGGAAATGGTTTGACGCTGGCGCAATCGGACAGACCTATTATTTGGATATGAAATTGTCACAAGGGGGACCCGCCTCTACATGGAAAGGTGAGTATTATCTGCTCTACGAGTTACAAACTCACGCGCTTGACCTACTACGATGGTTTGGCGGCGAAATTGTGGCTGTATGTGCTCAAATGGCAAAACCGAGAGAACATGAAGCACGCGAAGGTGAAGACGCATGCTATACAAGCATGGCAATTTCAGTACGATATGAAACAGAGATAGTTGCTACCTTGTTAGCGAGTTGGGATAGTGATTTTATTCACCCGATCGAGCGGCTGGAAATTTGTGGGGCCGCTGGCGAAATCGTTGTGGATAACGTGCTGAGCAAAGCAACACTGATGAAACGTGATAATCAGGTTGTTGAAGAATACCGTCCCTCTATTTTTCGGATGGAACAACTTGCATTTGATGGCACTTTTGCGCTGCGCATGGCTGCCTTAGTGGATGATTTGCTTAATGATCGTCTACCCGAACCGACAGGAAGAGATGGCTTGCAAGCGATGCGGATCACAGAAGCTATCGTGGAATCGTGGAAGGAAAAACGGGAAATCGCTGTTAAAATCGATTAACTAACAACATAAGTTTACCGAAGGAGGAATAAACCGTGAAACGCCCTATGTCTTTTTTTATTCAAACTTGTCAAGCATCACTGAATAGTTCTTTCTATTCAACTATATTTGCTTGTGTTGCCTCACTTATTTTGGTGCTTTTGACAATTAATTGTGGTCCAGCATTGCAAGGGGAATATTCTATCCCTGAAACAGTAAACGCCGCCGATCAAGAAACAGCAACAACGCAAAGCAATGTGACATTACCGGAATCCGCTACTGTTGATTTGGAGAAGCAACCTTACGTTAGAAATGCTTTCAAACAACGCCCAGGTGTTACCAGCAAAAACGCGCTTGATGATTTTCACGCCACGTCGCGTAGGACAGTGCGGCATAGTGCCGTAGTCACTAACTGTTCGTTTGATGTATTGAAGGCGTTTGTCGCAAAAGGATGGGCACCCATCGTAATAGTTCAATTTCAAGGACGCACCCCAGAAATCTTGGCGCTGTCTGAATACAACAATCAGTTGAATAAAGTAGGACTTCAAAGTCCTGCAAACCTTACTAAGCGCCAATTGACTTATAAGGATTTTGAAATGTCTTGGAGCAAGATTTCAGACAACAAATGTGTTTTAATAACGCCACGGCAAATAAGGAAAAAAGATGTTCAGAATGTGTTAGGGGAGTATTTACCTACAGAAGCGTTCCAACAAATTAGCATCAGGAGCCGCTAATACTAAATTAACGTGAGCTTGATAATCGGACAGGACGGACGCACTCCGCTTTATAGTAGACTTTAGAATTAATTGGACATTTTGATCTGTAGGCGGGAACTCCGGGGAATGCCATAAGCGCATTCATACCGTTGATTTGGATTCCCGACTATCAGAGAGGTGCGTCGCGATTCGGAGATCGCTCCTACAGAAGAAGTGTGGGACGTGAACGTAAGTTGAGCCAATAGAAAATGTAGTATTAATTTTATTGTTCACTATAAATTCTTTTATCAAACTCACGTTACATTAACACAATTTGTAGGATGAGACACTCAAGTTTCACCCTTTAGCCTACTAAACAGAACAAAGGATAAAATTTTGAAATCATTACCATTCACAGATGTTACTGTTAAAGATCGTTTCTGGTCGCCTCGGCAAACAGCGAATTCAGAGAAAACAATACCACATGAGCTGGAACAGTGTCGGACAACCGGCAGGATTAGTAATTTTGCAAAAGCTGCTGGTGTGATGGAAGGCGGCTTTGAAGGCATCTTCTTTAACGACTCGGACGTTCACAAATTAGTAGAAGCAGCATCTTATACCCTACACACACATCCTAATCCGGAGTGGGAAGCAGAACTGGACAAGGTTATTGACACAATTGCCAAAAGCCAACAAGCAGACGGTTATCTGAATTCCTATTTTACACTGGTTGAACCAGAAAAGAGATGGCAGAATCTCGGTATGATGCACGAATTGTATTGTGCTGGACATCTGTTTGAAGCGGGTGTTGCCCATTATCAAGCAACAGGAAAACAGAAACTGTTGGATGTTGCGTGTCGATTTGCTGATCTAATAGATAACACTTTTGGGCATGGCAAACGGGATGGCCTTCCTGGTCATCAGGGGATTGAACTCGCTTTAGTGAAATTGGCGCGTGTCACAGGTGAAACGCGTTACATGTCTCTTGCAGAATACTTTGTCACAAAGCGCGGGGAAGCTCCGCATGTTTTTGAAAAGGAATTAGAAAATCCGGATTTACCGGGTGGATTAGGCGCGTATCAACATCACTACACGCGGGATGGAAAATATGAAGGCACATATTCGCAAGCGCATAAGCCATTAAGTGAGCAGACAGAATGTGTTGGTCATGCAGTGCGCGCTATGTATCTCTACGCCGGTGCTGCTGACATTGCTTCTGAAACTCGCGATGTCGATATTACAAATGCATTGGATGCACTTTGGCAGAATGTAGAGAAACGCTTGTATGTGACGGGGGGCGTAGGTCCATCTGGACACAATGAAGGATTTACACAAGATTATGAGTTGCCGAATTTCTCCGCTTATGCTGAAACGTGTGCTTCAGTCGGATTGATATTTTGGGCACATCGGATGTTCCTATTGAAAGGCGAATCGCGTTTTATTGATGTATTAGAAACTGCGTTATACAACGGTGCACTCTCTGGCGTTTCACTTGATGGCATAGGTTTCTTCTATCAAAATCCGTTGGCGAGTCGTGGCGGAAGACATCGGCATCCTTGGTTCGGGTGTGCATGTTGTCCACCGAATATCGCGCGCCTAATCGGTTCTCTTGGACAGTATATCTACGCACAATCTGAAAAAGACCTCTGGATTAATCTCTACGTTGGGGGCGCTGCCACTGCTACAGTAGCAGAGGATGTCTCTCTGAAATTAACACAAGAAACCGATTATCCGTGGTCGGGAGATGTCAAAATAACACTCAATCCTGATAAATCTGCAAAGTTTGCATTGAATTTGCGGATACCGAATTGGTGTGACAATTTTAAAGTGAGCATCAACGGAGAAACTCACAATGCAAAGGCTGCGCCTAACGGATACCTTTCAATTAACAGAGCGTGGCAATCTAACGATACAGTCGAATTGAACCTGGATATGCCAGTAGAACGCGTTTACGCACATCCCTATGTGAGAGATAATCTTGGGCGCTCAGCACTGCGCCGCGGCCCACTGGTTTACTGTTTTGAGGATGTTGATAATCCTAATGGTGCTTTTGAGACGTTATCGCTTGTTGACAACGCAGCAGTAGAAGCCGTATTTAACAATGAACTCCTTGGCGGTATTACACTGATTCGTGGCACTGGTACAGTGTTTGATGTTTCTGATTGGGAAAATAGTCTCTATCATCCAAAACCGAGTCTACAACAGATGGATGTTACTGCAATTCCGTACTATGCATGGTGTAACCGTGAAGCAGGACAGATGGCTGTGTGGGTTTTGTAGATTTTTCTTTTTGCATGGTGGATGTGAAATCCGCCTATGCAGATTTCCTACTACAAAGGTTAATATCACATCTAATCTGTATAGGTGTGCAAACTATTTCAAAACTTATGGGGAAAAAACGTGGAAATGTGATACACTAATTTCACATATATGGATATAGTAATAGCTTATTGATGTATTTGTACATCCTAACAATTTACTTAATCTCTGTGAATTCCCCAATGAAAAATAAGAAAGATGAATTGATATGCAATTAACAGAAACACAACATTCCAAATTTCGAGAAGATGGATTCCTTGCAATTGACGGCTTTTTCTCTTCCGTTGAAGCGGAAGCACTTCGACTTGAATTGGAACGCATCTATAATACTGAACTCGAAAAGGGAACTGGTATCAATTGCGCAGTGCAAGAGGACGGTACTAAACGCGACAACGAGGGCGAACGACAAAACCTACAGGTTATTCCCTTAAACAATCGTAGTGACTTGCACAAAGCGTTACCTTTTCATCCCAAAGTAGTATCTACTGTCAAACAGCTCATCGGTGATGAATTTATGTTGGAACTGGATCAAGCGTTTTGGAAACCGCCAAAAGTCGGCATTGGTACCAGTTGGCATCAAGATAACGCCTATTTCAAAATTGCTGACCCGTTGCGCGGCACTGCCATGTGGATCGCTATCCACGATGCAAACGTGGCAAACGGGTGTATACACGTTATTCCCGGTAGTCATCGTGAAATGTATGAACACTACCGTGACCCGTTGAGTGACCACCATATCCGTTGTGATCCACCCGAAGAGCGTGCGGTACCGATTGAGTTGAAAGCAGGCGGTGTGCTTTTCTTCTGTTATGGTGTTGCACACTGTACCAGATCAAATCTTTCCGATAAGGAACGCGCTGGTGTTGCACTCCATTTTCTGCACAACGATTTCGGTGGTAAGGAACTCTGGGAGCGGAATAATGCTACTAAACCGATGATTCTGGGCCCCTTGGCAACCGGTGGAAAAAAAGAGTTTGGCGAGAAATTTGAGGGCAGATGGCAAGAGGTGATGGATAACGTGCTCGCTTCTGCCTAATATGCTTTGATAAGGAAGAAGTGTTGTGAAGTGTTTTTATCCCTTATTTATACTTTTTGTTGTTTTTCTGGGGTGCGCATCAGAACCTGTGGAGATACCTGATCCGAACTCAGCTGCGGTTGTGCACGAGGTATTGGATTTAGCACCAAATAAACCGATCCACCTAAAGAAAATGGAACTGTGGTATAAGTAATTGTTACGAACATACAATATTGGATTGGAGGATACGGATTGTTAAAAGTATCGAAATTTGGGGGGAGTTCCCTCGCGGCAGCAGAACAGGTTCGTCAAGTGTGTGACATTATCACTGCCGACCCAGCACGCCGGTTGATTGTCGTATCAGCCCCCGGCAAACGGCATAGTGAAGATATAAAAGTAACCGACCTGTTGATTGCAGCGGCATCGGAACGGTTGATGGGAAAAATCGGTGCTTCGGAATGTGTTGAGGCTATTGAACGTTATCGGAATATCGTTTCAGAATTGGGGCTCCCAGGGGAAGTTGTTGACCCTATTGCCAGTGACTTAACAGAACGTCTTGAAAAGAGTACAGACGATGCAGATCTCTATATGGATACAATGAAGGCCGGTGGAGAGGATAATTGTGCTCGTCTCATTGCACAAGTGCTGCAGGCGCAGGGGGTAGATGCACACTATGTAAACCCGAAGGATGCGGGTTTACTCCTTTCAGACGAACCGGGAAATGCTCAGGTTCTTCCTGAAGCATACACCCGTTTGCGAAGTCTAAGCGAACGTCCCGGTATTACAATCTTTCCAGGATTTTTCGGATATTCCAAAGAAGGACATATTGTAACCTTTTCTCGTGGCGGCTCAGACATTACAGGTGCAATCCTTGCCAGTGCGGTTCGGGCAGAAGTCTATGAAAATTTCACAGACGTTGACTCCGTATTCGCTGCAAATCCGTCTATTGTGTCGAATCCTGCTCCAATTTCTGAACTAACTTACCGTGAGATGCGCGAACTCTCTTACGCCGGTTTTTCAGTATTTCATGATGAGGCACTTGAACCCGTGTATCGCGCAATGGTCACTGTTCACATCCGAAATACAAATAACCCCAAAGCAGCTGGCACATTGATTGTTCCACAGCGCTCCTCAAATGGAAACCCTGTTGTTGGTATTGCCGCTATGAGCAACGTTTGTTGTGTCTATCTTAGCAAATATCTGATGAATCGACAAATCGGGTTCGGTAGACGACTGCTACAGATATTGGAAGGTGAAAACATCTCTTTTGAACATATCCCGTCCGGCATAGACAATATGTCTGTTATACTTCGAGAGGAAAACTTACCCGTAGAAAAGGAGAGAAGGATTGTTGAAAAGATTCGTCAGACGCTTGCCCCAGAAGATGTTTTTGTAGAACGTGATTTGTCTCTTATCATGGTTGTCGGTGAGGGCATGCAGCACACTGTCGGTATCGCTTCAAGGGCAACAGGCGCATTAGCAGGTGCAAACGTCAATATAGAGATGATTAACCAAGGGTCAAATGAAGTCAGCATGATGTTTGGCGTAAAGTCAGCAGATATGGATACAGCCGTTCAGGCACTCTATAAGGAATTTTTCAATGGTAGTCGTGACAGTTCAACCTAAAGAATTAGCCGCTGGCAAACTCTCAGAAACGCATCTAAAAAAAGTCGTCGAAGCCATCCGCGTTGATGGGTGTGTCGTTATAGAAAAGATTATCAACCCTGAACATCTGGACATATTACGCGAACGGATGGATGCTGATTCGCAAAAGTTGATTAAGGCAGAAAAATGGGGTGGTGCAGGAATGCTCAAGGGCCATCTTCAGCAAGGGCCACCGCCGTTTGCCCCTTATATCTTCAGTGACATCGTTGCTAACCCGTACGTCGTACAGGTGACAAAGGAACTGCTCGGTCCTGGGGTCTATAACAATTTCTACAACGGCAACACAAACTGTCCTGGCAGTGGCACGCAACCGCTTCATAGAGATGGTGATCATCTATGGTTAAATCAGAAAATTGCACACCCAGCAGCTGAAGTGGTTGTCAATATTTCACCCCAGGACACAACAGAAGCGAACGGTAGTGTAGAACTCTGGCCCGGTTCTCATCTGGACGTAAGTGATCGACATATAGACGAAGAGCATGAAGCAAAACGCCGCGAAATAGTGCCACCTATCCGTGGTAACGCGAAAAAGGGAAGCGTGTTGATTCGAGATATGCGGCTCTGGCACCGTGGTGTTCCAAACCTCTCCGACAAACCTCGGCACATGATAGCGATGATTCACCGTATCCGTTGGCTCCGTTCAGGCAGACGGTTGAAGTATCAAACTGGATGTGAAGCCGCTTTTGAAAACAGTGATCTTGACCACAATGCTGAATTCGTAGACGAGAAAATGGATGATTACCTTTTCAATCCGAAATTCTAAATCGCTACTAAAAGTTAGTTATATCGTTGATCACTACAAATGAAGTGAATCACGCGGATTTACTAAGTGGGTATCTTCTTATGCAAAATAATACAAATTGGCTTCCTGCAGAACCTGACCTCAAAACAGTTTACAAAAAATATAGTAATCCTATCTATTCGCTATCACAAGCGGACATGCCTGCCATTATTCTACGTAAAGCCTATTCCCCTGCACAATGCCAAGGACTCATCAATAGATTCACCAACATGGGGTTGATGCGTGACGAAGCGGACATCAACTCTGCAGACAAGCGCACACGTATAGACATCGGCACGAGTCTCGGTAATCGCGGTAGCGATAAATCCGGTTTTTTGGCACATGCTGAAGCAACACACCATCTGTTCCAATTTCTATTTGATGGCTTCGAAAATCCTGTTGATCTGATTTATGAATCTCTTGCTGCACTTTCCCCAGGAAAGGCGGTTAAGGTTGCACGCGAACCAGACGGTGCACTTTACGGGCCGGCTATCTTCCGCGTTCACTATGAGACTCATAGTTACAAACCACACATTGACAGTGTCAAATATCGTGAACAACGCACCGATTATGCTGTTTACCGTTTTGAACATCAGTTTGCAGGGGTGTTGTGTGTTCAAAATGCAGATGAAACCGGAAAAGTAACGCAAGCTATCCTACACCGATGCCTTTGGTCTGAAGACGTTCAACCACATATTGCAGCAGAAACGTTTGATAGCTACGCAACAGAGAACAGAATAGAAAACTGTCAGGTCAATTTGGAACAGGGAGACCTTTACTTTTTCAACACACGTTGTATCCACGAAGTACCACCCGTTCAGGGCACACGGGCCAGAATAGTTTTGGCAGTATTTATCGGATATTCCCCAGATGATGATGAAATCTTTGTCTGGTCATAGATTCTTACTACACCTACATCAAACAGCCAAAGCGTTAGGAATTTGATGCCTACCAATATTCTAACCTACACTCGCTGCTTTCCCACGTAAAATTGGCATTCTCACCTTCTTTGTGGTATACTTTGAAAAGACATCAATCAATTGTTTGCGTGCCACATAATATATAGCAGCCAATTACCTTAAAAGGAGAATTCCCAATGAAAAAAACGTTATTTTTTATTTTTTTAACTCAACTTTTTGTTTCTTCATTTTTTTTAACCCAAACCTTTGCGCAAAACGCGACACAATTCAGTTTACCTGAAAACGCAAGAGCCCGTCTCGGTAAAGGTAGAATAAGTGAGCTTAAGTATTCGCCTGACGGCACAAGTTTGGCGGTAGTCAGTTCCATCGGTATTTGGCTCTATAATGCACAAACCTATGAAGAAATAAGATTGCTCAGTGGAGATACACAGCCTGTTTACTGTGCTGCATTTAGTTCGGATGGTCAAACGCTTGCAAGCGGCCATGGTGATGGAACAATTAAACTCTGGAATGCAACAACTGGCGAGCATCAAGAGAATCTTACAGGACATACAGATGTAGTTTTGAGTTTGGCATTTAGTTCGGATGAGCAAACACTCGCCAGTGGCCATGGTGATAGCACTATTCAACTTTGGAATTATATTACTCGTGAAAATCTGAAGACACTTTCCGAACATTTTGATGCTGTTACGAGCGTTGCTTTTAGTACGGGTGGAGGCATACTCGCAAGTGGCAGTTTGGACGGGTCTGTCCAACTGTGGGATGTTGCAACTGGTGAACAACAACACATCTTGACTGAGCATGAAGATTCTGTTTACAGTGTAGCGTTCAGTTCAAATGAAGGCACACTCGCAAGTAGCAGTGCTGATGGCACTGTTAGGCTTTGGCATACAGCCTTCGGTGTGCACAAGCAAACGCTATTCGGACATGTGGCCCCCGTCTATAGTGTGACATATAGTCCAAATGGAAATACGATTGCAAGTAGCAGTGCTGATGGCAGTATCCTTTTGTGGGATGCTGTTACTGGGCAACCTCAGCAGGAGCTTCCTGGACATACAGGCGGTGTTTTGAGTATAGCGTTCAACGTAAGTGGAGGCACACTCGCAAGTGGCAGTGCTGATGGAACTGTTCGATTGTGGGATACTGTCTTTGGAGGACAACGGCAGGCACTTACTGGATATACAAATTATATTTTAAGCGTTGCATTCAACACCGATGGAACCGTAGTAGCAACAGGCGGTGCAGACAATACGATTGATCTTTGGGATGCTACCACTGGACAACACCAACAAACGTTAATAGGACATGAGGATTGGATATGGAGCATTGCCTTCAGTCCCGATGGAAATATACTTGCAAGTGGTAGTGACGATGGGACTATACGGTTATGGAATGCATCTACCGGTGAACACATTGATACGCTTATTGGACATGAAGATTGGGTTTGGAGCATTGCCTTCAATTCTGACGGATCCCGGATTGTGAGCGGTAGTGAAGACGGCACTATCAAACTATGGGATACTGCTCTTGCAGAAGAATTGGAAACACTCATTGGGCACACAAATGCGGTACTAAGTGTCGCTTTCAGTTCAGATGGAAAAACAGTTGCAAGTGGTAGTGCAGACGGCACTATACGGCTGTGGGATGTCACTTCTGGTGAAGATAGGCAGATACTTGCTGGACATTCCGACTTTGTAAGGAGTGTCGCTTTTAGCCCAAATGGAGACATGCTTGCGAGTAGCAGCGACGATAGTACTGTCCGAATCTGGGATACTGTCTTTGGCGTAGAACTCCAGAATTTTACTGAACATACAGATTTAGTCTGGAGCGTTACTTTTAGTAACAACGGGGATACGCTTGCAAGTGCTGGCAGTGATAGTACTATCCGCTTATGGGATACTGTATCTGGTCAACACTTACAAACGTTTATTGGACACACAAGCAGCATCTTGAACATTGCATTTAGCCCGGATGGAAGAACGCTTGCGAGTAGCAGCTCAGATGGCACAACGCTTCTATGGAATTTTACGCCCCCAACTAACACTTATGCAACTGTGAGTCTTTCTCCGCCTTCTCTGCAGTCTCCTCCTATAGATGGGCAATTTACGTTCTCACTTAATATTGAAGATGCTGGTGGCGTAGCCGGATATCAGGCAACTATTCGGTATGATGCCTCCGCGCTCCGGTATGTCAAAAGTGAAAATGCGAATTTTTTACCAATGGGAGCATTTTCCGTGGAACCAATTGTTAAGGAAAACACTGTTACGCTTGCTGCAACATCTCTTGCTGGAGAAGGATTTGGGATAGGAACATTGGCAAACATCACCTTTGAAGTTCTCGCCCCTAAGGCATCTACGCTAACTGTGTCTAATGTACGGTTGACTGATAGCACTGGTAACGTTTCTTATGCGCGCGTTAGAGCTGGACAGGTAGCGGAACCTGTACGCCAACGAGAGGACTTAAATGGCGACGGTATTGTAAATATACAAGATTTGACTTTAGTCGCATCTAACTTTACACAGGAGGGTGAAAATCTTGCCGATGTGAACGGTGATGGAATTGTTGATATAGTTGACCTGACGTTGATTGCAGCGGCAATGGCAAATTCTTCAAGTGCTGCGCCTGCAATCTGGAGTTACGACCTTGGAAACGCTCCGACAAAAGCAGAGGTGCAACAGTGGTTACGGGAAGCAAAACAACTTGCACTTACCGATCCTGCTTTCCAACGCGGCATATTAGTTTTGGAACAACTACTGGCAGCGCTGACTCCGCAAAAAACTGTTCTTCTTCCTAACTATCCAAATCCTTTCAATCCTGAAACGTGGATACCTTATCAATTAGCAGAATCCGCAGACGTAGCAATTCAAATTCATTCTGCCGACGGACAGTTGATCCGCACGCTACTTTTAGGACATAAGCCTGTCGGACTTTATCAGGGCGGCAACCGCGCTGCGCATTGGGATGGTAAAAACGAATTTGGTGAATCCGTGGCAAGTGGTGTCTATTTCTATACACTTACAGCAGGTAAATTCTCGGCAACACGGAAGATGCTAATTCTGAAATAGTCAGGACTTACGCAATAATATAAACTTGTGTTATACTCAGGACTTACGGATTCCCTCGCCATCGCATGCGCAGGTGGCATGCGAATTGGGGGATAAAGCGGGGTAAAACCTTGAAAAGGACAAAAAATCAGGGTTAAAATCCTTGAAAGGACAAAATTCTAAACAGGGATACCCGAATTTGCGTAAGTCCTGAGAAAGTTAGATTTTGAAGAAAATCCAAAGAAATTTAAAGGATCTGTCTGGAATGCGATGCGTTTGCCTTACGGCTTTTGTATTCCTGTTTAGCACTGTGAGCAGTTTTGTTACTGCCGAATTAAGTCCTGCCGCTGAAAAGACGCTCGTCACTATAGAATGGGTTGCTATTGCGGAAGGTGAATTCATAATGGGCTCAACATCAGAAGAAGCAGAAGCCGCCTACACAGCTGCAAAATTACGAAGTTCCCTGCTCGAAAAACATACCTTTGACGCTGAAGTTCCACAACACAACGTCTATCTCTCTGCTTACCAAATTTCACGGGACGAAATTACGAATGCACAATACCGCGCCTTCATTGAGGCAACGGGGCGCCCTACACCTCGCGGACAGCAAGGTGAAGAGACTTGGAAGGATGAGAACTTCAACGCCGATACGCAACCCGTTGTCGGTGTAACATGGTTTGACGCACAAGCCTTTGCAGAATGGATCGGTGGGAGTTTACCGACTGAGGCACAGTGGGAACGTGCTGCGCGTGGTACAGAAAGACGCATATATCCGTGGGGGAACGAACCGCCAAAAGCACGACTCCATGCCAATTTCGCACGCCGCTATAATCATCCTACACCTGTCGGACAATTTCCAAACGGCAGATCTCCTGATGGGATTGCTGACCTTGCAGGGAACGTTTGGGAGTGGTGCCTTGATGAATACAACCCATCTTTTTACCAACAAAACAGCAAAGATGTTAAACGAAACCCGCTGAACCTCCGTTTCCGCGATGTGTTGCGTGCAAGAGTCATTCGCGGTGGTGCCTGGGATGTAGGTAGTGCCTTCCTGCGTTCAGGTTTACGGTCCAAATTCTACCCTCTCGATTCTACACATACGATCGGATTCCGTGTAGTGCGTCCCATTCCAAAAATAAAGAAATAAACCCTTTTTCGTATGGTGGTGTTTTTAACTCTACCCTTGTGACACGCTACACGTAACGTTGACTCTTACCACCTTTCATGCTACAATGCAGATTATGAAGATTATTGAAGCAAAAGAAGCCTGGATTCATACACACTTTATCGTTGATAGTTATTTCATCACAGAACAGGAACGCAGACAGATTTCCATCAACGTTGAACCGGAATTACTGCAATTGGGTATACAGTACGGGCTGACATACAACATCGTACCGTCAAAACATCGCGCCATTATCATTTTAGAATGCATCCCGTTTGATAGTGTCAAATCAATGGTCCGAGAACTGATCAATGAAGAAATAAAAGATTTTCCAGTTCGGCATCCAGAACAACGCAACATTGTCACCAATATCACTGTCGCTGATTCAGAGACTAACGAACCGGGGAATTCAGAACACTCATGAGTTTCCTGAAGGAGAACAAAAATGCGTGCACTTATAATATACCTCTGTTTCATTCTAATGTTTTCAACTGTCGGTAATGCTAAATTTGTTTTTGATTCGATCTATACAGGACTATTTATTATTGACGATGATGGCAGCAACTTTACACGACTGATCAAAAAATCAATTGCAAGGGACCCAAGATGGTCCCCAGATGGAAAACAGATTGTGTTTGAAAGAGACCGCTTCATTAATGCCAATCGTTCCGTTGGTAGTATTTGGATAATGGATACCGATGGCACAAATTTAAGGCAAATTACTGCTCCAGTCCCAGGTTCCGAGTCGGATCGTTATCCATCATTTTCACCGGATGGGCAACAGATTCTTTTTGTAAGATATCAAGATCGAGGTAAAAATAAAAGTATTAACATCTTGAACTTAGAAACTGGTCAAATCAGGAAGATATCTGAGATAAGTGCCCATTGGCCGGAATGGTCGCCAGATGGGCAACAGATTGTCTTCTCATTCAATGGTGATCTCTGGATTATGGACGCGGATGGTAATAACGCACGCCAACTCATACCTGGGCAGGAGGAAGTAATGGACGCGGATGGTAATGACGCACACCCACTCTTACCTGGGCCGGAGGGAGTGATGAATATTGTCCAATCACGTCCCAGATGGTCGTCAGATGGTCAACAAATACTGTATACGCAAGCTGAGTTTATAAGCCAGCAATTCGGTAAGGGTATAGTCCACATTGATAAGGCACACCGGTATATGATATGTGATCGAAATGGTGAAAACATTCAGGCGTTAAACATACCAGAGAATTTGAAACCCACCGGCGTTGATTGGATGGATAATGGTGAGTCTGTGGTTTTTAGTGGGAATGAAATTGAGTTAGACAAACTTAATTTTATGGTAAACCTTACAAAAAATATCTATAAGTATCATATTGCCACAGAAAAAATAACCCAAATAGGAGATGACCAAGTGGAGGGATATTGGGTAGATTGGATTAGTGGCAGTGCGTTACCGGTATCTCCAAAAGGTAAGATGCAAACGCAATGGGGAGAAATCAAAAAAGATACATCTCCCTCAAAGTGATCATTCAAGACATTTGCGCGTAACCTTCATTTTCTTTCTAAATTTTTAGTTGTGGAATGCCACCACATAGAGCAGACGGGGATGTCATTGATTTGGGGGAATTCCCGATGGAAATGAGACAGTTTACACCTCTCCAGGAGGAGTAATCATGAAATCCAGTTTAAAAAAAATCCTCAAAACAATCTATTTGTGTCTTATGTTTCTCTTGCCAGTGGCAACGCACGCCGCTCCCACTGGCGAGATCATCTTTAGACACCCAAAGGATTACCGCGAATTATGGATCGGCAACGTGAATGATGGACAAACTGCACAACTGCTTTTCAAACTGCCGCATGATATTATGTATTTCTCTATACAAAAAGATGGCCGCTATATCGTAGCTGTTGTCAAGATAAAAGGCAAAGATGAGTTTGACTCTTTCCATGATGTTTACCTCCTTGATAGAAAGAATCCAAATGCAGAACCAAAAAGACTGACACAAGGTGAATATAGTGAAATTTTTGACGCCGATGTCTCACCGGATGGAGATGTGGTCTTCATAAACTATTCGTTCATTATACTTAAGCAGCCTTTGGAACGCGGACTCTACCTTATTCCAAACACTGAGATAGAGAGAAAGGAACCGATCGCTAAACTGTTACTGAAGGAGAGTGCATACCAGGTGGACTGGGCACCTAATGGAAAACAGATCGCCTACAGCACAGACTTCGGTATTTTTCTCTTTGATACTTCTCTGAAAAAGACTTCACATATTATCAAAGACGGTGAATTTCCTGTTTTCTCACCTAATTCAAAACAATTAGCTTTTCTGACTAAAACTAAACCCTATAAACTTGGTATTGTCTCCGTTGTGGGACCTCGCAACTTGCGGCACATAGAACCTGAAGAAGATGCTTACATTGAGTACCTCACTTGGTCAATGGATGGCAAGTACCTTGTTTACGCATCCTACATTGATCGTATTCCCATATTTGGCTATGTTAATTTCGCAGTGCATATTGAAAGTGGAGTGACTGAGCGAGTATTGGAAACGTATCCCAACGGTAGCTTACGGACGTTTGAATGGGCAACGAGGCGGTATCCTCTTGAACCTGAAGGATTACTGACGACGGTTTGGGGTAAACTGAAAGCAGAAGGCAAATGGAAATGAGACCGTTCACACTACCGACCGCGGAATAACTATGACAAATAGATTCAAAAACACAGTCAAGATACTCTGTTTGAGTCTTATGCTTCTCTTGCCAGTGGCAACATACGCCGC
>JAJDWA010000019.1 GCA_022825825.1 Candidatus Poribacteria bacterium
GACGTAATGTACCGCGCTCACGTTCTCCCGCAAGTGCATCGTAAGCAAAAATAAGTGACATTAGGCTCAGAACTACTTCAAAGATAAAGACAATATCAATCGATGAGAAGAGATTCAGAAGTGGATTCGTTGATCCATGCACCTGACCATCCCACAATGTGGGCACAAAACTGTAAGATACAAAAATTTCGTTACTCAACCGTTTATCCAAGCCAGCATTGAATATACTCAATAAATTAGGTGGACGGACAACAGCAAAACTACCACTGGAATAGGTTCTTTTTCCCAGCAATTGATCGTGATTCGATTTAACAGCAGAATTATAACTTGCTAACCGGCGATCATAATCCTTAATCAACACAGATGTATTTGCAACAACAAGCAACAACATAATGATAAACACCACTACAAATCGGAATGTCATTAGGTTGTCAAGTAGTTCTCGGCGAATGAGGGTTGTTAACATCATGTTTTCCTCTCAACAAGTTTACCATTATTCTTTCCATCTGATTAACTTGTGTGATTTCTTAGAATAGAAGTTGTTTCAGCACCTACTACAAATGAATCCGAAAAAAGTTGCATCTATTTCGCATTAAGTACTTTGAAAATGCTACGGTTTATCACAATTTGCTGTGTCAGATATCGGAGCGGAAAAATTTTAGAAATGCCACAGTTGTCAACATGACCGCAAAGAAGCAGAGCAGCAGTACATCTACCATCGATTGACGGAGTGTTTCTCCTAAGGTTATTCTCTCTAAAGGTGGTGGTTGTGTAATTTTGACTCGTCTGTTATGTCTGCTATAAGTATGATCTATAATTTTGCTGAACAAATCTGTATAGAGCATCTCATAATAGCGATCGCCCGTTTGAAAATAGGTGCTTCTTTTTCCCTTTCCGGTCTGTGTCAAGTTTGTAGTGAGATAAATTAAAGAAGATGTCGGTGAGAGTCGAGAAAGCATCTGCCCCACTTGTTCTTGCCGTTCAGTTTCATGTTTATGATTCCGATCCAATTTGTTAGAATGGTTCTGGAATCTCGATCTATATTCCTCTTCAAGAGGTTTCATACGTTCATTAATTCTTTGCGCAATCTCCCCGCCTATGGATATGTGCCCCTTCTCATCCGGAGGTACTTCCATGATCATTTTCTGCTTTTCCTCTTCGAGCGCTGCGTTGAAATCGTCTCGCATAGCTGTCTTTTCCATATAGACACTCTGTGAAGTTTGTGTTGGTGCGATAAATTTGGCAACAAGGAACCCGACGCGTGGTGTAATCAATACTGCAAACACCCAGACGGTAAAGGCAACTATGAGTGCTGTCTTGGAATTATCTAAGTAGGTAGAAATTACTGTACCGATCGCAAAAAAAACACCGATATAGAGCAACGAGATGAGGATTAAACCGAGGACTCTCGGAAAAATTTCAGGTTCGCCGAGAGGGAAACCTTGCCAGACAAGTATCAGTAAGCCGAACAGTAACGACACCAAGAATGGAACGACAAACACTACGTATCCGCCAATTAATTTGCTCCACAGAAACAGGTCCCGTGGGAGGGCGTTTGCCAAAGTTATACGGAGTGTGCCCGCTTCTCGTTCCCCGGCAACCGCATCGAATGTAAACAGTAACGCGAGTAGACTGAAGACGGTACCGACTACGAACAGAAAATCAAGATGCCCTAACAGATAGGAGAGAGAGGACACCAGGGCGGGTGCCCCTTGTGTAATTCCATTGCGTGTCATGCCGAGATAACTCGGCAATGCATCTGCTAATCCATTTGCAAAGACGCTCAAAGGTGTCGGTTTGAGGAAGATTTTGGAAACTTCCAGTTCTGGTTCCAATGGCATCCCTGGGTTCATCATAGTTTCTTCAATGTTTGCGCGTTTAACGGCTTCTTGGTAATCTACTAAATTCTGGCGATAATTTCGGTAATTGGTAGAAAGTGTGAGCGGCACGAGAAGGAGGCACATCACAAGGAGCGCGACGAAACGGACGCTCAGAATATGATGCATCATCTCCTTTTGAATCAGTGTCATTAACATATTGAATTCCTTTATTTTTGCATTTGTCTAATTTGTGTGATCTTATGCAATAGGGTTATTCTCAACACTTACTTATAAATGACTCTGGTAAAAGTTGCATCTGTTTCATGCTAAGCGTTTTTGAAAATGCTACGGTTTATCACAATTTGCTGTGTCAGATATCGGAGCGGAAAAATTTTAGAAATGCCACAGTTGTCAACATTACCGCAAAGAAGCAGAGCAGCAGCACATCCACCGCCGATTGACGGAATGTCTCTCCTAAGGTTGGGGTTTCTAAAGATGATGGCTGCCTAATTTTGACGATGTCTCTTTCTGGGTGGAACGTTCTTACGTTAGCATGATCTATAATTTTATTGAACACATCCGTATGAAGCGCATCATAGTAACGCTCACCTGCTTGAAAGTAGTCATTTCTCTTTCGTTTTCCAGTCTGTGTTAAATTTGTAGCGAGATAGGTTAGGGAGGATGTCGGTGTGATTCTTGAAAGCGTTTCACCTACCTGCTCTTGGTGCTTTTTTTCACGCTGATAGTTTCGATCTATTTTATCAGTATGCTCTTTGAATTTCTGCCGAAATTCCTCTTCAAGAGGTTTCATCCGTTCATCCACTTCTTCGTAGGGAGGTTGCCGACGATCCTTCCAGAGTTCTTTGTGTATTTCCGTTTTTTTCTCTTCAAGTTCTGCATTGAAATTCTCACGGAGAGCCGTCTTTTCCAGATAGACACTCTGTGATGTTCGCGTTGGCGCGATGAATTTCGCAGCGATAAATCCGACGCGCGGCGTAATCAGCACGGCAAACACCCAAACCGTAAAGGCGACGATGAGTGCAGTCTTGGAATTATCTAAGTAGGTTGAAATGACTGTCCCTATCGCAAAGAAGACCGCAATATAGAGCAGCGAGACGAGGGTTAGACTGAACACCCGTGGAAAAATTTCGGGTTCACCGAGGGGAAAACCTTGCCAAACAAGTACCAATAAGCCGAATAGAAAGGCTACCAAAAACGGCACCACGAACACTATATATCCGCCAATTAATTTACTCCACAGAAAGAGGTCACGCGGCAGAGAATTCGCTAAGGTGACCCGAAGGGTACCCGCTTCTCGCTCCCCGGCAACTGCATCAAAGGTAAATAGCAGTGCAAGCAAGCTGAAAACAGTGCCGACAAGAAAAAGAAAATCGAGATGTCCGAAAAGATAGGAAAGGGAATCGGAAATCAAAGCTGGAGCTCCTTGAATAATCCCATTACGGGTCATGCCGAGGTGGCTTGGCAGCGCGTCTCCTAATCCATTTGCAAACACACTCAAAGGTGTCGGTTTGAGAAAGAGTTTAGAAACCTCAAGCTCCGGTTCCAGCGGCATCTTCGGGTTTACTGTCTTCTCTTCAATATTTGCCAGTTTAACCGCTTCTTGATAGTCAACGAGGTTTTGGAGGTAATTTTGATAATTGATAGAAAGAGTAAGTGGAACAAGTAACAGACACATCAGCAGCAGGACAATAAAGCGAACGCTCAGGATATGATGCATCATCTCTTTTCGAATTAGTGTTCGTAGCATTTCGCATTCTCCATAAATAGTAAATTATATAAATAAATGTACATATATTCTGTAGGAGCGATCTCCGAATAGCGACTAAATATTTGATAATCGGAATCGGAGTTCCCTCCTACAGATCAGGTGTCCAGTTAATTGTAAAACCCACTATAAAATAACTCAAGTTGCTACGGACAAGATTTTAAATGTGCCAACGCCGTTTTTAATGCGGAGTCTGCAACCTCATCTTTATGCCCCTGTTTATCTTGTTCTCTAACCTCTTTCTCAGTAGCAATAATCTTCCTGACAAAACCTGTTTTATACTTTTCCCAGTCATCTTGAATGGGTGGTATACCGAAAAAATTTACTTTTTGGAAGTCTGGATTGTCTTCTAAAAAAGCCAAAATATGCCGCTTAGACAAACAAGATGCATAATGCACAAAGTTTTCTATGGTAAGTCCATTATCCAAAATCAGTTGAAGCCACTTTGTCCGTGGATATCGTTTATCTATCTCATCAATTGTGAGACTGCTTGATTTGCCTCCAACTATACCCACTGAGATTTTTACAATACTACTGTCAAACTCCGTGTCAAAGGCACTCATCAATGCTTTCACGGTTTGCGGTCCTGTATACTCTGTATGCTCGTCTTGAAAATATGGTGTGTCCGCTTTGAATTCCATACTATCACAAAATATATGACCGGTTAAGTCAATAGGCGGCTGGATGCTACCAAGAGTTTCACAAATCATCAGTTCTTCCTCCTTCAAACGTTGTCGTGCACGTCTGAGTCTACTCTTAATCGTGTTGATAGATACGTCCAGAAATTTGCTAATTGCTTCGGATGTCATTTCATGAAGGTAATAGAGCACCACCACTGTACGTTGGTTCTCAGGTAGTTTTTCCAAAAGATTTTCAACAATTTCGCGGTACTGCTCTGCTGCTTTCTCCTCACGCTGCTCTGCATCATAATGTGCAAAAGCGGATTTCTCCAAGGTTGCTTTATCGGTGGCATCTAAGGATAGCATTGTAGGCTTTTTTGTTTGTAGCCAACGTGTACAACGCCGTTTGGCAATTACATAGAGCCATCTTGCAAACTTATTCGGGTCTTTTAGCGTAGACAGTTTATCATAAGCCTGTAGGAAGACATCTTGGGTAATTTCTTCGGCAATATGAAAGTCCCCAATTCTCTGCCACGCTATCGCGTGAACATTCTTTTGGTATTTTTCGACTAAGGTATTGAACGCTGTACTGTCGCCGGACAAAATGTTGTGAACTAATTCAACATCGTCATTTTTCATCAGAGTCCTCCACAATAGATAGGATTATGATTATACATGATACAATTTGAAGATGAAAAGGGTGCATAATTCAAAAAAAATTGCCAAAATCCAAATAATATTGTCAAAATTCATCCTATGTAAAACTATTGCTGCGTAAAATGTTCCGTTGTTCATTCTAACATATCTTGTCAGAATACTTAAAAATTGTCCAAAGATTAGTCACTTAGAGTTGCCATTTGAAACGACCTCATATCCACGCGGCACTTTAAGCTGAATGTTAACCGTTAACCATTTTAATCCCTTTTTCCAATGTCGCTTTCCGCGTTTGAATTTAACGTCAATCCGTACATCTGGTGGGTCGCGTTTAATTTTGACTTCCAAATCTTTGAGCATATCCTTAATCCATCGTTTCGAATGTGGTTGAAACAGCATACCTGATTTCCATTCCTTTTTGATATCGATATCAATATCAGAAACGTGATGATCTGATTTCTCAATAGAAACCTCGCCAATCTCCGCATTAACGATTAATTGCCCTTTCGTATCAACTTTGTAGTGGTCATGTATCGTTCTATCCACAATGTTTATCTCATCTGTGATCATAGTGCAGCTAACCCCTGCAATAATCAGGAAAACGATAATTAGAATAATAACGCGTTTATACATTTTCATAATATACTCCTTTTGTTAGTTTGTGCGCCTCTATTTATTATTTTTATACTTCGGTAGATGCGGTTTCCTAACCGCTCCAGATCGTTCATGAAATCCTTGATTTTCAGCGTATTACAAATAATTCCGTAAAAACAGGTGCCATGACTACGAACCCAGATAAGTTCGGTTCGGTTAGGAAACCGAACCTACCGAGCCGCTCAATTGACACTTGGGGGTAATTTAATTTCAGCAAGATCAGACCTCTGTGCGTAAAAAGACGAGGAACGCCCCAGAGAAAAATACTACGAGAAGTAGGACAAGTAATAACAGATCCAAAGTCGCGGCGTTGAACGTATCCTTGAAGGTGATTTTGTCCTCAAATTTGGGGACTGCCTCAATCGTTACCGCCTTCTTAGACATACCTTCAGGAATACCGATAAGGTGTAGACTTTCGTTGTCTGTTCTATCAGTATCAACAATGAATTGCCGAAATTGCTTCTTGTAAAGATGCACGTTGTCTAAGAATTGTAAGTGCCGATTAAAACCGGTGCCTGCCATGGATTCAAGCGCGTATTGAACAATCGCCGCAGGTGAAAATCGGGTTACCGCTCTTGCCCTTCTAATCTGAGCAATTTGTGCGTCTAAATGGGATCGGTTAAAACGTTCTCGGATTTCAACATCTTTTTTAACAAATTCTGACTTGATTTGTAATTCTTCATTTCCATCCTTCTGCCATACTGAATTGTATTCTTCTTGAGCGGCCTTAATATCTTCGGGGGACACATTTTCGCGGGGCATTTTCGCCAGTTGCTGAAGTTTACTTTGCGCGCCCGAAAGTTTCTTCTCTTTGGTTGCCTTTATTTGCTCGTTATAGTCTGTGTTATTCTCGTCAATGGCTAATTTTTTCGCGGTTTGAAATTGATCGTTTGTTTGTAGAGGCGGCATCCATTTTGTGGAAAGTGTTCCAAGCGTTGACGGAACAAAAACTACAACTGTTACCCAAATTAACAGGACAACGATTAAACTGAGCCGAGGCTCACGCGTCCCAGCTGAAATCATTAAACCTAATCCGATAAAGATGCCAGCGTAACTGACAGCAATCAGCAAGATTACCCCTAAACGCCCCCAGTCCATAGCACTCAGTTGCGTCCAACTATCTGCGGAAATCACAGCAAGATTCAGCAACACAGCAAAAACGAAAGGAATGAGAACAGCTATCAAGGTCCCCAAGAATTTACCGACTAATAAGATAGGTCGTGAAATTGGGTTTGCCAGACACAAGCGAAGGGTGCCCCGTTCGCGCTCACCAGAAAACGAATCAAATGTAAATAGAAGCGGGATAAGAGAGAGTAGGTAGATAGTAATAAATACCCAATCTATTTTTGTTGCATGTGGACGGAGGTCTTTCGCATCTGGGTTAACACTACCGTAGCTTAGCCACCAATTGCTTCTAACTCTGCTACCAAAACCCGATCTCGACCAAGACCCCGGACTGTATATATTACGCGGTAAGTAAGCATCATCTCCATCGGCGATGAAGGAAAGCGAAGCAGGACTTTTGTAAAGGTTGCCGGGGCCCTTTCGTATCAACGTGTAC
The DNA here is from genome assembly GCA_022825825.1 of Candidatus Poribacteria bacterium. GTDB lineage: Bacteria > Poribacteria > WGA-4E > WGA-4E > WGA-3G > MSPOR6. Next base: position 7,096 of record JAJDWA010000019.1, read on the forward strand.
AACTCTGTTCGGGATTTCAAATCGTCAAGAGATTTGGTAACATTGTTGGAATATTTACGCACCTTTTCCGGATGTGTGCGTAGATGCACAAAGGCATTGGTAGACATTAAGATTAAAAGTATTACCGTCGTTAAGACAAATCGCAGGCTATTGATGTGGTCAAAAAGTTCTCGTTTGATAATATGTAATATCATTCAGCATCTCCTTTATGAGTTCAAAGGCAGTGGCACAAAAAATAAGAATGGACAGCACACGGTAGGTGCGGTTTCCTAACCGAACCGGATCCTAAGTTTAGTAGGCGCGTTTTGGAAACGCGCCGTATTTTCAAGCTCAAATTGACTCCGACGCGTTTAGAAAACGCGCCTACCAGGGTGGGGACCGCTAAGTTGACATTTATAGGTTTCACTGTGTTCTACCCAACCTACGCAAACTATGCATTCAGCTAAACTTCAATTTTGACGAAAAGCAGAAATGCCACTGTGAACAAAACCGTATTGATGAGTAGCAGCAAAAACAGTTCGGGGAATGCTCGCGTAGCGTTTTCCCAAACATTTGCCCGCTCAAAGCGGAATTGTGGCAAATCCCACCAATCTACTTCACCCTTGCTCGTGTCGAACCACTGCCGGCTACCGAATGCGTTTTTTTCATGTAAATAGTCTATGAGGGAACGTCGATACTGCTGCGCAGCGTCAACATAATCAAACATTCCATCCAAATCGGTACCCGCCCACGCGGAAGCCGCAAACGTATACAAACCTGCCGGACTGAGTTTCATCAGGTGTTCATGCCATCTCGCTTCTCGCAAGGTCGTTTTATCTAAAGACTGTTTTCGTATTAAAGCAGTTTGTTCCGCTAAACGGATACGTAAAGTTTCCATCGCTTCATGATATTTTTGGACGTGCGGAACTAAATGCTCAGATTTCTCTTTCACTTTGGAGGTAAGCATTTGTCGCCCACCGCCGTAGCTTCGCCCCTGTTCATGATAACTCAAATTAAACCACGGTGGGTCCTCCTCAAGCGGGCTATTTGTAACAAATCGCTGTTCTTCTCTGTCAACCTCTTCCCAAATCTGATTCACATGTTCTTCAGTAGATGTTCTTTCAGCTTGCGTATCGCCCACTGGATTGATGGTAAACCGGCTCCAGTTCGGATAAACGAGAACCAAAACGACCCATACAAACATACAGAGCATCAGGGAAGTGGCTGTGCGGCGCGTTGTCGTAGAAATCAACAACCCAATTAGGTAGAATACAGACAGATAGACACTTGTTGTCAGGACTATTCCACCTATCCGCACAAAATCCTGCCCGCTGAGTTGAATTGAGCCACTAATAGATAACAGAAACAGTACCATCAGCAGACTCATCAACACAGGGAGTAGCAAACATATCATCGCGCTAATATATTTTGCAAGCAGAATGCTACCGCGCCGCACAGGGTGGGAAACAACCAAACGCAAAGTACCTGCTTCCCGGTCTCCGGCTATTGCATCATAAGCAAAAAGTAGTGCTATCAAACTGAGCACCACTTGAAAAATAAAGACAAGATCAATTTTTGAAAAGAGGTTTAGAAATGGATTATCAAGACTACGCGCCGAAGCATTTGAAATCATCGGGACAGAGCCGTGATAAATTTCAAGGGTACCCCCAAGTCGTTTGTCCAATCCAGCGCTAAAGAGACCTAAGGGGTTAGGAGAGCGTTCAACATAAAGCTTTAGAAATGAATAAGTTTTCGCTTCCTGTGCTTTCTCACGATGCACATTTTCTTGATGGCTATATCTATCTAATCGGCGTTCATAATCTTCAAGAAGTACAACAGCATTCGCCACAACAAGCAGGAGCGTAATGATAACAGCAGCAAAAAACCGTGCGCTCATCAGGTGTGCCAAAAGTTCTTGTCTAATAATTGTTCGTAGCATAGCGGCTCCTTAAAGTTTGGGTTTGTCTATTAGAGATGTTTAAGATTAAAAAGGATAGTTAAAACTTTGCGGGTAACAAATAGCAGGATTATACTATTGCTTCGTCAACATATTATTGTAGGTCGCGATTCGGAGATCGCTCCTACCGATGGCCTGCTTATGGTAGGCGGGAACTCCGATTCCCGTCTATTTCAAACCCATCAATTATCACTTGACGAAGCACTATCTGTAACCCGATCAGTGGAAATTTAAGTCAAATATCGGAACGAAAGAATTTCAGGAACGCCACAGTTGTCAACATAACAGCCAAAAAACAGAGCAGCAGTAGGTCTGTAACAGAATGCCGAAGGGTTTCTGATAAAGAAGTTTCTGCTATGTCTGGCGGCGGGGCAATTTTCTTTGATTCTGAAGGTTTATTTGCTATGGATTGTATGGATCGCATTATTGTCGCGAACTGATCGTCTGAAATTCCTCTGAAGTACTCCTCCTCAAGTTGAGTATAATAACGAGTGCCCGTTTGAAAATAGGTGTTTCTTTTTATCTTACCAGTCTTTGCTAAATTCATGACGAGATAAGTGAGCGAAGATGTCGGTGTGATTCGGGAAAGCGTTTCCCCTACCGATTCTTGCCGCTTTTTTTCACGCTGATATTCGCGGTCTAATTTTTCAACCTGTTCCTGAAATTTCTGTCTATATTCGGCATCAATTGGTTCTCTGATTTCAGCGATTTTAGCGGCATCCTTATTTAAATCAATTGAAGTTCCCAAAGAACTTTCAATAATTTTTTTCACGACAATTGCATCCTTTTCCGCATTGAGATTGTTCAGAATTGCAGTTTTTTCCATATAGACACTTTGCACAGCGCGTGTCGGTGCAATGAGTTTGGCGGTTAGAAATCCAACGCGTGGCGTAATTAATACTGCAAGCACCCACACTGTAAAGGCGACAATGAGTGCAGTCTTGGAATTATCTAAAAAAGTAGAGATTACTGTTCCTATTGCAAAAAATACACCTATGTAGAGCAACGAAACTAATGTCAAACTGAGCACGCGTAGAAAAATGTCAGACTCACCTAAAGGGAATCCTTGCGAGACAAGCAGGAGCAAACCTAAGAGGAACGATACAAGGAACGGAACGACAAAAACAATGTATCCACCAATCAATTTGCTCCACAAAAACAGATCGCGTGAGAGGGAATTTGCCAAAGTAATCCGAAGTGTTCCCGCTTCTCTTTCGCCAGCAACGGCATCAAACGTAAACAGCAGTGCCAGCAGACTAAAGACAGTGCTAACGATAAATAGAAAATCCAGGTTTCCCAAAGCGGATGAGAGTGGGGCATCCGCTGTTGAAGTTGACCCCTGTTTTACACCGTTGCGTGTCATCCCAAGATAGCTTGGAAGAGCTTCCTCTAAACCTTTCGCAAACACGCTTAAAGGTGTTGGCTCAAGAAAGAGTTTAGAAACTTCCAGGTCCGGGGCTGGCGCATCCGGCGGCTTTTCCTCATCTCCTGCTCCCGAAAGTTTGATTGATTCCTGATAATTTATCTGGTTTTGGAGGTAATTGCGATAATTAATGTGTAGGGTGAGTGGAACAAGCAGCAGACACATCAGAAGGAGGGCAATAAACCGTATACTCAAAATATGATGCATCATCTCTTTTTGAATCAATGTCAGTAACATATTGAATTTCCTTTATTTTTGCATTTGTTTAATTTGTGTGATCCCATGCAATAGGGTTGTTATCAATACTTACTACAAATGACGCTGGTAAAAGTTGCACCTATTTCACGCTAAGCGTTTTTGAAAATGCTACGGTTTATCATAATTTGCTGCGTCAAATATCGGAACGGAAAAATTTCAGGAATGCCACAGTTGTCAACACGACTGCAAAGAAGCAGAGCAACAGTACATCTACCATTGATTGACGGAGTGTTTCTCCTAAGGTTATTGTCTCTAAAGATGGGGGTTGTGTAATTTTGACAGTATCCTCTGATGTAAATGCTCTTGCTGAAGCATGATCCATAATTTTGCTGAACAGATCTGTATGGAGCATATCATAATAGCGGTCTCCTACTTGAAAATAGATGCTTCTTGCCCCTTTTCCTGTCTGTGTTAGGTTCGTAGCGAGATAGATGAGAGAAGATGTCGGTGTGATTCGGGAAAGCATCTCACCGATCTGCTCTTGTCGTTCGGTTTCACGTTTGTAATCGCGATCGAGTTTGTTAGCGTAGTCTTGGAATTTCGCTCGATATTCCTCTTCGAGAGGTTTCACGCGTTCATCAACTTTTTTAGCATTTTCGCCTCCTACTATTACAGCACCGTCCTCATTCGGAGGGAGTTCCCTTATAGCTTTCCATTTTTCCTCATCGATTATTGCGTTGAAATCGTCTCGCATGGCTGTTTTTTCCATATAGACGCTCTGTGAGGTTCGTGTTGGCACAATAAGTTCGGCGGCGAGAAATCCAACGCGTGGTGTAATCAGAACAGCAAACACCCACACGGTAAAGGCAATGATAAGTGCTGTTTTGGAATTGTCCAAGTAGGTGGAAATCACCGTGCCTATTGCGAAAAAGACTGCAATGTAGATCAGCGAGATAAGTGTTAGACTCAGGACTCGTGGAAAAATCTCTGGTTCGCTCAACGGGAATCCTTGTGCTACTAACAACAGCAAACCAAATAAGAATGAGACTATAAATGGAACGATAAACACGATGTAACCACCAATCAATTTGCTCCACAGAAATAGGTCTCGTGGAAGGGCGTTCGCCAAAGTTATGCGGAGCGTGCCTGCTTCTCTTTCCCCGGCAACTGCATCGAACGTAAACAGTAACGCGAGTAGACTGAAGACAGTACCGACTACAAACAGAAAATCGAGATGCCCTAATAGATAGGAGAGAGAGGAAACCAGGTCGGGTGCTCCTTGTGTAATCCCATTACGTGTCATGCCAAGATAACTCGGCAATGCATCTGCCAATCCATTTGCGAAGACGCTCAAAGGGGTCGGTTTGAGGATGAGTTTAGAAACCTCCCGCTCCGGTTCCAATGGCAACTTCGGATTTACTGTGGTTTCTTCAATGTTTGCGAGTTTAACGGCTTCTTGGTAATCCACTAAGTTCTGGCGATAATTTCGGTAATTGGTAGAAAGTGTGAGCGGCACGAGAAGGAGACACATCACAAGGAGCGCGACGAAACGGACGCTCAGGATATGATGCATCATCTCTTTACGAATTAGTGTTAGTAGCATTTAGCATTCTCCTTATATGATGGCAAAAACAACCCCTCCTGACTCACACAAAACCTACTTTTACTGGTATTGTCATAACAACACGTCAGCAAGGACATATAATGTGCAAGTTTATAATATCAATGAAACAGAATAGCCCACAGGGTCTATAACGTTATGCTATATTTGAATAGTGGGAGGTTTCTTTTTCATCTTCTGTTTTGGATTTTGGGGAGGCATTGATTTTTGAAGACGTTCTAAAGTCTCTCGTAAGTGTTCAATCTGTTTCCTAACGTTTTCAAGTTGTTGTGAATTGAACCTATTCTTCGAGCGTTCAATTTGTTCTTTGGCTCGTTCAACTTGCGCTTTAGCCTGTTCAATCTGTGCCATTACGCGTTCAGCTTGTTCCTTATCTTGTTCAACCTTCTCTGCTGCTTCCCGTATCTTCTCGATATGTCTGTTTACCAACTTATAAATAAAAGCGGCTTTATAATCTTCCCAATTATGAAAAGGGGCTTTATAAGTTTCCCAATTATCCGTTGGTGGAATGTGGATCATCCCCGGGTTGCGAAGATTCGGATTGTCTTTCAGAAAAGCCAAAGTGTATCGCTTTGAAAGATAGGATACATAATCTCCGAAATTTTCTATGGTGATACCGTTGTCTAAAAGAAGCTGCAGCCATGCTTCCCGCGGATAGCGTGCATCAATCTCCGCGGTTGTAAACTGACTGACATGCCTTTTTCCGTTTTTTAGAATAGTTCCACTGTCGGTTTTACGGTATACAATCACTACCACTGTGGTCTTTAAATGGCTGTGATTGTAGGTTTTATCAAACGTTTCCATCAATGCTTGCGCGGTTTGGGGGCCAGTATAGCCTTTAATAGTACTTAGTACACCCTCTGTTAATTTTGTCATTTCACTTAAACTGAACTTTCCTGAATTGTTCGTTACTTCTGTCTTTTCAATCAAACTGTACCTTTCTGAATTCTCTGATGTTTCTGAGTTCGCTTGTGAGCCAAAAAAGATGGCTATACCCAGAACTGTCAAAAATGAAAGTATCCGCATAGCGATTTTAGCTTTCATAATGTCTCCTTTGTTAGTATAGAATTGTAGAGGTGCTACCTCTGTTTATAACCATACTTTTGTGCCGCCAATTCTTTGTTATTTGTTTTACACACGGTTTCTCCAGAAAAGTTGCAGGAGATATGTAGGAGTGTAAATATTAATGGTGAAAACAGAATAGACCACAGGGGCTATAATGTTATCCTTATGTTATATCTGAATAGTGGGAGGTTTCTTTTTCATCTTCTGATTTGAATCCTGAGGAGGCATTGATTTTTGAAGACGTTCTAAAGTCTCTCGCAAGTGTTCAATCTGTTTCCTAACGTTTTCAAGTTGTTGTGAATTGAACATTTTCTTTACGCGCTCAGCTTGTGCCTTGGCTTGTTCAGCTCGTTTTTTAGCTTGTTCAGCCAGAACTTTAGCGTGCTCAGCTCGTTCTTTGGCTTGTTCAGCTCGTTCAGCAGTTTTCAGCATCTTGGCATAATCCATTTCCAATTTATCAATATAGGCAGCTTGATAGGTTTCCCAATCATCCGTTGGTAGAATGTCGAGAATCCCCGCATTGCGAAGATTCGGATTGTCTTTCAGAAAAGCCAAAGTGTGTCGCTTTGACAGGTAGGACGCGTACTCTCCGAAATTTTCTATGGTGATACCTTTGTCCAAAAGTAGTTGAAGCCATGCTTCTCTCGGATATCGTGCATCAATTTCCTCGTTTGTAAACTGGCTGACGTGTTTTTTTTCATCAACACTATCAAGCTTATCTAATAAGTTGATTTTACCCTCACCGGAATGTTTTGAATGTTTTATGATGGTGCCATTACTTAAACGTATCTGGAGCCATATTGCCAGCGGATTTTGTGAATCAAATTCTATGGTTGTGATCTGGTTGATGTATTTTTTTCCGTCAACACTATCAATCTTTTGGGACAGGTTTATGCCACCTGTTGTTAGAATAGAAGCACTGGATGTTCCACCATCGGTTTTACGGTATATAATCACCGAGGTTTTTAAATGGTTACGATTGTAGATTTCGTCAAACGTTTCCATCAGGGCTTGCACGGTTTGTGGACCATTATATTCTTCAGTGGTACTTAGTCCATCTTTCGTTAGTTTTGTCATTTCAATCAAACTGAACCCTCCTGAATTTTCTGCTGTTTCTGAGTTCACTTGCGATCCAAAAAAGATAGCTATACCCAGAACTGTCAAAAGTGAAAGTATCCACATAGCGATTTTAGCTTTCATAATGTCTCCTTTGTTAGTATAGAATTGTAGAGGTGCTACCTCTGTTTATAAGCATGCTTTTGTGCCAAATCCTTTGTTATTTATTTTACACACGCTCTTTCCAGAAAAGTTGCAGAAAAACAGTAATTGTGAAAAATTCACATCTCATTTGCTCAAAATTTCATCTTTATACGCCTCAACAATTGCGTTCAAAACAGATTCAGGAATATCCTCTAACTGTGATGCTAACTCCTCTTCAACGTTAACCATCAAACTATGATCAAACGTTTCGCGTTCTGCACATGGGTCAAAAGATTCGCCATGTGCCTCCAGCAGCGCTGCTAAACGTGCGGGTGTCAACCCCGCAGAGATACCGTGTAAATCCCATGCAGTGCCACGGTAGCCTTTCTCATAATCAATGCCGAGGTGTTTTTGCAGTATTTCTTCTCTTTCTGCACCTTGCGCGCTGCTGTTTTCAAGCTCTTCTGCAGCAGCAATTGCTCGCGTATCCAATTCTATTTGGAACGCGGTTGAAGCGTCAGCTGCTGCGACTGGATAAATTTTGTAGTTTTCCATATTTCCTCACAAATTAGGTTAATTGGGTATCAACGAAGAAATTGCTTGTGGGACTGCCTGTAGCACATCGCCCGCGATGAGTCCGTGCATCCCTAACTTTTCAGCGGCAATGTTCCCCGCTAATCCGTGTAGATAAACGCCAAACACTGCTGCTTTTTCACTTGGCACTTTTTGTGCCATCAATCCTGCAATTATCCCTGTCAACACATCACCCATGCCTGCGGTTGCCATGCCGGCATTGCCGGTTGAATTTATCCAAGTATTTCCGTTTGGATCTGCAGTGACGGTAGGTGCACCTTTAAGTACAAGCGTTACACCGTACTGATTTGCGAATTCTTCGGCAGTGCTAATTCTGTTTGATTCTAATATTGAGATAGCAGTATTCATTAGCCGCGCCATCTCACCGGGATGCGGTGTGAGGACTGCTTCAGCACCGAGTAACGAGATAAGGTCTGTAGATTGTGCTAAGGCGTTCAACCCATCTGCATCAATAACCATCCGTAAACCGAGTTCTTGATCCGTATTTTCTTTAACCAATTGATGAACAAGTGCCACCGTTTCAGGATGTTGAGAAAGACCAGGTCCGATGGCAAGTACAGACTTTGTCCTTTCCGCGTATTCAAGGATAGCTGAGGTTGCTGATTCTGCTAAACTCCCCGCTTCCGTTTCTGGCAAGGACAACGTCATCGCTTCAGACAACTTAACCTCTAAAATTGGGTTCAGGCTTTTCGGAATAGCAAGCGTGACCAAACCCGCGCCAGCGCGCAAAGCTGCTTCACTTGCAAGTGCCGCCGCACCTGTCATTCCCGTTGATCCTGCAACCACAAGAACACGTCCGTAACTTCCCTTGTAAGATGCAGGTGAACGAGACGGTATCCATTCAGCTGCATCTTTTTCAGTTGTCCAATGGACCTTAATATTTTGTGCATCAATGACCTGCTGTGGAAAACCGATGTCAACAACTTCTAATTTGCCCGCAAGTTCGGCACCCGGATGCACCAACAACCCTCTTTTCGGCAAACCTATTGTTACCGTTCTATCCGCTTGCACACAAGTGCCTAAAGGGTTACCAGTATCTGCATCTAAGCCAGAAGGCAAATCAACTGCCAGGATAGGTATTGGAAGGCCGTTGATAGCGTTGATAACATTAGCGATTGATTCACGCACGGGACCGCGCAACCCCGTTCCTAATATCGCATCTATCAACAGGTCACATCTGAGGGTATTAATAAATACTGCATCTGTCAGGATTTCCTCAATCTGCAACCCAATATTTTTTGCAATATCCAAATTGGTGCGTGCTTCTCCCGTGAAACTTTCTGCTGGGGAGACAAGGAAGATTTGCACCTCACGCCCAGTGTGTGCGAGTTGCCGCGCGATAACCAGTCCATCGCCGCCGTTGTTGCCTTTACCGACAAAAATGCCTATACGTTGTACAGTCGGATAATGTTGTCTAATTGCGCGAACGATTTCACTTCCCGCCGTTTCCATGAGAACAATGCCGGGAATGCCGATGTCTTCAATCGTATCCTGGTCAATTTGGCGCATTTGCGCTGCAGTCACAACTTTCATGCAGTATCGCCTTGTAATTGATCAGCAAATGCTAACAACTGGACTTCCATTTTTTGTGCTGCCTGTTCTAAACTTCCCTGTGCTATCTGAATCTCCTGAACTCGTTCATCTTGATGGGTTTTCAGACAGAACGTTAAATTCGTGCGGAGGTCAAACAAACTTTGCTGAATGTGGTCTTGGAAAGAGCCAGCTGGATACATCCATCGCCTACCGCGTGTCTGTCGTAAGTTGAAGTGGCAATGTCCGTTGTCTCCGCCAAAGCAATCGAACCGCATAATCTCATCGTCAAAAACATATAGAGATGCTGCGGGACCGCGCCCACCAGCATCATCTCGCCAATATGCCTCTAATCGGACGTTATCTTGAATAGGGTATTCAACTAAATCATGTTTTTGGTTTGCCATCTGTAGTACTCCTTTTCTCACAAAAGAGATTGTGGACGGAATTCGGTGTCGCGCACCGAATAAAAAGTGTCTTGAGTTTCAACTTGAGATGTGATAAATTATAGCAGTCTCAAAAATAGTGGTCAACATCTAACTTGCTCTACAGACTTAATAATAACGTGAGCTCAGGATAAGCAATTTTGGAAGCGGTAGGAGCGGTTCCCTAACTGCTCCGTGTCAGACACAAAACGTGCCTGTCGTTGCCAGGATAAGCCCGGTTCGGTTGGGAAACCGACCATACCGTGGTTATTAAAGAATAAAATCGAAGCATGAAGGACTTTATATCTCTTGGACCGAGCTCACGTTGATAATATCAAGGAGAACCAATATGGCGATTTCCATGAACCGTAGTGTAGCGCGGCATATAGCGGAGTCCTTCTTGATGAAAGGCGGTATGCCGGAAACTGATGCCGCGATTATTGCGGATATTTTGTTAGAGGCTGAACTGCGGGGCAGAAAAACACATGGCTTTATCAGATTACCCGGAATTAAAAATCGTTATGAGATGGGAGAACGTTCTGAAATCCAAGTAGACAGAGAAATAGGACAGAGCATTCGGGTTGATGGTGGTAACCACCCAGGTTATCTCGTTGCTTACCGCGCAATGGAATTAGCTATTGATAGTGCAAAGCAGACTGGCACGTGCATAGTTGGTGTTTATAACACATCCCACTGCGGCATGGCAGGATACTATGTGGATATGGCACGGAAGGAAAATCTCATCGGAATTCTATTTGCTGATTGTCTACCGCGGATTACACCACAAGGTGGAACTGAAGCGATTTTAGGCACAAACCCAATCGCTGTAGGAATTCCGTCCAACACTGTGCCACTCCTATTTGATATGTCCACTGCTGCTATTACCAACGGGGAACTACTTGTAGCGATGCAAGAAAGGGTTTCTATTCCCGAAAATGTGGCGTTTAATTCTGAAGGAGAACCGACAACATTTGCAGCAGAAGCATTAAAAGGAAGCGTCCGTGCTTTCGGTGGGCACAAAGGGTTTGGACTCGCTCTCATTATACAAATCCTCGCGGGGGCACTTGTCAATGCTGCAACCGTCCCACCTCCAGGAACAAACTACGGTTTACTCCTAATTGTCCTTGATCCATCGGTTTTTGTTCCTTTAGAGCAATTCAAAGGTGAAGTAGACAGTTTAATCGAGCGAATTAAGGCAAGTCGACGAGAAGTGGGTGTTGAAGAAATACTTATCCCAGGTGAACGCGCATATCGCCAACGAGAAAAAAATCTGATGTCAGGGATTCTTTTAGATGAGACACTTTTAAAACAATTAACATAAACGTATCGGTAAAGCGATCTTTTGGTCGCACGAAATGTAATTACGATCTACGGATCGCAACGAAAGGAAATTTGAATATGGCAACTTTTAAAGCAGGTATTATCGGTTGTGGTGGACGTGGGCGTGCTCATGCGCAGGGTTATCAGGCATCGGAAGATGTTGAGATCGTCGCATGTTCAGACCCTGTTGAAGGTGCACGGAACAGATTTGCAGAACAGTTCGAAGGCGCAAAACCTTATGCAGACTACCATGAAATGCTTGAAAAAGAATCGCTTGATTTTGTGAGCGTCTGTACGTGGATTGCGCTTCATAGGGACATGGTTATCGCTGCTGCCAATAGCGGCATCAAAGCCATCCATTCTGAGAAACCGATGGCACCCACCTGGGGCGATGCAAAAGCACTTTATCAAGCTTGTGTGGATAACGATGTCGTTATAACGTTCTGTCATCAACGCCGTTTTGGCGCGCAATTTATTAAGGCAAGACAGTTAGCGAACGATGGAACTATCGGTGAAGTTAGACGAATGGAAGGTTCCTGTTCCAATCTACTTGACTGGGGAACGCACTGGTTTGACATGTTCCAATTTTATAATAATGACGAACCTATTGACTGGGTTATCGGTCAAATAGATGTGACAGAAGAAAAAATCGTTTTCGGCACGCAGGTTGAAACGAGTGGTTTAACATGGTATCGTTGGAAAAACGGTGTTGAAGGGTTGTTAACCACAGGTGGTGTTTCACTAAAAGGCTTTGCAAATCGCATCATTGGCACAAAGGGTATTATTGATGTCGGTGGTGGTGCGCCAGTGCGTGTATTGAGAGAGGGATCCAGTGAATGGGAACAACCTGATCTTAGCGATGTTACGCCTAAAGGCAACGATACGACCCTCTCCGTTCTTGATCTCATTGACAGTGTTAAGGCTGGGCGTGAGCCGGAACTTAGTGGGCGTAAGGCACTTCAGTCAACTGAACTTATTTTTGCGACTTATCATTCCAGTCGAGAGCGTGCAAAAATTACTTTGCCGCTTACTGCAGACGACTCAGCATTATTAACAATGGTCGCAAATGGTGAAATTGGTTAATTTTAAAGTAGTAGGTACGCTCAGTAGATTTAAACAAATACTTGGGCAGGTTGCAAACCTGCCCAAGAAAAATCAGTCATGAAGGTACTCGTGAATAGGTTTTTATCAACCTAATTAAATATTTTGCGTCTAATATATCAATTTAATAACCGCCTTATCTGTTATAAATCTCAAAACCGTAGAAATAGATATAGGGACGTGCCAACACTGTGTAAGACATCACATCATTGAACTGATGCGAGTCAATGTTGTGTTGAATGCTATCTGTGCTAATAAGAAATTAAATATAAATACTTGTGAATTCCATGCGAAGTTCAAAATAGACCAAACTTCGCGGTAGCGGGGGAAAACGCGTGTCAAAAATCAAAAATAGTTTATCTGTTCTGTGTTACGACAAAAAGAATACTAAATTGCCATTGGGTTTTCGTTGGACAATCTTTCTCATTTTTCAATTGTTTGTTGCGTTGTTAGTTATTCAACCTACCGCTTGGGCAGGACTTGCCAGTCTATCTGTAGATGCGGACGGAGATTCGGTTTTTAACGGTGAAAATGAAAAGTTAGTAATCACCTTCGAAACCGATAGTTTTGGCGATGAAACGCAAAGATATAGTTATACTATTTCTGTGGTTGATAAGGGAAAAATTGACGGAGGCTCTGATCTCCGTAGGAATCAAACTGTACAAGTAATGTGGGATGGAAAGCTTGAGGGTCAAAATGAAAAACTCCCTGACGGAGATTACACGATTCATGTTGAGCTTGAATCTCCGGGAGTAGAGGAAGAGGTAGAAGATGATGGTGCTGAAGTAATTCCTGCGCCTACCCAGGTATTGGAACTAACGGCGCGCGTAACATTAGACACCAAAGCTCCGGAAATTTCTATCAGTCTTGTGGATAATGAGTTTTCACCGCTGCTTAACTCCCTCCCTGTCTACTACAGTTTAGACGAAGATGTTGCTGAAACATTATTGGAATTCCAAAGGATATCTGGAGATACTTCAATTGGTAGTTCGATTGCTTTGAGCCAAGAGAGTGGAAGACACACCTATTATTGGAATGGTAAAGATGGAGACTTAAGACCCTTTTCCGATGGTCAATACACGTTAAAACTGCGGGTAAAGGACAAAGGTGGAAATGAGGCAGTGACTCCTAAAACAGAAAGCATTACGATTGATAGCGAGGCACCGCGGTTTACTGATATCTCGCTAAACGAAGGAATACCTTTCGTAGATGGCATGTTTGTGAACACGCCAATTCAGACAATCAGTTTTACCGCAGACGCAGGAGGAGGCACGCCGATTGACCTCACTGGTGATGAGACAAATATACAAATAAAACATGATGCTGACTACATAAATGGCACACTGTCTTATGGGAACAAAGCCACTTTGACGCTTAGTAATTCTCTTGACGAATCAGCGGAAAACGGAAGCTATGAAGTTACAGTCTCTATTGCCGATAGAGTAGGAAATCTTGCCAAACGACAGTTAACATTCACCTTTGATAACGTAGCACCAATCTTCAAGAATGTGGCAACTAACATTGGAGCGTTTACTTCCGGTAGCGGTATTAGAGGGCAGATGAACTTTGTTGAAGCTACTTTAGAAGATAATATTGAACTTAATCTTGACGATTCTACTATTAGGCTTACAGGTCCAAGCGGCTCCCCCGTACTCGGACGTCAAACTCGCCCCTCTAATAATAAAATCCAGTGGAAGTTTCTGTCTCCCTTGTTAGCAAAAGATGGTCTTCAAGATGGTCAATATACTGTAGAAATTGTTGGGAGCGATAAAGCAGGAAATAAAACCCAACCAATTCAAATCTCATTTCTCTTTGATAATCTGGCACCGGAACTCGTCTCACTCAAACCGGTGCGGGATGGTGAACCATTTACCATCTTAGGCAATACTGTTTACCACAATCTACCTCTCAATCAGTTTATTGCCACCTTCAATGATGGTCAATTTGGAACTGGCGTTGTCTTTTCAGGCGAACAGGAACCTACGCGTATTGTTTTTGGTACACCTAATCCAGGTGGTGGTATTAATGCTATCCCCGGCCAATCGTTTCCAGACACAAATAATAACGTACTAACTTATATTTTAGATTCGCCGCTCCTGAAAACTGATGGAAGTCAGGATGGGAATTATGTACTTAACGTCACAGCTACAGATTCTCTCGGAAATACCAAGAGTTATACTTACCAGATTGTGTACGATACACAACTTCCGACTCTTAATACAACAGTTCCTGCGGCTAATCAGACTGTTTCTAATCTATCTGAAGTTGTGATTAAACTGAATGAGACAACCAGTGGTATTGATTTCGGGCAGAGTATATTCCGGCTGATACGCGGTGTTGGAGCGAATCAAGTTGAAATTCCTGTGAATATTTCAAATAATGGCACAGATACTGCTATGCTTGCACTGTTGCAGCCAATTGCGTTGGATGGTTCAGATGATGGCACTTACACAATTGAAGTGACTCCGACTGACCTTGCAGGAAATATTGGGGCGGTTGTCCGCCGCCAATTCTATCTGGTAAGCCAGACACAGCCGCGAGTACGGTTGACAATCCCAGAAACCGAAACTGTTAATAGTCTCAGTAATATCACAGCAGAAATTGCCAATTATATAGGTTCAGGTGTCAATTTTGATGCTTCAACAATAACTGTCAGAAACGCACAAGGACTCATTGTCCCACAAGCAAAAGTTGAAGCTGACGCAGCAAATAATCAGTTAACTTGGAGCACCGAAGCAACAATCCCACAAAACGGTACTGCAGATGGCGAATACACTATTACCGCAACCTTTGTGGACTTTTCTGGAAATCAATTTACGCAAAGATTTCCTCTTATATTGGACACCCAATTCCCAGCAATTGACACGGTTGAAGTTGGAACCGACCCGCAACGCCAACTTTCCATTGACAGTACTACAGACGTCCCTGAATCGTTTACTCAGATAACTGTTGCATTTGATGAAACTGATGTTGATTTTAAAAACACAGTAGCTTCTTTAACGGGCCCTGACGGGGATGAAATCGCTCTTCGCCGAAGTAATGACGGTGCCGGCTTATTGACGCTTAATTTCCAAAACTTGGCGAAACTCGGGACATATAGCCTTACAGTTACGCCAAGAGACAATATCGGTAATGTTTCTGAAACCCCGTTTATTTATAGATTCCATTTGGACATAGCGGTTCCAGTTGTTACAACGGTTTTGATTGGTGGTCAGAGTGGGGCTGTTGTCTATGTTAACGAAAGTGCTGGAGAGATTATAGCAACATTAGCAGATACCACAGGAACTGGCATAGCAGTGGGAGAAGACGAATCCAACATCGTTGTAACCAGCAACATTGGGCTGCAGGTGCCTGGAGTCACAGAAATCAACGCCCAAAATCAACTAATTTGGCGACCAATAGCGCTTCCAACCGATGGTAGTGCCGATGGTCAATATACAGTTGCTGTTACACCCGTAGATAGAGCCGGACGCAGGGGTAATGTTGCGTATCGTTCATTCATATACGATACACAAGCACCCCGTATAACTGATGCGACACGCATCACGCTACATCAACCGGTTTCTTATATCGGTGGGAGTTTGACGCATTTTCAACTTACTGTTGAAGATGTTGGCCCGGCATCGCTTGACCTTGATAATCAAACGATTGTCTTGGAAAAGAAGGATGGGGATGCTGTTCAAGGACAAACAACACATGATAGTATAAATCAACTTTTCTTCACGCTTTCTGCGCCTTTACCGACGGATGGTAGTGCTGATGGAGAATATACGCTAAAGGTTGACCTCGTTGACAAATCAGGAAATCTATATCAGACGGATCATAACATTTTTTATGATTCTCAAGCACCGCAAATATCATCAGTTTCTCTGAATACTGAGACACCTTTAAACCTAACACCGTATCAAGTTACGGATATATCTGAGTCTATCAACAAACTCACCCTAAATTTTGTAGAAGCGACCCGGGTTGATTTTGAGAATACAGTGATTAGCCTAATAGGTCCGGCGGATACCTCTGTGATTTCGCTCACCTTAGAAAACAACGGTGTTGATCAACTGACAGCGAGTTTCGTCTCTCTAACACAAGGTGGCTTGTATACATTATCAGTAACACCACAGGATATAGCAGGTAATACCGCACGGGGTGGTGTGCCGTATCTATTCCGTCTTGAGTTTGAAGTTTCGGGGTTATTGTCTGTGGAAGCAAACACAGTAGATACTTCGGTAGCGCTTAACCAGCACGAGATTGTTGAGATTTCTGCGCCTATCAACAGCCTGACACTTAACTTCACAGATGCAATGCGGATTGACTTCAAAAATACCAGAGCCGTATTGACAGGCCCTCCTGATGCACAAGAGATTTCCATTACCCAAGAAGATAATGAGGATTCTCAGTTAATAGTTCGTTTTATTTCTTTAACACAAAGTGGGCTCTATACGCTTACTGTCACACCGCAGGATAGATCGGGTAATGTTGCGCAAAGTGCTATTCAATACCAGTTTAGACTTGATATCGCACTCCCAGCAGTCAGTTCTGTTCTTATTGATGGAAAACTTAGTTCTGCAACCTACGTCAATAGTGGAGATGTTAATATCGTCGCTACGTTCACAGAGCCGACCGGCGTCGGTTTAGCATTAGATGATAACGGATCAACTATTGTCGTTAGTAATGCTGATGGGCTTCCTGTATCTGGTGCTACTACCTCCAATGGAACAGACCAGTTGACTTGGACTCCCACAGCACTTCCAACCGATGGTAGCGCTGATGGAAAATATACAGTTGCTGTTACGCCAGTAGACAAAGCCGGACGCATGGGTGATGTCGCGTATCGTTCATTCATATACGATACACAAGCACCTCGTATAACTGATGCGACACGCATCACGCTACATCAACCGGTTTCTTATATCGGTGGGAGTTTAACACATTTCCAGTTTTCCATTGAAGATGTTGGTCCAGCATCGCTTGACCTTGATAATCAAACAATCAGTCTGCAAAAGAAAAATAGTGATGCAGTTCTGCTGGGACAAATAACACATGATGGAGTAAACCAACTCTTTTTCACCCTTTCCAGCCCTTTACCGACAGATGGTAGGGCGGACGGAGAATACGTTCTAACCGTTAACCTCGTTGACAAAGCAGGTAATCCGTATCGGGTTGAACACGACATTTTTTACGATTCTCAAGCACCGCAAATATCTTCAGTTTCTCTGAACACTGAGACGCCTTTGAACCTCACACCTTATCAAGTTACTGATTTATTTGAATCTATTAACAAACTCACTCTAAATTTTGTAGAGGCAACCCGCGTTAACTTTGAAGATACGGAGATTACTCTAACAGGTCCAGGTCCCTCTGTGATTCCGCTCACCTTAGAAAATAATGGTGTTGATCAACTTATAGCAAGTTTCGTCTCTCTAACACAAGATGGTTTGTATACATTATCAGTAACACCGCAGGATATAGCAGGTAATACCGCACAAGGTGCGGTTCTTTACCCGTTTCGTCTTGAGTTTGAAGTTCCTGGGTTATCATCTGTGAAAGCAAACACAGCAAACGCTTCAGTTGATCTCACGGCTTACGAGACTATTGAGATCTCTGAATCTGTCAGTAGTTTCACACTTCAGTTTACAGATGCAACGCGTGCAGACTTTGAAAATACTATTGTGAGATTAGTTGCTGAAAACGGACAAGAAATACCTGTCACACTTGAAGATCGTGAAGGGGCTGCGTTGATAGTTCGCTTTGTCTCTCTAACTCAAAGCGGGGTCTACACGCTTGCTGTCACACCGCAGGATATAGCAGGTAATACCGCACAAGGTGCGGTTCTTTACCCGTTTCGTCTTGAGTTTGAAGTTCCTGGGTTATCATCTGTAAAAGCAAACACAGCAGATACTTCGGTAGCGCTTAACCAGCACGAGATTGTTGAGATATCTGAATCCGTTAGCAATCTCACACTTGAATTTACAGATGCTACGCAGATCGACTTTGTGAATACGAGGGTAACACTGACGGGACCAGACAGACAAGAGATACCTATCACCCTTGAAGACGACGAGTCTCAGTTTGTGGTTCGTTTTGTTCCTCTAACACAGCGCGGCGTATATACACTCGCCGTGACACAGCAAGATAAGGCAGGAAATGTTGCTCAGAGTGCTACTCAATACCAATTTAGACTTGATACTGCCCTCCCAGCAGTCAGTTCAGTGCTTATTGATGGAAAACCAGGATCGGCTGTTTACGTGCGCAACTCTACTCTGAGAATAGTTGCTACAATTACCGATCCTATCGGTGTAGGTGTGTTGTTAGGGGACGAGGGTTCCACTATTACGGTTACCAATCCCGAAGGTCTTGCGGTATCCGGCACAACTACCTCTAATGGAACAAACCAGTTGACCTGGACCTCCACATCGCTCCCAACAGACGGGACTGCCGATGGGCGTTACACCGTTGCTATAACACCGGTGGATAAGTCTGGTCGATCAGGCAAAGTCATTAACCGACAGTTTGTTTATGATACACAGGCACCACGAATTACTGCTGCATCTCCAATAACATTACATGCTCCAGTATCCTATATTCGGAGCGGGGTAGATGAGTTCGTTCTCACCATTGAAGATGTGGGACCTGCAGATCTCGATTTAGCTTCTCAAGTTGCAGCGTTGATGGATGCCACAGAAAAACCTGTTTCCGCCACGCTGACGCGTGATGAACTCACAAATCAATTATATCTCACGCTTTCCAAACCGTTCGCCAGTGACGGAAGTGTGGATGGTGCTTATTCGTTAAATGTCCATTTAATAGACAAGGCAGGCAATACCTTGACCTCTCGTTTTTCACTTGTTTACGATTCCAAAGCACCACAAGTATCATCAGTTGAAGTAAGCGCTGCTGCCGGCACTCCTATGCCACTTGTTCAGAATGAGGTTACCGAACTTTCTGAATCAATCAACACTATCACGATTAAATTTGCTGAAGCAACGCTTGTTAACTTTGCGAATACGCAAATATCATTGCTTGATCCAAACGATCAAACAATTCCACTTACCAGAGAAGATGATGGTATTTCTCACATGACACTGAGTTTTGCTGATTTAACGCAGAGCGGTCAGTACACTTTATCCGTGACTCCACAAGACATAGCGGGAAATGCTGCACAAAGTTCAATGCAATTCGCGTTTAATCTTGCGTTTGTTCTTCCAGGAGTGGAATCTATCATTATCGGTAATACTGTCACATTGGGAAGTGGAGATATTGCTTATGTCAATGCAAACAATTTGCAGATTGTAGCTAACTTGCTTGACCCAGCAGGCACAGGATTATCTTTTGATACTACTACTGGGTCAGCCTTACAGGTAGCAACTCTTGATAACGTAATTGTCCCAGGAAGTATTGCTACAAATGGAACGGACGTAATTGTTTGGGAACCGGTAACACTGTCCAATGATGGAAGTTCCGATGGGCGATACGCTGTATATGTCACACCCGTCGATAAAAAAGGACGTGAGGGCAATACTATCTATCGTGAGTTCGTTCTTGATACGCAAGAACCAGAGATAACGGATGCTGATCCAATTGATTTAAGCCAACCGATTTCATATATTGGCGATAGTTTAACACAACTCCGATTCACAGTTCAGGACGTTGGGCCCGCAGACTTAATGCTTGAAGATCAGAAAATAGGTCTCCGCAATCAGAATGGGACTATTATTCCGACAAAATTAACAAATGATTCTAACAATCAACTATTCCTCACACTTGATGAGCCATTACCGCTTGATGGTAGTAGGGATGGCGAATACATTGTTGTAATCGCGTTTTCTGATAAAGCTGGGAATGTTCTCTCTGTTGAACACCCTATAATCTACGATACACAAGCGCCAACCCTTGTCAGCACAGTGCCCGCTGATAATGCGCAGCTCACTGAAGATATAGCGCAAATACAGGTAAATCTGAATGATGAAGGCGGAAGCGGTATAGATTGGGATGTAACAACAGTAACACTGGTTGACCCGAATGGAACAGAAATCTCTGGCGAACTTACCAGTAATGGTAAAACGCAGCTGATACTTAAGACGAATCAACTTGTGGCAGATGGACGCTATACTATTCGTGTTCAAGCTATAGACAGAGCAGGGAATGGAAGTAAATCTGTTTTTGAAACGGATTTCTTACTATCCAGACTCTTACCAGATGTCATTTCTACATCACCAAGTACTGCCCCAAAAGATGAAGCGTATACAAATGAGAAAATTGAAGAAATTGAGGTAATGCTTGAAACAGAAGATGTAAATCACCTTTCAACGCTTCGCTTGCTGAATTCTGAAAATCAAGTGATCGCAGGACAACAGTCTCGGGAGTCTGATCGGTTAATCTATTCGCTTGTTCGTCCGCTTGCAACAGATGGGTCTGAAGACGGTGTTTACACCATTGAGTTTACACCAATTAGTGCGTCTGGACGTAGCGGTGAAGTTCAGCGATTGACCTTCACCTACGACACGCAAGTGCCTGAAGTTGAACGTGAGACGATAAATCTGATTGTTTCAGAACCCGATGTCAATAATTCCTTGATAGAAATTCGCGTTACGCTTACGGATAATCAAGCCGGAATTGATTGGGAAAACCTTGATGAAGAATGGTTGGACTTTGAACGACTTTCACCGAATGCGGCTGAAATCGCGGGGCGTGTATCTTATGAGACCGGGGAGCAAGACACCCTTATTTTCCGGCTTACCGTTCCACTTGCAGATGACGGTTCTGCAGATGGGGAGTACCGCGTTACCGTTACGCCCATAGATAAGGCAGGGAATGAAGACGAAGCTTACAAAGAGGTATTTACCTACGATACAAGTCCACCAGTGATTGATCCGAACTCACTGCTTATTAATGATGCGCCACTGCTTACAGACATTGATGTGGAGGATTATCCAAGCGCAGTTTCTACAACTGGCGGTGTTGTCATCCAGGCGAATGTCTCTGATGCAGGGTTGGGTGTCGATCTATCACGTTCGCAAATCGTTGTTAGGAATCCTAATGGTGAAGAAATTTCCGGGACTACTCGACAGAACGGTGTTGATACAATTGTTTTTAAATCAGATGGATTGAATGTTGAAGGCAGATATAAGGTTGCAATTACCGGTATTGGGAATGACTCTGAACTACTCGGATTTGTGCCTAAAGGTTCAATCACAACTGAATTCCTTTATGAAACCACAGCACCGACTGCTGTTTTAACCAACGATGGTGGTAAAACTGAGTTTACCGATGAAGCAGTGCCTTTTGAAGGAACGGCTACTGATCCACAAGGTTCACGACCACGCCCCCAAGGTGAAGGTGACATCCCAATTCCAGCATCAGGGGTATGGCTTGTAGAAATCGTTGGAACTGGTCCTGATGGGCAACCTATTGAACCTGTTCCCGCTGAGGATGAAAGCAATGCGCAAGAGAAACCATGGAGCAGATGGTCATTAGACTTCCTTCCGCCACGATCAGGTGAATACGACTTAGATCTCCGTGTTACCGACAATGCGGGTAACTACGCTGTTTACGATGTCGGTAAAGTTACGATGTCGGTTTCCTTCTCATTCCGTGGAAACACCTTTGGATGGCCAAACCCGCTACGGCATTCCAAAGACGATGTTGCATTCTTCTCTTTTGATTTGAATGCCGCTGCGGAAGAAAGGGTGGAAGTGACACTTTACATCTATGATTGGGGTGGTGACATGGTTTACTCGAAAAAATATTCTAATATTACACCGGGACAGCGGAATGATACACAGATTAAATGGAGTTTGGAAAATCAAGCTGGAACCGCTGTAGCGCGCGGCCTTTACGTGTTCCGTTTAGAAGCAGTTAATGGAGCAGGAAATCGCGCCAACGCCATCGGCAAGGTCCTTGTCGTTGACTAAGACTTCAAAAACGGAAAAACGAAAAAGGAGATAGATAATGCAGAAAAGTGTAGTTGTAGCAGTTGTAATCTTAACCCTACTGCTGAGTGTTTCTCAAAGTTTCGCAGCTGATATCCACGATAGTGCTGGTACCGCTGGCGCAGCCTTTCTCAAAATTGAACCGGGAAGTAGACCAGTCGGAATGGGTGGTGCATTCACGGGGCTCGCTAATGACATTAACACTATTTTTTGGAATCCTGCGGGGTTAACTTCTGTACACACACGAGAACTTACCGCTATGCAACACTTCTCGTTTGTTGATATTAACAATCAATCAATCGGATACGCGCAGCGTACGAAACAATTTGTGTGGGGGGCAAGTTTCTTGGGCAGTTTCACCGAAATTGAACGTCGCATAGGTCCAACGGAAACCCCAGATAGCACTGTAACGGTAGGTGGATTCGCTACCGGTTTATCTCTTGCTTATCCGCTCGCCACAACCACCTCTATTGGTGGTACAGCAAAGTTAATATCACAACAATTGGATATTCAAAATATCTACGGTGTTGCAGCAGATATCGGTGTAATCTCGCGTTTAATGGACAATCATCTCGGTATCGGACTTACCATACAAAATGCGGGTGTACTAAGCGGTGGAGAAAACCTTCCGATAGCGCTTCGCGCTGGACTCGCTTACAGAACGTGGAAACAAACTGAAGATGAGGACGAAGAAGCAGTGCCACCGCGTGAAGTCTGGGCTTTCGTTGCAGATGCACATCTTCCACTGATTGACGCGAATCCCAGTTTCCACATCGGTGTTGAAAGGTGGTTTTACGACATTGTCGCTGCGCGGGTCGGTTATCGTATTGGTCTAAATGAAAATCCAAGTGATGGGTTATCAATTGGGATTGGCGTGCGTCGAGGCGGATTGGATTCATTAGCAAACATTGACTTCCAATTCGATTACGCTTTTGTCCCAGATGCGTATGTAGGCAATTCACATCGAATTTCTGTCATCACAAGATTTTAGAAAATAGTTTGTAGACCTTACCGCCCATTTTACGCTTATTCCCCTCAAAAAAGTAGGCGCGGTTTGAACCGCGCCTATCAAAGTCAGATTTTACTATAAACAGATTTTGTTCCTATACGCTCGCTTCAAGCATACGTTCAATTGGCAAGCGAGCTTTGTCAATTACTTCTGGGTCCAGCGTAACTTCATATTCGGCAAGGTCTTCACCGTTGTCGATTGCTTCTAAGATGTTCGCAATTTTGTCCAAGCGGACTTTCGCCATGTGTGAGCATCGGACAGAACACGCTGTCCAGAATTGAACTTTTGGAAATTCCTGTGCCAAATTGGAGGTTAATTCACACTCTGACGCAACAAATGCGCGTTCTAACTGATCGTCTGCTACACGTGCTGCTATATCCTTCATTATTTGGCTGGTGCTACCGTAGAAATCGGCTTCTTTCAGGACATTTGGTCGACATTCCCAGTGGGCGTATAATTTTCGCTTCGGGTGTCCTTTCGGAATCTCAAATGATTCGCGTATCGCAATCAAATCGGAAAGTGTAAATCTTTCGTGAACTTCACAAACTGCACCGCGTGCCGTATTGTCTTTGCCGGGGTAAACGACATTTTTCTCACCCTTCAATTCTTCTTCCAAATTTTGTGCAAAGAAGATATCAGGAACGAAAATTAGCGTGTCTCCAGGCATGGACTTAGCAATGTGTGCAGCATTCGCAGACGTACAACAGATGTCGGATTCCGCTTTCGCGTCCGCATAACTGTTGACATAAATCATTACTGGGGCACCGGGGTAAAGCTCTTTCAGTTTCCGGACATCTTCAGCACCGAAGTTATCGGCAAGTGAACACCCAGCGGTCTTATCTGCAACTAATACAGTTTTGTTTGGACTCAAAATTTTTGCCGTCTCTGCCATAAACGGCACACCGTTAAAGATGAGGTAAGGTGCTTCCGTTTTCGCAGCGAACATACTCAGTCCCAGTGAGTCCCCTTGTTCCTCTTTGTCGGATAATCCAAAAACTAACGGCTCCATGTAGTTGTGACCTAACATCACAACATCATGCTTTTGTTTCAACGTTCTTATCTTATGTATGGTTTTGGCATGTACCTCTATATCAAGAGATGTTAAACTCGGGTGATGTCGATTGTATAATTCGTTTTTAACATCTTCAAACGTAAGTTCCTCACTACCGTTCAGCGCATTTTCCACTTGGGGAGTTTTTCCCGTAGGATGCATGCTAATCACGCTCCAAACTATTACTAATAAATGGGTAAATGCTATAAACCCATTTTAGCAAGTCTTCTTTATTCTTATTAGGATACCCATAAATTCTTTTTTTGTCAAGGGTAACACACAAAAACGCTAAATTTTTGCCAAATTTTAGTATGAATATAAAAAAATTGCTTTGTTTTATCCTAATTACGTGTTTAATTTTGAATTTGAGTTTAGCTGCGGAGGGTTTTTCGGTTAAACTTAGGGGGAAACTTGCTCTTGCTGGAATTCTATCAGGAGTTGCATATCTGACACACACGCTTGTTAAGCGTGATAAAAATGCATCGAAAAATATACAGACACAACTCGGTCCTCCTGAACGTATCGTCCAGTTTGAACGAGGATTCGACCGGTGGGACGTTCATTATTACCGTGAGCATTCCTATTTTTTTCTAAACAACCGCTTTATAAGGAAAAAGACTCATAAAGCCTTTTTCCTCAATCAAGTATCTCAAGGCGTGGAGTTCATAGGACAAGGACTTTTACCTCATAGAACAAGACTATCAGAGAGTCCATTTTCTCTTACTTATAAGCCTTTTTCAGCGAACCCCAGGTGGTTGTCACTTTACCCTTTGCATCGACCGCTAACCCTTCAACCTGCAACTTCCTATCTGCATCTGTTGGAAGGCGGACGTTTGCCTGTCCAGCTGCAACGGCATCCGTATCTGAAGTAACAAAAACGGCATCTAATTTTGTGGCATCTTCTCGGCCACCGATACGCAACACTGTTTCTCCAGGTTCATCAAATTCCCATTCTCTGTCAAAGGTTCCTTCATCTAACCAATGGTTGATGCGGTCCCAGTGCCAGTTATTACCATGAACTACACTCCATCTGAACTGTTTGTTTTGCGTTTGCTGGGCGTTTTCATTTGGATCGGCCGGTTGCCATGTTACCCAGAATGAATCACTGTTGCCATCCCACGCAATAACATGACCCCATAATGCGTATTTTCCTGCTTCTGGAATGTTGATTATGAATTCTACCCATCCTTGATGATCTCTCTCGTGACCTGCAGGTTCTCCTTCCACCCAGACGTATTTACCATCAGAAGCTTGTTCATCATCAGCAATTTCCATTGGGGCTTGGAGTACATTCGCTAATTCAGCTTCAAGTGCAATCTCAACATCAGCTGTAAATCCAACAGTAGTAAATAAAAGCACTGTAAGTACAACCATAAAAAATATACCGTATTTCATCATAAACTCCTTTCTATTCAAAATAGATTGGGTTTAGATAGAGATGTTGCAAAAGATTATCCCTATCTAAACAAGAATTTAATCCATTCAATCAAAGAGATTAAACAAAGTAGAACTATCTTTGCGCTTTGAGTTTTCCCCACGTTGTTGCGAGTTTTTCTCGCGGTTCAACAGGGGTTACATCCTCGGGGCCAGGGTCTCGAGGATTAACTTCCGCCTCATCTGCCGAGAGATTGTCGGTGATAAAGACAACATCCAACTTCGTTGCGTCCTCTCGGCCAGCGATACGTAGCGTTGTTTCCCCAGCAGGTAAATCCCACTCTCTGTCAAAAGTTCCTTCATCTAACCAGTGGTTGATGCGGTCCCAGTGCCAGTCATTACCATGAACTACACTCCATCTAAACTGTTTGTTTTGTGTCTGTTGTGCGTTTTCATCTGGATCAGCGGGTTGCCATGTTACCCAGAATGAATCACTATTACCATCCCATGCTATGACTTTAGCCCACAACGCGTATTTTCCTGCTTCAGGAATGTCGATTACGAATTCTACCCATCCTTGATGATCTGTCTCGCTACTTGCGGGTTCTCCTTCCACCCAGACGTATTTTCCTCCAGATGCAGCTGCATCTTCAGCAATTACCATCGGGGGTTCAATAACATCTGCCGCCTCAGCCTCAATCGCACGATCATAACTGTAACTGATACTATTTGCCAATAATAAACCGACTACAAAAAGCATACTAAAAACTAACATATTGTAACGCATAAAACATCTCCTTATATTGAATTAGCACAAAATATGTGCTATCTGTTTGTTATCCACATTTATGGTGAAATTAATTTATTGGACTTTTAAGTTGCCTCATTGTTGATATTGTAAAAGTGAGGGTTCTGTTGATAGCATAGTAGGACTACGCTGCAATTTCGGTTATGCTGTCCAAACATCGTTGTCAATTATTATCTTAATTGAATTCACATTTTTTGTCAATACTTTATTTGCATTTGGTATATCAAAATCTACCATCGCGCACCTCAAAATGGGTTGGCTTTTGCAGTGTTGCTCCGCCTATCCGAACCCATTCTGCCACCCACTTAATCATTTGACCTAAAGACACGCACGGATACCCAAACAACTGATGACATAGCGAAGCATTGCTCAGCAGTGCCGTTTCTGCCTCCACATCCTCAAAATGGATAGGCTTATTGAAAATTTTCCCAAAACACATCGCTAAATATCGGACAGAAACAGTCTCCGGCCCTGTCACGTTTAAGATCATAGGTGGACTTTGGCAGTGTGCAAAAGAACGTAATGCTATAGCGTTCGCATCCCTTTGCCATATTACATTCGCATTTCCCATCTCAAGAGAAATTGGTTTTCCTGTGTAAACTTTTTCTGCTATATCAAGTAATATTCCATATCGGAGTTCAATTGCGTAATTCAGTCGGAGAATTGCCATCGGTGTTCCGAATTGTGCGGAGAAATAGCAACATACCCGCTCCCTGCCAAGACACGATTGAGCATATTCACCTATTGGTGCAACGGTAGAACTTTCTGTCGCACCGCCATGTGAAATAGGTGTCAACGGATAGACATTGCCTGTTGAAAAAACAACCACTCGAGAATCTCTAAATTTTTCTGCAACACGCCCCGGCATATAAGTGTTTAATGCCCAAGTCAAATCCTCGTTCCCGGTTGAACCGAACTTCCTGCCTGCCATAAAAATCACATTTTGAATATCGGGTAGATTTTGCAGGCTGTTTTCCGAAAGCAGGTCCGCGATAATTGTTTCAACTCCAACTTCATGCAGGGATTCCTGTATACCAGGGGTTGTAAAACGGGATACACCGATAACCTTTTTAGCAACGCCAGCACAATCAATAGCACGTTTTGCAAGCCTTGCAAGCGATGGTCCCATCTTCCCGCCAACACCAAGAATAAGGATATCTCCTTCTAAAGAAGCAATTGCCGATATTACCTCAGTTGTTGGTTCTGATAAATATAATTCTAATTGCGATTCTGTTTTTATCAAAGCGATACAAAAGTAAGAGATCTAATACGGTGAATTACAAAATTTGAAAATATATTCTTTATAGTGAAACCTAAAAATATGTGCACACTCCCCGGTAGGTTCAGTTAGAAAACCGAACCCGCCAAATACCATAAGCGTATTTGGCGTTGATTCACAGTGTCCAAATAATTATGAATTTTACTATAAAACTTACTTGGGTATAACAGTAGTAAGCAGGCGATATGTTGTCGTCCCAACATCTGAAGTATAGTAAAAAGTTTAATAACTGTCAAGAAAAATCAGAAGCACCGAAATTTAGAAAAAAAGAAATTGACAAACTTCACAGTTTTCTGTAAAATAGAAAACTATGAATGCAATAGAATTGACCAAAACACTTATCGGATATGATACAGTAAGCCCTAAAAGCAACGTTGAGGTAATGGATTTCCTGACCGATACGTTGGAATCTGTCGGGTGTGAAGTGGAGCGGGTTGAATATAACGATCCAGCGGGTACGTTGAAAGTAAATCTGATTGGTAGAAAGGGACGCAATACAAGTGAACGGGGATTGGCACTTCTCGGACATATAGACACTGTGCCTGCCATTGGTTGGTCAGAAAACCCATTTGAAGCACGGATTGTCGGCGACAAGATGTATGGACGCGGCAGCTGCGATATGAAAGGGAGCGTTGCCTGTATGATTGAAGTAGCATCTCGGTACGATGCTTCTGACTTACATGCCCCGCTCTATGTGGTGATCACTGCTGATGAAGAGGTAGGCTACTTCGGAGCACGCGCTGTTGCAGAAAAATCCGAGATGTTTAAACAGCACGGATTTCCGCAATACGGGGTTGTTGGTGAACCGACTGAGTTAAAAGCTGTTTATGCTCACAAAGGTGCAGTTAGGTTTTCCGTCACTGCACACGGGCGCGCAGCACATAGTAGCACAGGTGAAGGCGATAATGCGAACCTTAAACTCATTCCGTTCCTTTCGGAAATGCGAGAAGTCCATCAGGAATTGACAACTGATACGCAATATTACAATTCTGAATTCACGCCACCTTTCACAGATTGGAATATCACCATCAGCGATGGAGAGTGTACCGCGAATATTACCGCCCCGCGAAGTGTGTGTACTATTAACTACCGTCCGATGCCTGGTGATGATCCGCAGGTGTGGATAGATCGTGGGCGCGATGCTGCGGAAAAATACGGGTTGGCGTTTGACCTATTTATCAATGCCGGTCCTGTGCGTACGCCACCTTATGCTGATATTATTCAAGCAGCACTTGAAATCACCGGAGATACGAAACCACATACCGTGGCATACAGTACCGATGCAGCGGTTTTCTCCAAACACATGGAAACGGTTATTATAGGTCCAGGGAGTATTCTACAGGCACATACCGTTGATGAATGGATGGCATTAGACCAATTTGAGAAGGGAAGCAGTATCTTTAGTCAGTTTGTGGATAGGTTTTGCGTTTCGTCTAATCTTCGTTGAATAGTCAAGTTAAGTTCTTTCTGGCAGATTTTTAAAAAAGACAGCATCCGGTTTCACCCATTCAGCCTCACCGTCTGCCCATACCTCGCGCTTCCAGATAGGGACAATCTGTTTAAGGCGATTCATTGCATATTGGCACGCTTCAAACCCGTCTTTTCGATGCGGGGAGGCGACTGCTACAGCAACACTCACTTCACCAATCTCCAACCTTCCCACGCGATGCATCATCGCAACGTGATGGATACCCCATTTATCCGATATTTCCTCTGCTATTTCTGCCATCTTCTTTTCTGCCATCGGTGGGTATGCCTCGTATTCAAGGTATTTTGTCGGTCTGCCATCTGTGTTATTCCGAACGGTGCCGAAAAACAGAACCACCGCCCCTGCATCCGGTGCCTCCACAGCTTCCCGAACCTCTGCACCTGTAATGACTTCAGTGGTTATCTTAAACATCACACCCTCCAGTTACTGGCGGAATCAATGCAACTTCATCGCCTTCAGTAAGTTCGGTGTTTTCGGTGGCGTACTCCCAATTGACAGACATTTGCATCACTTCGTAAAACTCAGCAATTTCGGGCCACTCTTCTTCAAGTCGTTTCAAAATCGTTTGGACGGTAGCACCTTCAGGAAGCTCCATCTCCTCTTCAGATCTATCTAACATCTCGTGGCATACGGCAAAGTATTTGACTGTAACCTTCATTAGCACTCCTTCGCTGTCTTATTTCCAGATCAAATTTGATTTCTAAGAGTATATCATAACAACGGGATAGAGTCAATGCATGTGTGCAGTTCTCCAAAGCTATTCAATTTTCCAATAATTTCTTTTTAAAAACCTCTTTCTGTAGGAACGAGCTCCAGCTCGCGACCATGTCCAAAATGTTAAGAAGAACACGAGAACTGAATGGCTCTAGAAGTTCTCAAAAGGACTTTGACTTTTTTGATTAAATATGTAATACTTAAATAACTGAGATAGGTGATGCCATTCGCATCATTTCTGATCGAAAAGCAACATTTTATGAAAGAAAAACCTATGAATCCGCCAACATCAGATCAACATGATCCGGATATGCTTGATGAATATGATTTCAGTACAGGAATTCGGGGAAAAATATGCTGAGAGATACTACGCAGAGAGGAATCTGATTCGGCTTGATGAAGATGTAGCCAAGATGTTTCCCGATGCGAAATCAGTCAACAATGCCTTGCGCGCGTTGGCAAAACTCATCACAGACTACCAGAAAAAAGCGTCATAAGTGCGTGAGTTGGATTCAACACTGTAGTCAAACATGGACAGTATTATTATAAAAGGCATACGATTTCACGGTCACCACGGCGTGCCTGAAGCGGAGCGGCAGGTCGGCGGACATTACGAAATTGATGCGACATTGCGTTGCTCTCTTGTGAACGCTGGCAGAACCGATACGCTTGAAGATACGATTGATTACGCGAGAGTTGTTGATCTTATAGTCGATATTGGCACACAACAATCGTTTCAACTAATTGAGGCACTCGCAGAAACAATAACAACAGGGATTTTAAAACAATTCCCGATAGATACCGTCCAGCTTACCGTCAAAAAACTGCACCCACCAATAGAACAACCGATTACCTATTTTGCCGTTGATATTTGTCGTTCAAAGGAGTAAGAATGCGATTGTGCGCTATCATACTATTACTGTGTCTAATTAGCACCTTGTCACAAGCAGATGGAACGAAGACTCAACTCTTTTCTGATTTGTCGGATGGACTCAATGTTTACCGTTACGATTGGGATGTTGAAACGTGTGTCATCTATGTTGCCGAGATGTCACGGGATAATCCGACACTACACTTTGAGGTTGCCCTCGGAAAATCACAGGTTCTTGGAAAAGAGACTGTGCGTTCTATGGCAAAACGCCGCTCGCAACGTGGTGATCGGCGCGTTGTCGTGGCAGTTAACGGTGGTTTCGGTGTCCTCGGTGATATAAGAGGTTACGGTGGTGTTTTGGAAAACCTGCATATCCAAGACGGTGAACTCATCACACAACCAACGGATACTGAAGCATGCTTCGGTGTAACTGAATCCGGTGAATTCTTAAGCACTCCTGTGCAAATGAAAGCAAGCATCCAGATAGGGACGTACACGCTGCCTCTCGGATGCATAAATCAGCGCCGACTGGATGGATGTCAGGTAACGCTTTACACACCACGCCTCGGCGAATCGACACGGACAAACCGCCGTAGAGGCAAAGAGGTCCTACTGAGTGGGCTACCATTCCCTTTAACACCAAACTACGCACATCCCTATCAGGTAGAAAAGGTCTCAAACGATGGAAATAGTCCTATTTCCAAAGACAGTGCCGTTCTCTGGATTAGTTCTCGGATAAAGGATACCGGTGTTTCCCAATTTAATCCTGGTGCAAATGGTAAAATTACAGTCTCCCTTTCACCGCCTGAGTGGAATAGAGTCCGCCATGCCATTGGTGGACGACTTCGTCTCCTCAAAAATGGGAAAATAAATCAGAAACTGGTGGATATGCACCTTAAAGAAAAAAAGCATACTCCCGGCAAACGTAGCCAAGAACTAAACCTAAGCCATGAACCGCGAACCGCACTCGGTTACAATGCTAATACTCTGTTTTTAGTTGTCGCTGACGGGAGGCAACCCAAGTATAGCACCGGCTTAACACTCTACGAACTTGCTGGTATCCTCATTGAACTTGGTGCAACAGAAGCGATCAATCTTGATGGTGGATCCTCTAGTACTTTTGTGGTTAATGATGAAGTTATCAATAAGCCTTCTGGACAGCAGGAGCGGGAGGTTCTTAATGCAGTTTTTATTACAATGGATATAAAATAGATTTGGTTTTGGAGGTTTAATGTGAAGAACTACATAACTATTGCATGCATTCTCTGTCTTATGTTTTCGGTTTCAAATAGTCAACCGGCAGATGATCTGCCAAAATTATTAAAGGCTATCCCGCTTTCGCAAACAGCGATTCAACTTCAATTTGGTGGCAAGCTGCAAACAGAAACTGTTGAAAACGCTGAAATCTATCAGATTGCGCCAAATATAAAAATAGAATTCGTGTGGCTTGATGATCGTCTGAATCGTGTTCTGTTAATTACTTCTCCGTTAGAGATAGGAAAAACTTATCGCCTCACAATGCAAAATTCTCAAACAGAGATAGACATAACACTGCCTGCCGAGAACAAAATAACTTTTGGTACTGGAAACTCAGTAACATTTTCTGGTGGTTTGCAGGATACCAGTCTGATTGTCAATAAAGATCGTAAGACACGAAACAACAACGTTGGTGCTGAGCCAACCCTCTTATGTAATCCAACGGGAACTGTCTTCTTTGTAGCTTTTGACCTATTTGATGCATTCGAAGATATGGGTATCCGTGAACCGAAACAGGTCCTAGAGGCATCAATAAGCCTACACGTGCAACAATCTGATTCAAATATTGCTCAAACCGTTATTCTCCGTCGAGTTCTACTTCCGTGGCGTGAAGGCAGGGGCACTTCGGATCGTGCAAAAGAGAACGAACTTACCTATAATAGTGCATTACACCGTAATCTTCCATGGAATAAATCGCCTGCACAAGCCATGTTAGCAGGTATAGATGGTGATAATGAGAGTGATTATAACGGTTCTGAGGATGTCGCACATCGAATTGATGGTGCTTTTAAGATTCAAGAGGCAGGAAAACGTTATTTTTTTAAAGGTGATTTAATTACCGATGCTGTCCGCTTTTGGGTAAAAAATCCTGATTACAACTACGGTTATCTTTTTGCTCTTCGCGATGGTAGTGTGCCTATCATTTTCACTTCAAAAGAGAGTGCAGATGAAAATTTGCGTCCAGTGTTAACAATTCGTTACCAGACACAATCGGAAGCGGCAACCGTTCCACCTCGTTGAAAATGTTGAGGATCATGTTCCTGATAAGTTAAGCTGCTCATAACATTTTACACATATTCCCGTAAATATGCCAAAGTCCGTTCCACCGCGCCAAGGTTTTCCTCAATTAATTGTTTTCCAATATTTCCAACCTTTGTTTGTTTTTCTTCGTCATGTAGCCATTCTATGAGTATATCTGCCATTTGCCGTGGGGTATGTGCTATTTTCGCCGCGCCTCTCTCCAGCAACAAAGATGCTTCATAAGAATTCTGGATAGTGGGGCCAAACAATACCGGTTTCGCCATTGCTGCAGGTTCCATCACATTGTGAACGCTACCGTGAAAACTCCCCCCAACAAATGCAATATCTGCTAACTGATACAACTTTGCTAAAAGCCCTACTGCATCAATGATAAGAATATCTATCTCTTCCAAATTTGCTTCGCTATTAAGTTCTGAGAAACAACGATGTGTCAATTTTCGCTTATTCAATTCTGCTTGAATTTCTGTTATTCGCTTAGGTGTCGGTTCGTGTGGGACTAAAACTAAGTGTGGAAAACACTCAGGTATATCTTCACGAAGCGTCTGGTACGCCTCCAATAGGACCTTCTCATCATCTGCATAAGTGCTACCAGCAATGAGGATAGGGCGGTTTAAAGTCGTTTGTCCGGGGAAAAATTCAGCGTTAGGTTCAACCGCAAGTGCTCGCTTGTCCACCTGTTCATAGCGGGTATCGCCAGTGACAACAACCTGATGTTCTGAACGGCAGAGTTGTTGAAATCGAGCGGCATCCGCTTCCGAAATCACACAATGTAACGTAATACATCGATGCACACTTCTGAAAAAGGACCTTGCGAATCCACCAAGACGTTTCGAGCCAGCATGCAGTGTTCCAGCAATAACAGTGATAGGAATATCTTGTTTAGATGCTTTCCAAACGAGGTTGGGCCAAATATCATATCTCGAAAAAATCAGACACGTAGGTTTAATAAGGTGTATTAAACGTTCTACGTTGCGAGGTGTGTCAAAGGGAAGAAAAACGGCTGCGTCAACGTACTGATAGGATGCAACATTCGGCGCAACCGAAGGAGAGAAGAAAGTTAAAACAATTCGGACATCTGCATAAATTGCTTCAATCAGCGGTTTTACTTGCTCAAATTCGCCGACAGAAGTAAAATGAAACCATGCTGTTTTCTTTAAATTTCGCGCGTTACGGAGTTGGTCAGTCAACCTATCAAATATTTGTCTCCGTCCGATGATACCTTCCCGAATTTTGCGATTGCAACACCCCGCAAGGTAAAAACTAATGAATATAATAGGTAGTGCAAACGCGTTGTAGACAAATTGCCAAAACATGATGCTCTGATACGAGAAGTAGACTGCAGGTTTCTGACGCAACGAAATCCGTAGAAGCCTGCCGAAGCGGCACATGCTCCGGCTTAGTCGCTTCCACATAGAGGAGATAAATTAAAGCGCATCTAAAATTTTCTTCTTGAGCGCCTCTTTGGGCATCGCGCCGACAATCTGATCCGCCACCTCTCCATCTTTGAAAACAAGTAGTGTCGGAATACTTCGCACACTATATTTCATTGCTGTTTGACGGTTGTCATCCACGTTGACTTTCCCAACTTTAAAAGTGTCCGCGTTTTCAGCGGCAAGTTCCTCCAAAATCGGAGCAATCATTTTGCACGGACCGCACCACTCTGCCCAAAAGTCAACAACGACAGGTGTATCAGATGTAAGCACCATCCCTTCAAACGTATCGTCGGTAATTTCAAAAGTATTTTCAGCCATCGTAACTCCTTTACTTGAATAATTGAAAATAATTATATCTGTTTGCCATCACGGTTGTGAAATATTGTGATGATTTTCAAGATGTTATTGAGACATCCACTGCATTTTGATTTGGTAAGGTCGATAAACAAACTTTCTTTTAGACGAATCAATATGTTAAATATGTTACCCTATTTCGAAATTAATTTCCACTCAATTATTTACAATTTTCACTTGATAAAAAAAGTGAAACGTGATATATTCTACTAAAAATTGAAGAATATAGACTTTTCATCTGCGTTGAGTCAAAGAGTATAGGCTTTATATATTTGTTTACTTTGTTATTTAGATACATACCAGCAAAGGAGGGAAAGCATGTCAGATAAAGAGAAAGAGAAAAAACAGGGCACGAATATTTCGCGACGGAGTTTTTTGAAGGGCGTAGGCACTGGAACCGTTGCTGCAACCGTTGCGCCAGCAATCTTAGTCGGTGATTCGGAAACCGCAGAGGCGCAAACCGATGGAGCAGCCTCCACAGCGAAAATTCAGTTGAACATCAATGAGAAACTATATGAGATTGAAGTTGAAGCACGCACTACACTGTTGACAGTCTTGCGCGATGGAATTGATACAGGTGGAAACAGTGTTGATTTGACTGGTGCTAAGCTTATCTGTGACAGAGGCGAGTGCGGTGGATGTACTGTTCTGGCTGATGGAAAAGCGGTATACGCGTGTATGATGCTTGCAATGGATGCGCAAAGCAAACAGATTACGACCGTAGAAGGCATTGCAAACGGTGATGACCTGCATCCGGTGCAAGAGGCATTTATCCAGCACGACGCAATGATGTGTGGGTTCTGTACTCCCGGTTTCATTGTCTCATCAGTGGCACTCTTGAACGAAAACCAAAAACCTACGATCGCAGAGATTAAGGATAGCTTATCGGGCAATACTTGTCGTTGCGGCACCTATCCGTTCATATTCGACGCAGTCGAAACCGCTTCAGAGAAGATGTAGTTTCGACTAAGTAACCCTTCATAGGGTTTGTAGTCTGTGAACGTGTTATGTATTGAAAAGGAGAAAACAGATGGCATCATGGGGAGAAGCGAGCCAGTCTCGGCTTATTGGCAAGCGGATTGCCCGTTTGTCCGGTAAGGAAAAAGTTACAGGAAAAGCAAAGTATACCTTTGACATCAATAGACCCGGAATGCTCTACGGACGTATTCTACGATCTGAAGTTGCGCATGCAAACGTGACGGATCTTGATCTAACCCGAGCTGAAGAATTGCCCGGTGTCAAAGCGATTATTCCATTAATTGAAGTCGGTAGGAAAATCCGCTATCAAGGACAAGAGATCGCCGCGGTTGCCGCAGAAACTGACGATATTGCTAAAGACGCATTACGGTTGATTTATGTTGAATTAGAAGAATTACCTTTCGTCGTTACGGAAGCGGATGCGATGGCAGAAGGCGCACCGCAAATTCGGGATGACTGGAAGGCAAACCAGAGTAACCCCGGCAAAAACGAAGATGGTGATGTGGAAGCGGGATTCGCTGAGGCTGCTGTTACAGTAGAAGCCACCTATCATACACCGGTCCAAACGCATGTCTGTTTGGAGACGCACGGTAATGTTGTTGAGTGGACAGATGAACAGAACCTAACCGTTTGGGCATCTACACAAGCGGTTTTTGGAGTGCGTAATGACCTCGCAAGGAATCTCCAACTACCCGCGAACCAGGTTAGAGTCATCACTGAACACATGGGTGGTGGTTTTGGAAGCAAATTCAGCGCTGGTACAGAAGGTCTTGCTGCAGCGCGGTTGTCCCGTATGGCCGGAAGACCG
This sequence comes from Candidatus Poribacteria bacterium, assembly GCA_022825825.1. Taxonomy (GTDB): domain Bacteria; phylum Poribacteria; class WGA-4E; order WGA-4E; family WGA-3G; genus MSPOR6. Next base: position 43,904 of record JAJDWA010000019.1, read on the forward strand.
GTCAAATTAATGTTGACCCGAAAAGCTGAACATCTCGTAGCAGGGAACAGACCCTCAATGACGCAGCATGTAAAGGCGGGGGCAACTCGTGACGGACGGCTTATCGCTTACGACATGCGTGGCTACGGTACGGGTGGTACCGGTGGTGGCGCCGGTTTCACTGGACCTTATGTTTACCATGTTCCGAATAGGCGAACTGAGCGTTTTAACGTTGCAGTTAATGCCGGTAGTCAACGTGCCATGCGTGCACCAGGACACCCGCAAGGTGCTTTTGCAATGGATTCGTTGATAGATGAACTGGCAGAAAAACTGGGAATGAATCCGCTGGAATTCCGGCGTATTAATGACTCAAGTGAGGTGCGACAAGCACAATATACCCTCGGTGCACAGGAAATTGGATGGCATCGCCGCAACAGTGTCCCCGGTTCTGGAACGGGTGTTAAAAAGCGCGGTATGGGTGTCGGTAGCGGTCAATGGGGTGGCGGCGGCGGTAGAGGCACGCAAGCGCGTATTACTATCAATCCTGACGGCACCGTTGAAGCGGTTACTGGTACACAAGACATAGGCACCGGCATTCGGACAGCCATCGCTATTATCGTCGCAGAAGAGTTGGGACTTTCACCCACCGATATTTCAGTAAAAATTGGTGATAGCGGGCCCGGACTGCCTTCTGGCGGTAGTGGTGGCAGCCAAACGACTGCATCTGTTGCACCGGTTATTAAAACCGCAGCGGCAGCAGCGAAACAGAAGTTGTTTGAACACGTTGCGCCTTTACTGCAGGCGCCAGTGGATGATCTACGTGTCGGAGCCGGCACTATCTATGTCGCTTCTGACAGGACAAAGACGGTTACGTGGCGTCAGGCTACAGGTCTACTCGGAGTGGAAAGCATTAGCGAAGGCGGAAATTGGAATCCAGAACTCCGACAAGGCGGTGTCGCAGGTACTCAGTTTGCTGAAGTTGAAGTTGATACCCAAACAGGTCACGTTGAAGTGCTTAAAATCGTCGCTGTCCAAGATTGCGGATTAGCCATTAACCGATTAACAACGGAAAGTCAGATCAATGGCGGCGTCATCATGGGATTAGGGCAGACGCTCCTTGAAGAACGTATCATGGACCCACAAACAGGACGGATGCTCAACGCTAACCTTGAGGATTACAAAGTGCCTGGCACTTTTGAGATACCTGAAATCAAGTCAATCGTTTTTGATACGCACCGCAAGGTTACAGGTGTCGGTGAACCGCCGTGTATTCCGACACTCGGTGCAATTGCCAATGCCGTTTACAATGCGATTGGTGTCCGAATTCGGGAACTGCCGATAACACCGGATAAAGTCCTCACCGCACTTGCTGAGAAGAAGGCATAAGGAGGTCCACAATGGATAAATTTAGTTACGTTAATGCGAGCAGTCTTAAACAGGTTACCTCACTATTGAGTGACAGCGGATGGGGTGAAGTAATGATGATAGCAGGTGGAACTGACCTGCTCAGTGAACTCAAAGAGTACATTGAAACCCCCAAAACGTTGATTAATCTCAAAACGTTGCCTGGAATGGATAGTATATCTGCGAATGCATCCGGCTTAAAAATCGGTGCATTAGCCACTGTCGCCGATATTGCGAAGCACCGGACGATTCAGCAACACTATACCGTGCTTGCACAAGCAGCGGCATCCGTAGCGACACCACAGATTCGGAATGTGGGCACACTTGGCGGTAATCTCTGCCAACGTCCTCGGTGCTGGTATTACCGAGATGAAACTGTCAACTGTCTAAAGAAAGGTGGAGACATCTGTTATGCCGTTGATGGTTTAAGCAAATATCATGCTATCCTTGGCGGGGATCCGGTCTACATTGTACACCCCTCCGACATTGCGCCAGCATTGATCGCTCTCAACGCATCTCTTAAAATTGCCGGTCCAGAAGGTGAAAAAACATTGAAGGTTGAGGAATTTTTTACCTTGCCAGCGGCAAATCCGTTTCGGGAGAATGTGCTTCAACCGAATGAAATCGTTGTTGAAGTTCAGGTGCCACAGCCTAAACCGAATACAAAGAGTTTTTATTTGAAAGCTCGAGAAAAAGGCGCCCCCGACTTTGCATTGGCGAGCGTTGCGGGTGTCTTTGAGATGATGGGAAAGACATGTCAAACAGCCAACGTCGTTCTCGGTGGTGTAGCGCCAGCACCATGGCGTTCCGCAGAAGCTGAAACTACTCTTACAGGTAAGATGATCAATGAATCGGTCAGCCTGAAAGCAGGCGCTGAAGCAGTGAAGGATGCACAACCCTTAAACGATAATGCATACAAAGTGACCTTAACCCAAAACCTCATCAGTCGCACTGCAATGATGGCAGTAAGTTAGAGGAGGAAGAATATGTTAGAGGGAAAAACGCTTCCAATTTTTAATCGTCCGATATGCCAAGACCTTCGGACGAAGGCAATCTACATTCCTGGTGGCAACTTGCAAAACCTTGTTGAAGAAAATCCGGGAACACACTATTGGTGCAATTGCACGATGCAGGTGGTCGGTCCTGACGACCAATTTGTATCTCCTAACGCCTGCAAGCAATCGCGTTCATGTTTCAGTCCAGTCGGTGGAAAGCCAGCAGTGTAATCCACAAATATAGTTTTTGGTTATCAGTTATCAGTGTTCGGGAAATATATCTCTCTGATAGCTGATAACATTCTGCCTTTCTTTAGAATCTTGATAATATTCCTCAAACCTTTGGTCCAATGGGTGCATGTCGGTTCTGTCGTCTTACTAATAGGCGGTTTTTTCTTTTTCCGTGTTGTTCTCATTCCAATTGCCAACCGTCGCCCCGATCCAAATATCTTAATTTCATCGGCACTCAGACGCTTCAGTGGAGTAGTCTGGCCTGCCTTGTTGACTGTACTTATATCAGGATTATATAATGTTATTACCTTCTTTAGAACTGCCCGTATGTCTGCTGCAGAATCTGTTGATGTAGATTACTCACTTTACATACTCGTATTAGGTATCAAATTCTTTATCGTTTTTCTGATATATACCCTTGCAATTTTTTTAACGTTCCCGTATCCTGTTTTTGAGGCATTTCAGAAAAGACCTGCACCGTGGTTGAACATCGTCATTATTTTGGGCCTGATAATTATATTTCTATCAGCGTTTTTACGCCGCATGGCTTAATAGAATTGATTTTTTCACAACTATAAGCATTATAGTGAAACCAAAAATATGTTCACACTCCTTAGGTAGGTGCGGTTTCTAACCGCACGATGGAGACAAGTTCGGTTAGGAAACCGAATCTACCGTCATGTCCAAGTAATTTATGGTTTCCACTATGAAAGGAGCAGACAAATGGCAATATTAAGTAAAGAGGACTTAGCGTTTTGGGAAGAAAAAGGTTATGTCGTTATTCCTGATGCTGCACCGGCAGCGTTAATCCAGGATGCAGCAAAGGCAGTTTGGGATTTCCTTGAGATGGATGCGGATTCTCCAGAGAGTTGGTATCCCGACCCACTTCGTGGGATTATGGTAGAAATCTATCAACATCCGGCTTTATGGGCAACCCGTCAGTTCCCGCGTGTGTATCAGGCTTTCGCAGAAATATGGGGAACAGAGAAACTGTGGGTCAGTTTTGACCGTGCCAGCATGAGTCCGCCCAATGTCCCCGGCAAATATGAACGGACAAGCGTTGGACTTCATTGGGATATGTCCATAGACCTCCCTATCCGCTTCCATGTGCAAGGTGTGCTTTACCTGACAGATACCGCTGCGAACCAAGGTGCATTCACTTGTGTGCCTGGATTCCACAACAAAATTGAGGAGTGGATAAAGAGTCTTCCAGAAGATGCTGATCCACGCCAACAGAATTTAGAGGCGTTAGGCATGATTCCTGTCCCAGCGAAAGCAGGGGATCTGATAATTTGGCATAGTGCTTTGCCACATAGTGCGGGTATCAATACTGCTGACATGCCGCGCGTTGCGCAATATATCACTATGACACCAACAGGTGAAGCAAATCAAGAGGCACGAGAACGCCGTATAAACGGGTGGAAAAATCGGATGGCAGGTTTTGGTGGCGAACGTGCCGAGAAAGAGCATCAATCGGGTCAAACCGCTGAATTAACCGAACTTGGAAAAAAATTGCTGGGACTTGAAATGTGGGGATAAACAGTGTGAACCCATAACTGTCAATTTAAGAAAAAACCGCGTCACACTTGACACCACACAAACTGGTAAGTGCGGTTTCCTAACCGCACCGAGTTTGTAAGGTTTGTAGGTTAGATAGAACGAACAGAAAAAGGCGGTTCGGATACTCAAAAATATCTTCTCCCAAGAACTGGATACGCGGGGTCATTATACCCTTTACCAGTATGTTCCCCCGGCGGCACTAACGCGTTAATTGCCGTTTCGTCATCTTCTGTGATGGTACAATCTAAACAACCCAGGTTATCCTCTAACTGTTCCATTGTACGCGGTCCGATGATGACAGACGTAACGGTAGGATTGGCTAACACCCATGCTAATGCAAATTGTGTTAGTGTCTTACCGTGTGCGTCTGCTAAAGGTGTCAACTTTTGTGCCACTTCAAAACTCTCTTCGCGAAGTTCAGTCTGTAATATCCGTCTATCCTGACGCGCTGCCCTTGACCCTTTAGGAGGCTTTTTCCCGGGCAAATATTTACCTGACAACACCCCACGTGCCAATGGACTATAAGGCACTACACCGACACCGTACTTCTGGCAAAACGGAAGTAGTTCTACCTCAATATCACGATTAACAATGTTATAAAGTGGTTGAACACAAACAAATTCCTCTAATCCCTGTTCTTTACTTGTCCAGAGTGCTTCACAAACGCGCCACGCCTCAAAGTTGGAACAAGCAATGTAACGGACTTTTCCTTGCCGCACACAATCGTCAAGTGCCCGTAAAGACTCCGCAATTCGCGTAGATGCGTCCCAACGATGTAGATAATAAACATCAATATGGTCGGTGCCAAGACGTTCAAGACTCGCTTCAACCGCAGACATGATATGAAATCGATGAGAACCACTCTGATTAACATCATCTCCCATTGACCCGTGAACTTTCGTGGCAATGACCCATTTTTCTCGATTTTCCTTAACTGCTTTCCCGATGACTCGTTCAGATTCACCTCCGTTATAGACGTTTGCAGTATCAAGGAAGTTGATCCCCGCATCCATTGCACTGTGGATAATACGGATAGAATCCTTTTCATTTGTTGGCCCACCAAACATCATCGTGCCAAGGCAGAGTGATGATACTTTAACACCTGCCTGTCCAAGTGTCTTATATTCCATACTCGATTTCCTTTTCAAATTTGTTATGCCATTCGGATGCCGCCATTAACATCAAGTGTGGCACCGGTGATGTACTGCCCTTCTTCCGAAGCAAGGAAAAGGATAACATTCGCAACCTCTGAAGGATCTGCGACGCGTCCAAGTGGAATTTGGTCTGTCATATCCGGATGGTTTTTTGCCATCTCTGTTGCTGCGATCCCTGGTGCAATAGAGTTGACCGTAATGCCGTACTCTCCTAAAACCCTCGCAAACGATTTTGTCAGACACATCACACCTGCTTTTGAAGCGGAATAAGGGGCAGATGCTACCAAACCTCCGACCTGTCCTGCTAACGAACCGAGATTGATGATGCGCCCAAACTTTTGTGATTTCATCGTGTCCATTACAGCTTGTGAACAGAGAAAAGGCCCTTTGAGGTTCACAGCCATCATCCTATCCCATTCAGCTTCGGTGCATGCGTCTATCCGGGTATAACTGAAAATACCAGCGTTGTTTACTAAAATATCAATTCGCCCAAACGCTTTAAGCGTCTTGTTTACCATCGCATTTACAGACTCACCATCGGCAACATCTGTTTCAATTACTACGCATTGCCTATTAAGTTCGGTTATCTCTTTTGATACCGCCTCAGCATTCGCCATATTTATTTCAGGGATAACGATATTCGCTCCTTCTCGTGCAAACGCGAGACAAGTCGCTTTCCCGATGCCTCCGCCACCCCCTGTTACAATCGCAACGCGTCCTTTCAACCGCATCTATATTTCTCCTTTGCCAATTTTTATTATTTTGAGTGCAAACGCTATTCGAAATTTGTTTTACACTCTTTTTGCTTGAAAATCTATTATGAATGTTATAACATGTGCAAAGCCATTCAATTGTTGGGTTTTTCTTAATATTTTTGACACGGTCGCTCGGATAGGAAGAGACCTTTGAAAGAAGTTGGAAATTGAATAGCTCTGGTAACCTGTGAACATTATCACACGTATTCTGTAAAAAGTCAACATTTGGCACAATGGAAACAGAGCCATTCAGTTCTCTTTTAGGAGAGATCTCTGATTGTTCTAATACTTACTATAGGAGCGGGCTGCACTCGCGATCTTTCGGGCAAATGCTTATGGTGGATCTTAGAATTAATGAAACACTTTGCACCAGCACGGTTGGGAAACTGTGCCTACCGCGGAAGGGCGAAAGTGTGTATTCATTTCTTAGCTTTACTATTAAAAAACCGAAAACTGAATGACTCTGTTATAAAGGTGCTATATCTTGACCTCTGTTTGAAAATTGGGGTATATTTTTCTCATTGATTGCGGCGTGACGTGTTTAAGAAGGTTTCCACCCATTCCTGTAATAATATTAGTTAGAACCCTTCTTGCTATATTCGCTGGAGGTAAATCATCATGAAAACACTCATGAATGTTCTGATGCTCCCTGTGATTATCGCCGGGTTGTGTGGCATTACAGACGCAGAGAATATCGTAACCGATGGACTTGTGAGTTACTGGACCTTTGATCATGAGGACATTATTGGGAACACTGTCAAAGATGTTTGGGGCGAAAACAATGCAACAATTGTAGGAAGCCCAACGATTGTCAACGGACGCCTGAAAGATGCACTTAAATTTGATGGTATCAAGGATTATGTGAACCTAACGACTCTTGACGATTTTGGTGCTAAACTCGATTTTTCCACGGTTGAAGTGTGGATTAAAACGGATTACAAAGAAACATGGACAACAATTTTCAAAACTATAGGCCGTGGCTGCGATAATTCGGGAAAGATGATTTGGGGAATAGATATTAACAGAAGGATGGCTGATGCCGAGGATCTTAAGAATGATCCTTTTGGGCCTCGGATTATTTCTGCAGAGGATTTCATTCAACTTTATTTAGCATCTCTTTTCAAAAATAAAGGTGGGTGTGCACTTTCCTTTCTTAGGGGCGAATTTCCGATTTCAGATGGCGAATGGCATCACCTCGTCTATACGAATGAGCATGTAGATGAAAACGGTACAGAATGGAGGCAACGCGCGCTTTTTATAGATGGAACACTGAATCGGATTTCACAGTTTATTCCATTAGTTCCGAAGGCTCAGTACAAATATGTGCCATTCTCTGAACCTGTGTATCTTGGCGCAGGAAATAACCGTGGTAGAGCCGAAGGCTTTTTCAACGGGATTATTGATGAAGTCCGCATTTACGATCGTCCCCTAACTAAAGCAGAAATCATGCGCAATTATCAATCTACTACAGGCCTCGCTGTTGACCGTACAGATAAGTTAACAACGGTTTGGGGTGCCTGAAGAAAAAATAGGTATCTATCCTATTCTATGGCTGTAGATCACGCCGCTTCTTAATTTTAGATACAAGGTAGGTCAGGGGCATTTAGTTTTAAGGATTTATCAGGTTTCGCGCTTTTTTCAAGGTTCCGGTTCGGTTAGGAAACCGCACCTACCAGGCCTGAGGGAACAAAATCGATCGAAAAAATGGAAAACTATAGTGAACTTTAGAATTAACAGGACATTCTGGGTTGTAGGAGGGAACTCCGATTCCCGACTATCAGTGAGTTTCGTCGCGATTCGGAGATCGCTCCTACAAAAAATGTGCATCTTTAATTTCAAAGTCTACTATAAATAGCCCTATGATGGAAAAAGTAAAGAGGTTTAAATAATGAAAACAACTGTATTTCGGAATCTGCTAAAGTTTCTTTTCGTGTTAGGTCTTATCTGTAACTTTGTTTCTACAACATCAGCACAGAATTATTATCCCGCTACTATAGGTAATGAATGGGTTTTAGAGAGCACCGATGGCAAGGAAAGACGCACTTATTCACTTGAGAACCCTGAAGACATTGCAGATCAAGAATTTGTTCTTTTGAAAATTGAAACCGAGAATCTTAGCACTAATAAGGTTATTGACACAGACGAGTACTTTTTGACAACTGACGATGAAGGAATCAAACTCCATAAAACCGTCCTTGAGCAAGCCCCCTATGGTGCTGTAAAAGCTGATTTTCCAACACCTGTTACTTTTTTTCCTAAAAAATTAGTGCAAGGAGACAAGTGGAAAATAGTTGCAGATGCGGAACTTCTCGGAATACCTATAAAAAGCACCACCGATTTAGAAATAGTTGGATTTGAGGACGTTGTTACACCAGCAGGAACATTTAAGAATTGCGCTAAAATTGAGTTAGTATTGAAAACTTCTGCTGCGGGTGGCGCTATAAATATTGATCCAACAACATCTTATCAGTGGTTAGCACCTGATATCGGACCTGTCAAATTTGAGGGTAATGAGGGGGTTGTCTATGAGATAATTAGCTTCAAAATATCCGCCCCTCCTGTTAGTCCTGCACAGAATCCGCCCTTATGGCAATTGCCATCTCTTGAATTTCAAGTTACTGGTTCGCGGCTGGGTGGAATACTCAATGCCAAGATATTGGAAAATGTTGAAGATTATGTGTCGGAAGTGCACAATTTAGGAATAGTTACCGTAACTGGAGGAATTGTTCCGCCTGGGGATGGTACTGGTTTGGCCACAAACTTGGAAAGGAAACAAGATCTTTGGGTTGCTGGAATCTTTGGCGATGCACCTATCATCGGCACGATAACGCTTTTTGCTGAAAATGATAAAGGTAGGACTACAGTAACTATTAAAGTAACTATTATTAGATAAGCTATACAGAATAATTGGATGTACATAACGATGGACTTGTCTATATCTTGAATTTAGGTGATTATTGCACAAAATTTCAATAATTACGTTGAACAGTGTTCAAAAGTTTAGTAAAATAACGTGACTACTATCATGCAGCATTTGGAAAAGTCAATATGGTAACTTGGAAAGTGGTATTAGTTGTGATCGGCATCGGCATTCTGTTTATGGCAATCGGAATGTGGTTAGGCTATCGATACATATCGGAACAGGATGAAATTCGTTCAAACGCACAACATGAGTCTTCTAACCAGGAACTCCCACTCGTATTTATACATCATATCAACAAAAATTTTACTGATATGATGTTACCCTTCTAACATCACTCAAATTGTATATCTGAAAAGGAGATATGAATTATGAAAATTACTAAACCTATGTCTTGGCTGAAACTGATCTTAGTATTAAGCCTTATATGTAGTTTCGCGCTTACAGTCACAGCACAGGATTATTATCCGACGACTGTCGGTAATACCTGGGTTTTTCTAAGTCAGGATGGTGCTGAAAGGCGCACCTATTCTATAGAGGAATCCGATAATGATGCGGATGCAGGAATTATTGTCCTGAGAATCGTTACTGAAACACTCGGCACGGACACAGTTGATACCGATTTATATTTTATTTCTGATGATAACGGAGATCTAAAACTGCACCGGATAAGGACAGAAGAAGGCGCGTTTGGTATTGCAGCGGCGACCCTTGATCCGCCTGCACTTTTCTTCCCGGCAGATCTACCAGTTGGACGTACATGGGACGTCGTGACGGTCGCAGAACTCGATCTGGTTGGTACAGCAACAACTACAAGTACTATAACAGTTGTAGATTCTGAGGAACTTGAAACCCCGGCGGGAACATTTGAAAACTGTGTCAAACTCGAGATACAGAGAAAATCTGCCACGGCACTCGCAACTATCCGGACCGATTCTTACCAATGGTTAGCACCTGATGTCGGCCCTGTCAAATATGAGAACGATCAAGGTATTGTGTATGAATTGCAGAGTTATAACTTAGTCCAGGAAACACCTGCGGAACCTGAAACGCCAGAAGAACCCGCAGTGGAAACACCTACAGAAACCGAAACGCCGGAAGAACCTATAACGCCGATCAAAACCAGTAGTTTTGATATTACCCTTGAGTCAGGATTAAACATGATCTCTATCCCACTGATGCCAGCAGAACCTTATACTGCAAAATCACTTGCTACAATGTTGAGCTCAACAGTTGTCATCAAATTAGATGCCTCAAAACAGAGTTTCGTCGGCTATTCAGCTGCTGAAGAAGGTGACGGTTTTGGAATTGATGGTAGCAGCGGCTATATTGTGAATACCCCTGCTGGCGTTATTACATTTGCTGGCACAGCATGGCAAAAGCAACCTGATGACGCAGCGGCTGCACCTAAAGTATCTACTGCTAAGAACGCGTGGGCATTTGTGGTCACAAGCAACTTGCAGAGTAAAGAGACCGGTACCTCTTATACTGTGGTTGCCAAAAATCTTCGAACAGGAGTTGTTACGACTGAGAAAGTTGCCAGCGACAAAGAACACGTCTCTGCCGTATGGGCAGATCTAAATCGCAAGAGCGTAATTGAAGTTGGTGATAAACTTGAGGTTGCCCTCCTTGACAAACGCGGCGCTATTGTGTCTGGTCCCTTCCAACGCACTGTAACTGCTACGGATATTCACAATGCATATATGAGTGTACAGATGCGTGTCGGAGACGTACGGCCCAAGGAAACGGTTCTCGGTCAAAACTTCCCGAATCCGTTCAATCCAGAGACGTGGATACCTTATCAGTTGAGTCGTGATTCCAACGTAACAATTCAGATTTATAATGTTTCTGGTAGGGTGATTCGGACGTTAAACTTAGGCCACAAGTCGACTGGTTCATACCTGACGACCTCAACTGCAGCGTATTGGGATGGCAAGAATAACTCAGGGGAACATGTTGCGAGCGGTATCTATTTCTATACTCTCCAAACAGATAAATTTTCTGCTACCCGCCGAATGGTAATTCTTAAGTAAGCGTAGCTGCAAAATTGTTGAGTGAAACGCCTTGATTTTAAAAGCAATCCGGTTAACTTCACAGATTGTACTGAGATGGCTAAATCAAGGCGTTTCCTTTTTTACAAAACACATCGGTGTTCATGGATAACTTTGAGCAATTTTACGAGGGAGGATTAAATGTTTAAAAGGACCTTATTGGTGACTCTTTTGACAGTGATACTTACCTTTAGTTTCACTGTTATGGCAGCACAAAATTATTATCCGACAACTCTTGGCAATATATGGGTTATGGAAAGTGAAGATAAGGCTGAACGGCTAACTTACACTGTTGAAACATCTGATGAGTCCATTAACGGTATAGACCTTGCACTACTCAAAATTACAACTGAAACCTTAGGAACGAATTCAATCATAACCGAAAAGTATCTTATAGATTTTGATGAAGACGGAATAAAACTCTATAAAATTGAAGTGGAACTCGGTTCAGTATTTGGTGTTGCAACTGCCGTATTATATCCACCTGCTCTTTTCTATCCATTGTCTTTAGCAGTCGGAGACTCGTGGGAGTTTACCGCTGATTCAGAGGTGGACTTAGTGGGACCTGTTACATTCACAAGCACTAACAAAGTCGCAGCCGTAGAAGATGTTGTAACACCAGCAGGAACGTTTGAAAACTGTCTAAAGATCAGGATAGAGACAGTATCTACGACCACTTTAGGAGTAACACGCGGAACTGCTTACCAATGGCTTGCACCAAACTTTGGTCCTGTGAAATTTGAAAATACTCAGGATATTGTCTATGAATTGGTAAACTCCAACCTACTCTATGATGTTACGGGGGATGGTGTTGTCAATATATCAGACCTTGTCTTTGTAGTTTCTCAGTTTGGTCAGGAGGATGCGGAGGGAGATGTAAACAATGACGGGACAGTTAATATTCTGGATTTGGTACTTGTTGCACAGAATTACGAAAATTAATCAGGAACATTCCAGAATTATTTGCGTAAGATCTTTCTTACAAAGTCCGTTTTTGAATCTCGTCTACCTCAAGTGTCTCCTCGTACCACGAACTCTCTTCAATGTTCTTACCTGATGCATTAGTGTATTTTTGTGGCTGCCACAAAAATTTGAGAGATAAATCACCACTGTTGTAAAAGATCACTTCTGCTTTGTCATCAGCGCCAATAATAGGGCGGACCAGGGAGAGAAGTGTTGATGGTATCTGATTTTGTCCATCCGCGTTTTTGATGGCTATGAACGGCGCAACCTTACCCAAAATCTCACGAGTGCCGAGAAGTAAAGGTCCGTAGCACGCGGTCACTGCACCTTGTCCCCAATTGCGTCCGTGCCCTGCAGCAACGGAGCAAACTGCACCCCCCATATCTGCATGTTCCCTTCCGCCGCGCAGCACACGATGTGCCATATTCAGACGTGTGGCGGCATTCCGTAACGCTCTTACAGCATAAGCAACTTCACCTGTTATTTGATAGGCGAGTGTTAACGTCGCTGTTGACGGTTCTTGAATAGGTTTAACTGAACCGTCATCCGACCATTCTCCCCAATACGCCATATCCGATCGTTTTCCTACACCGGATTCTCGGCGGCGCGTTTCTTGTGGAAAAACGAGTGCCAACAATTCAGGTGAAGTTGATGGAAGCGCTTGTAAACCTTCAGTAATGGCACCATCAAAACAGGTATCGTTGAAAGTCCATCGGTAATAACTGAGTGCTGCGGCTGCGGGGTCATTGTAGGGATCGTTAAGCGATGTAACAAGCGGTTCAACAATACGTTTTGCTGCTGTCTGGAAAATCTCTTCGCCAGACAAGAGGTAAAGGTCACCCAACGCATAAATCGCACCAGACGCCAGTAGGTTCTCAATTCCTGCCAACGGATCTCCGGGAATATGATGCGAACTTGCAACAAGTCGATGCAAATTTTTTGCGTCGACTTCTGCCTCGCTGAGACCATTTTCATTCAAATCCCAGAGCAGCGGCATCGGATCCGGCGCAGCGATGATCCGCTCAGCCCGTTTTCGTCCATATCGCAATGCCCACTCTACATATCGCTTTTCACCTGTAACGCTATATGCTGCCAAAGCGATATGGATAAAACGGAAGTGCTCTGCGAGTTCATAAGCATTCTTCTCATCATTTTCTACAAATTGCGTGCCGATATTGTAGCCGATAAACGTATCTCGCTCATAATCGTACCAGGGCGGTATTTCTGGCACCCAATTCCCAATATGTTCTGCAGCATCTGTTAAAAGGGCAATTGCCTCAGTATCATCAGGCTTTATCCCAATATAACGGGGTAAGAAAAGCAGAAAAGGTTCTGGTCCGTGATGTGCTTCCGCCTTCGGTTCATATCCATGCACACAGTCACGTTCTATCCAACCGAAGAGTGCTGCTTTAAGCATGTCAAAGTGTTGCAAAACGGTTGGGTCGCCAGTGATTAAATAGTGTGGAAACCACGCAAGGGCGTAGTTTGCCTCATCCTCGCCGCCGTTGTTTGGACCGGGCGGGTCAAGCAGCATGCTCTGTTTAAGCCAACGCCCCATTTCTGTTCTGAGTTTGCTATAAGCGTTATAGCATTCGCTGAATTCGGATATCATAGTAAGGAATTTAAAAAGTCAATACTCTGTTTTGCGATTGTCTTCGGATCGGGTTTGAAATCGAAAACCTCTGTTGAGACATAACCGCTGTAATTCATTTCTTTCAATGCTTCAATAATTGGTGGGTAGTCTACGTTGCCAGAACCGGGGAGATAACCGTTGTCATCGTTGGAATGGAAATGTGCAACGTGTTTGGAGCAGTTGCGAATCTGTGTCGGCATGTCTAACCCTTCTTTTGCAGTACTACAGACATCTAAAATCATCTGGAAATTGGGATGGTTCACGGCATTAACCATTTCAACCGCTTTGTCAGGGTGGGAAATAAAGTTAGTTTGATCGCTTGACAACGGTTCCATGCACAAAGTGACTCCTCTTTCCCCAGCCAGTTCTGCTCCTGCAGCGAAAGTATCTTGCGCATAGCCCCATGCTTGTTCAAAGCTAAGCGGTTCCATGACGTTCCGTTGCTGCGGTGACCCGAAAACCAGTATCTGCCCATCTAAATCTGCACAGAGTTCGATGAGTGCAAGTAAATAATCCCGCGTTTCGTTTCGAATTTCTGCGTCTGGATGGTTGATATAGAGCCCTGGTGGTGAAACGAGTAACCAGTGAAGTCCTGCGATCTCTATGTTTGCATCTTTAGCGGCTTTGCGGATGCGCGTCCGTTCTGTTTCACTGATGTCCAAAACCGAGTCTGCCAATGTAAATGGTGCAATTTCAACCGCATCATACCCAAGTTCAGCGGCATAAGTGAACACATCTTCTATTTTCCAATTTTCAAACATTTCATTGCATATTGCAAGTTTCATTCTTGACTCCAGTCCGATTTTTTTCTGAATTCTAAAAGGTTTTTGTGTTTTTGTCAAGTATTTTGGGTATCTTCTTTTATTGATACCATAGGACTTTGCCAGAAGGCAAAATTTGATATTCTGACGCTAATCTGATATTGTACTGCCATCGGAAATTCGGGTCACTCTCTAAGACAAGATTGCGGTATAATATCCATTTACTGGAAAGGAGTATCCGATGGCGAAACGAAAACGAAGAAACTTCACCCCGAGTTTAAAGCCGAAGTTGTTCTTGAGGCACTTACGGGTGAAAGTTCACAAGCGGAACTGTGTCGGCGACACAACCTCAGCGATGAACAACTTTCTAATCAATGCAGAATACCGGACGCGTATTCAGTGTTGATTTGGCTGAATACCGGACGCGTATTCAGTGTTGATTCGTAGTGTGTAATAATTATAGGTTTACTATAAGTTCAGGGGAGCAGACACACTTTTCCAAAGTTCTTACGTGACTCCAGCAGTTGATGTGCTTCAGCTGCTTGGGCTAAAGGCAGTGTCCGATCAATGATGGGGATTAACCGTCGCTGTTCTGCAAGGCGGACAAGGGTGCGGAGTTCTTTTGGCGTGCCTAACGCAGAACCCATGATGGTAAGTTGTTTTTGATACATTTTGCGGATGTTAATTTCCCCGATGTTGCCTGTCGTCACACCGCAAGACACGAGTCTGCCATTTTTCGTCAGACTGCTAATACTCTGTTCCCATGTCGCAGCACCCACATGTTCCAGAACAACATCAACACCACGCCCGTTTGTTTCTTCCAATATGACCTCTGAGAAATCTATATCAGTGTAGTTTATGGTAACATCTGCACCAAATTGTTTGGCGCGTGCTAATTTTTCGTCAGTGCTTGCAGTAGCAAAAATGCGTGCCCCGACAAGTTTAGCGATTTGTAAACCTGCACTGCCAACACTGCCTCCCGCGCCAAGTATTAGGACATCTTCACCTGCTCGGAGTTGTGCGCGCGTGATGAGCATATGCCATGCCGTCAAATAAGCAATCGGCAACGCTGCCGCCTCAATGAAGGACAGCGGATCCGATATCCGAATTGCGTTTTTAGCGGGTGCTTTAACGAACTCGGCATAACCACCGTCAGTTTGGAATCCGAGCAGCTGTTGTGTGTCACATAGATTTTCGTAACCGTTGATGCAGTCGGGGCAGACACCGCATGGAATACACGGCGCGAGCAGCACACGATCCCCGATAGCAAGTTCAGGATGTTCTCCAGAAATTTCGGCTATTTCACCTGCAATGTCAGAGCCTAAAATGTGAGGTGTGCCAGTTTCTTCAAGTTTCTGTTTTATCTCAGGGCGGTTGCGCCGCGCGTGAATATCGAGGTAGTTAACAGCACACGTTATAACTTTGACGAGGATTTCATTTGGACCAAGGATCGGTTCGGCGACTTCTTGATACCGCAACACCTCCACCTCACCTTGTTCTGAAAACGCGATTGCTTTCATTCTTACATCCAATCCAGTATGTATGAATGCCCTACCCGTACGCACCATGATTGAGAAACCCTAACAATCGCCGCAACCGCGGGTTTGCGTCCCGATAAACAGATTCTGGCATATTATAATTCATGAACGGGTAGAATTTATGACCAACCAATCGACGCGCGTAAGTTATTTGTGTAATGTATCGGGTGCGTTGACTCTGATTCGGACCGCCCCGATGCCATACCTGATTGTTGAACATAATGACGCTTCCCGCTTTGCCGAGATTGTATTGTACCTTTTCTTCCCACTCCGTTCCCGCTATCGGATTAGGGGGTGAAGCACCGAAAAGATGTGAGCCGGGAACAACCTCTGTCCCACCATGTTCAATCTCGATGACATCCGTGAGGTAGTAGTTAGCGGTAAAAAGCAGTACAGGAAGTTTTACGTTTTTTGGTGGTTCACCATCTGTGACAAGGTAGTGAGGTGAATCGTCTTGATGCCATGACGTTATACCGCCCCCAGGACGTGTTTGGAAGGAGTTGTTGTGAATTACGTGACATTCTCCTGCAATCAGAGCTTCAGCAAACGAGACGATCGGTTCGATGTCAAACAACCTGAGGTTTGCCTTGCTATGTTCGAACATGCGGTGACATAGATGCATGGTAGATTCGAAGGTGCCGCTATTCAAGCCATTCGGATTGTTTTTAAGTGACCACTCTAAATCCTGCCGAAGTTCTGCACAGTGATCGGGTGTCAACACATTTTGAAGGAATAGGCATCCATCACGGTGGAAGGTCTCCACCCATTCCTGGATTTGATCTGGACTTACATCCTGCTCCGACAAATAAACCGTTTCAGACATAAGGGACCTCTTTGTAATTCGAAAAAGGCGGAGTCGAAACCCCGCCCATGCATTTTCAACTTGCAGTTATAACGAATAAGCTACCCCTTCATAGCGGCAGCAACAATAATACCGAGTGAGACAAGGACACCGGCAACGGCAATACCAGCGGCGACGTTGTTCTCTTCCGCAATTTGTTTGTTGAGATCATAAGGCGTTGCCATATCAAAAACCTTATACCCGACCATTAAAACAACTAATCCCACAATGCTAAAGATAATCCCTTCAATAATAAGAACTCCGAGGGCTTTAAAGTTTATCAGTGGGGTTTCTTCTGCGGCAGCACCATCGTCTTGCGCCATAGTAGTTGTCGTAAATATAGCAAAGACACAGAGTGATACCATAACTAAACAGAATGTTGCTGATACAATTCTTTGCGCTTTCATGGTTCCTCCCATTGGGACCAGCAGGTCCCATTTGCAAAAAGTTTAAATGTATACGAAAGTTTCCAAATTTTTAAGAATGGTAGCTTCGTTTCCATTCTAATTCAACATGCTTTAGACACTTTACAGAATTTCGGTAATTTATTCAACATTTTTAAGCAATTGAAACTGCATATCAGCAGTAATGTGTACCTGTTTTATCAGGATAGCGTCTTTTTCTTCAATGTAACGCCATCCGGATGTGACATCTTCAAGAGAATCGACTTGCGGAATATCATAAGGAGAATCATCTCTATCGCCATTGCTCTCTGCAGTTTGCACACGGATGAGAGATGGGATTTGTTCATAGCCGGTAATCAATGTATGACTTATTTCATTTTCCGCATAGTTAAGTGACCACTTTAGTTCACCGTTACGGGATGTGGTCACGTCTTCGGGGGTTGCACCAGAGCTTAAATGGATTGAATCTGCGATTGCGGTTTTAACACCTGGATCAAGTCCGCGGAGTGTATAGACATTGACCATAATATCTTCAGGATTGAGATGTGGCCCTTTACCTTCAGTGCAAAACCCGTAAAACCCATCAGGATAAGTGCCTTTCAGTTCACCGTCTGTCCACTGTTGATACATGGCACTTATCGTAATGCCCTCGGCAATCTTAAGCCACCTTTCATCGCGCGTATGCTGATTTAGGCGCTGCAAATAGTAGGCATACACCAAACCGTTCCACTGCACCGGGACACCAAACCAGGGATGGGTATAGAAGGTTGTGCCGAAAACTGGTATAGAAGCAAATTGCATCCCGGGGCGGTCAGGGAGATGCCAATGGTATAGGAATGGCAGTCCTGTTTCTGCCCAATATTCGGCGCGTCTCAAATATGTTTTATTGCCTGTGATTTCGTGTGCCTCCACATAAGCGCCGATTGCATGCGCTGCAGCAAGGAGATCCGGTTCATACAGCGGACACTCCCATGCCTGCGCACCACGTGGCACCGAAAAACGATCCATGAACGAGAGCGCTTTTTTACCTGCTTCAAAGGAGGTGCTGTTGCCTGTGATACGTGCATGTTTTAAGAGTTTCAACGCGTTTGCTGCACACGTACCAAGAACAACATCCCCAGGTTTCCCAAGTTTCTCTGTCTTCTCAGAAGTCGGTTGAAAACCCCAACTGCCATCCTCTGTCTGAGCCTCAATTATGGGTTGCACTTCAGCTTCATAGTATCCTAAAGCAGCATCCAAATGTCCGTAATAGAACGGAAACTCTCCGCTGAGTATGTGGCACGATCCTCGTGCTGCCAAACTACCTGCATCTGTATCAGCAATCGTTTTTTCTGCTATTTCTTTGACCCGTTCTTTAACATCTTCAGATTTTGTTACAAGGTAGTCGTACCAAAGTAAAGTAGCAAATCCAGGTTCGTTCTGGGAAGCCCAATCAACGCAGTGCCTGGATTGTCTTGCCTCTTCATCCCAGACAGTATGCATGAAACCGTGCCGCGAGAGCAGGACTTGCTCTTCATCAGGCCGAGGGGATTCCAGCGGTTCGGGCGTGCCATACGCGGATGTCCAATGCGAAATAGCATCTAAGATAGAGGCATTTCCATCAGCAATAATCTCACAATCAATTGTGAGAGGTTGTTCTGGTGTTAGTCGGTAAGGGGTTTCAGCAACAAGTGTATTTTCCTCTACCCATTCTGGTACAGTCGGAACAAAAAGCCCCATTAAATGGTTTCTCTCCTGATGATGCCAATTCGGTGAAGCAAACATAGCAGAGACATTTTGTGTTTCACCATCCCAACTATGCAATGGATTCCAAGTAATCCCGACAACCGATTTCTGTACCTCAACCGCCATCACCGGCACAGTGATCTTATAGGGATGTGGTACCAATCGGTTGTTGAGCGGTGGCGCAGCATCCCGTGTATTTGAAGAGGGTTCGTTTCCTTCAAGGAATTCGAGGCCGGGAAAAAGTGCTGCAGTTTTCTTTTCGCGAGTGCTTTTGTGTCCAGCGTAAATTTCTGCGCCTCGGAAAGCAAGAAGTTCGCGTACTCCATCAACTGTTAATCGGTATGCTGTTTTGATACGTTTTGCATCTTCTGTGAGGATAAAATTTGACTGAAGTGTCCACGTGACACCATCCGAATCTTTATGTTCACCTGTGATGCGGACGATGGATTCTCCAAGACTATTACCGGCTAACTGAACATTGTTTGGAATAAATTTTAGGTTATGGACAGTATCATTAGATAGGTAAGTAGCCTCAGCAACCGTTTTGGAGGTCGCTACTTGTAGGTAGGCATTCCCTTTCGCTACGAAAATCGCATAATATTCAAAACCAGACTTGGATTTTGCTTTTGAATTCTTACTGGTTTTACGACTCTTCGCTTGAGATTGTTCACCGTTATGGACAAGTACGACACGGAGATTTTTGTTTCCTATCACCACATGTTCGCCGTGCATATAGGTATGAAGTTCTGGAATGACCTGCGCTTCAAGCTTCGGCAGGGCAGGGCGAATGTGAACGACACTCTCCACCTTTGCTGTGCTTTCAAGATGACGAGACTTGAGCGAGACGCTGAAATTAATCGCAGTCGAACGGAGGATACTACGTGCACACCATACGAAAGTTGATGTTTCACCAGGAGCAAGTGTTTTGACATAATGTGTGGATCGTCCACGTCGTAATTTAACATCGCTGATGCTGAGTCGTGTTTTACTATTCTTTCCGAGTGGGCCCGGGCCAACGTTTCTGATCGTGCATTGTACGTCAAATACTTCTCCTGCACTAACGACCGCTGATGTGGTACCCACGCTTACGATTTCTAATTTCGGTTGTGAAGCGTAAAGCGTTAAGTCAATCGGTTCGTTTTCTAATTGATTGTGGATTTCAGCTGCAATTTTATGTGCAAGTGTCCACCCCTCACGATTGAATTCAAACGGTGCCGTGCGTTCTTCAGGCAATTTCGCAATCGCAAGTCCGCACTGGACTTCTGGTGGGAATCCGTGCTGGGTTTCAGTCCGGGTAAGTTTGAGAAGTTTCGGTTGTCCCCATAATGCCCATGCAAAGCTACTATTTCCCTCTACATTACATTGTGTGATAAAGACGAGTTCCACTTTTTCGCCTGCGTAGCGGGTTAAATCTACCCCGTTTTCGGTCCAATGGCACTCTGTTGAAACGGCTTCAAAACATTGTTCGCCAGCAATTTCAATAGAAAATTTAACACCACCAGGTTGCCTTTGCGGATCATCAAACACAACACCATCCCTTAAACCGATGCTAAAATGTAGGTAGAGATTTTCATTCTCTTCAACTGAAGGAAGGGTTAATTCATAAACAATTCGTGCCGAATCGGTCGATGATGGGTGTTCAAAAAGCGCGGGTTTTGTAACGCCGCCCGCTGTATCTGCCGTGTTAGCAGATACGTGTTCAGCACCAGAATGTTGGCTCTCCTCAAACATTACTACGAAATCGAACAATTCCTCGCTCTCACCCAGAGAATAGGAGATTTGCGGTTCGCTTGGAGCGGGTGTCTCATCAACTTCAGGTGTTTCTTCGTAAGACAGGACGACAACTTCTTCTGACATTTCTTCAGGATGAGGTGTCTCTTCTAAATCAGGTGTTTCTGTATCTTCTGACGGAGCGTCCGAATCAGATTCCGGCTGTACATCATTGGAGGTTTCCGATTCCGCGTTTTCATCAATAGGTTCAGGCGAATCAGGATTAGGAACTTCGTTTTGATGTTCAGACTCCGGTTGTTCTTGATCAAGGACCTCCTCGTCATTTTGTGTTTCTTCTTCCATTTTTCCGATAAGAAAATGTTGGAAAAACGTCAGCATTTTATATCTCCTCTGGTCTATTTAGGCAGTATTATGGCATTTATTGTTTCTCTTGCCACTGCTGTTTTTTTTGTTTCATTTCATCATTAAGAACAAGGTCAGATGATGGTGTTTGGTTTGCCTCGTCTATAATCCAATTCCCATCTTCATCTTTCAACACCGGTTTGCGCTGTTCAACAGGTAGCACACTAAACGGTTTATGCGGTTCTATCTGATACCAATAGGCAACAGAGGATGTCTCGTTGCTCAGATGGTTGCCGTGTCCGTGTTCAATTGTCACCCGAATCTCCTCCTCAAAACGGATAGGGTTTTCCAGATGAAATACATAAGACGTCTGATAACCGCTGGTGTTGTTTTCGTGAATAGATGAACCGTTATGTGCAAAGGCATTTTGTTGCATGCCCCACGCCTGATTGAGATAGTCCTCTGATCCAGTGCCGTGTAAATCGGGAGGCCATTTGTAGCCATCAATCCATATCATATCATCGCCTTCACCCCACCATGTGCCTTGAAAGTTGCTGACAGAGAGGTTACAACCGATATACTGTCCTCTACCTTCTGCAGATAAAATAAGATAGTTGTTATCCCACGCGAGACGTTCAGCGTTGATGATATTTGCTTCTGCTGTATTGACCGTAATTTCATGTCCCCATCCATCACACGGATTTTCACGATGGAATTGTGCGTGAAAATATGCAGTATCCTCACCGTGTGGCGTAGGATAGAGCTCATAATCAACATAAAAGTATTGGCGGTGTGATGTGTCGCCTTCGTTGACAAGTTCAATACGGGCTGAGCGGTTAAATGGCATTTGTAAGTAGCAGTTGAGCGCACACCCCGTGTTAAATTGATTGTTGCTGTGCGTAGAGGCTGAAAACGGAATGGAATCGTAAGAGTTAACGATTTCGTTTCCAAGACCAAAAAAATCGCCCAACGGACATAAAACACTCGGATGTTCTTCATCATCCCAAAACATCCGAATCAGCACGTTTCGATATCCGTTCGGCTGTGTCATCCAGATATGATTGATACACCCTGGACCTTTAATATCGGCAAGAACGCGCGTTTCACCGGGCGCAATATTCCATGCATCGTTATTGCGTCCTGTGGTATCCCATGAGGAGGCACGTAAAGACCGCGCATCTTGGATACGCGTCAACGATGATAATATGCCATCAATATAAGTCATTCAGTGTTTCCTTTAATTATCCTCAGATGGAGGGTGAGGATACATGCAAAATGTTTTTAAATTATTATACCATATACGCGAGGAAAGTCAAGGCATTTATTAAAATATCAAGTTGCCACGGACGGGTTTGTCGGTGGCAACTTTGGGATGGGTGTTGGAAGAAAAATATACTTGTAAAAATTTGATTCAACCTAACTGAACAGAGATTAATTTCAAATCGAACTTGAACAAGTATCCATTTTGACAAGTTTGTTGTGAAACCCTATTTACTGCTTTTGCTATGATAGACTTCAATTGTTCCCTTAATGATCATGAAATTAGCAACTTCACATCCCTCAGGACTCACACAGACATAACGGGTACCATTCTTTAGTTCTATCCATCCGTTCTTTTGGAAGCCTGTTATGCGTTTACCACTCCACAAGGTATTAACCCTCGAAACAACATCATTGGAAGTAAAGAGGGGAAGTTTATCTCCAACACGAAGAATCTTGTCAGGCGTTTTTAAGGAATTGAGGTACGTCATAACTATGCGTTTGAGCTGCGTATCACCTGCTTGTTCGGCAAGTTTTAATGCGGTTTCAAAATCAGTGATAGCACCTTCATATTGTCCTATATCTACCTTTGCCAGTCCCCGACTGTAGTAGGCATAGACATGATCGGGTTTTAGGCGTATAGTGGTGTCAAAATCGGTGATGGCACTGAGGTGTAGTCCGTATATAGCAAAAGAGGTTCCGGATTGTATAGATTCAGGAGAATCAGGGTTGAAAATCTTAACCTGATACTTTACCAGTTTTACCTTTGCATTCCCACGATTGTAATAGGCTTCGGCAAAATCAGGTTTACTTTCCACTGCAGTGTTAAAATAGGTGATTGCATCTTCATATTGTTCAATTTTTACCTTTGCAAGTCCCAGCTCGTTGTAAATTTTGGCATAATCTGTTGTGGGTCCACATCCCAAACTGAATAGGAAACAAATTATCACTGCCACACTTATTAATAAAAATGGTGTAAAGTTTCTCATAAAAGTTCTCCTTAATTAAATATAATTAGAGGGTTTTAACCAAATAATGTTATGATGGAGGTTTGCTTGAAAGGTTTTTTCGGCTATCTGCCTCTGAACGTTTTAACCAAATAATGTTATAAATGTATTCAAAAGTTCCCCTGACAAGGGGATTTAGGGGTTAAAAAACCAAAATAAGGACTTTAACCCCTTATCAAGAGGAAACGCGTAAGCCCTGATCAAATAAGAATTTGACAGAACGAATATCGTGACTATAGTCTCTGCATATTCAATGATTATTCCCTTGCTTATTCGTCGTATCCATCGTGATGTTTATCCTTCTTTGGCTTTTCGATGCCTTTATTAATCCAATATGCACCCAGGCCAAGTATAGTAATTGGCACGATCAAGGTTACTATAAAAAGAATTGCCTGTACCAGGTCTCCAGTCTGTACCCATATCGAGATGGAAAAACCGGTTAACACTAAAGCACCTAAAAAGATAACAAGACGAAATGCACCTTCTTCCCAGTTTATGTTTAGTTTCGGTTCCTTGAAACCTTTTATACACCAATTGATTGCCCACCAAATAATGTAAACAATGGCTGCAGGTATTATTATGATCTTAAGGGCAAAAATAAAACCGTTATTCCAAGAGAGATAACTCTTGAGCAAACCCTCTGTCGTAACCAATTCATAAACTAACATAACAATAAAAAAAGAAACGATCACTATTCTGAACAGACCACCTTTCCAATTTCGTTTCATACGATTCACCTCCCTTGGTGATATCTTATGCTTTTTTAAACAAGTGCAAGTATACCAAAAACTTTCAAGACTATTCATCGTTTTCTTCCGAATCAACAAGATTAATCATTTTTGTTTCAGAGTCAATCTCAAAATGGTACTCGCGTGCATGTTTTTCTTTACTGATTTTCTTTATAGCCCTGGGCCCTAAACGCCGAGTATAGGTTTCCAAAATCTGTTCCACCGCTTTTGCATTTTCGTCAGTTGTGGTATTGAATTGGACTTTAGGATAATCAGGCGACAGTCTTTTCAATGATCTCGTCCAATAGTGATTTGATAACTTACCAGACTCAAGAGAAAATTGGGACCAATCTTTATTCTCAGTCCACTTAATTTGATAGTCGGCAGTAGTCTCAGTGTTGTTTTGAATTGAGAATATATGTCTTTCAGGAAAAATTTTCCTAAACAAAATAACTCCTATAATAGAATATAAAATAATGTTGATGATCAAAAGAAGCCATGTCGGGGCCCGGATGACGAAGAATCTACTTTTCCTTTTCCACCATACTTCAGGGGTGTGCAATCCATCACGAATTTCAAATGCTCCATTTTTTGGAGACAGATGAAAATGGTAATAACCGATGCCATACTTGGTAGATGTAGGTTTTTTGATGTTTCCAATATCCATAATGTGTCCATCTGTTTTGGAATCAATAGGAAAAAATTCAGATTCTATGGTTGTTTTTATTGACTTTTCGATGGTCCCGCTGTACTTAGTATTATTAGCATAATTTATTGTATAGTATTCGATTTGGATTTTAGGATAATTTGCTGATAACTCAGCTGATAACTCAGTTTGAGTTCTTGTGTTCCAGTGAGGTTGCGTTTTACCTGGTTCAAGAGTATAGTTTTCTTCGTCAAGTCTATTCGCTGACCATCTAATTTTGTAGTTCTGCCTATCAGTAGTATAATTTGCAATCCAAACTGTTTGTCTCGGTTCTTGAAGTTCAATCTTCTTTGATTCTGTATCAACGAATCGATAGTTGTGGCCATCAAGCTTAGGTATGATACGTTCAGTAACGTCAGAACTGAAAAACTGACGTTTGACATTTTTAATCTCATGTTCAGTATAGGTTATGTTTCCAAGAATATCTTCGCTCTGCAACTCGGTATTTTCGGTGTCAGTGTTGACAGGTACTTGAGGATCTTGCTGCTGGATTGGTATGTACCGAATTTTAGGTGTAATTACCCCAGGAGTATCAGTGGGTTCGCTGTGGGGATACCATTTACCTGGATCAAGAGACTTTCTTTCCCATGTTTTGGTTTCTGACCAATTGACTTCATAAACTACGGTAGACTCAGTGTTATTGGCAATCGAGAATATATACCATTCTTTCAAGTCACTCACCAAATCAATTATTGGCTTTAAAGAAACAGCCCAGGCCTTCGTTACATCGTCAATAGATTTGGTAATTCCAATTAACTCACCATCTTTGTTAAGCACAGGCCCCCCACTATTTCCTTTCCACGGCCGACCTTCATAAAATAAATCTCTTTCATTGTATCCTTGGAAATGTCCTGCATTCCATTGCCATAAGAGTCCTTGATCAGCTGGATGCCCAAAAAAATGAACTTGATCACCTTTCTTCATGTCATCATAGACGTTAACATTCTTAAGTAGAAACTGTTTAGCTGTCTTCGGAAGTCCAGCAGGACGAATTATTGCCACATCTGCTTCTTTGTTCTCCGCTACGACGCGACCATCAGTGACATAGCCCAGGCGGCGGAGTAAAGTACTATAATATCCTAAATAAAACTCCTTGTCTCGAATTTCATTTAGGTTTAAATCGTATGCAAGAAAATACACTTCTACCTGATCACTGCCATTTGTGACATGCTCATTGGTGAGAACAAATGCCTTACCACTGGGTGATTGAATAACGACTCCACTACCGCTCCCATCTTTAGATCTAATTAGCACTACAGTAGGTAGGACATTTTTCCGCATCTCACTAGCACTCATAACTTCGTGAGGGATCACAGGAACCTCTTGACTATAACCAATTCCTTGTACTACACATATCAAAAATAAACTTATTAACGCTAACACATATATTTTTCTATACAAAATTAAACTCCTTTATCAATTTTTGATTCCGAAAGGGAATCAAGGTTATCTAAAGCGATATTAACAAGTAACACCGCTTTGTGAATACTTTAGAGGTATTTGTCCTATATTGTTATTTACGAACTCTTTCTAGGATTTTGTAAGTTCCTTTTGATCCTACGCCTCCTGTCTGGTAACCGACTTTGTCGCGTGTAAAAAGGAACCCTTCACCTTTATCAGTTACTCCGGCCTGAAGAACAGGTTTGTCAAGAACTTTGTTGAAAAGTGCCATGAATCCACCATAATCACTCACACCTAACTCGGCTGCAACACCACCAGATTCCTTGCCCCGCACTGCAACAATTCCATAATCATTCCAATCAACACCTAAGGTAATTCGTTGTGCTCCATCTTCATTGTAAATCACTATCCATCCGCGATCAAGGAAGTTTGTCTCCAAGGTAATGCGCGGTGTATTGTCATCACCGACGATGACGAGTTTACGGCACCGCACCTCATCAACGATTGGGGCATTTTCCTGTGCATTGACATTACTATTATCAACATTTCCGAAGTGGTAACCGATAACTGTTAGTAGGCAACCAAAAGCCATGTAACCTAATTTTGTCAAGATATTTTTCATTTGTATTCTCCTTTTAGTTATATAATCGCTGAAGATAACCTCAGCAGCAAATTAAATAAAATGGTAATTAAACCAAAACTACATCAAGAATCTATCACAGATTGCATCTTCTCCAATCCAATCTGAGCAACTTCTGCAGGGTCCTCCTCCCAATAACTCGGATTGAACAACTCTAATGAAATAACACCCGAATAATTCGCGTCTTTCAAAATAGAAATCATCCGTTTTAGATCAAGGATACCATCACCAGGATAAACTCTGTCCGCATCAGTCTGTTCTGCACGTGCAGGTTCGGCAGGTGCATCGTTGAAATGGAACACTGCGATTTTTTCACCAGGAATACCCTCCATATCCTCTATTTCTCCGCCGCCACGATAGATATGGAACGGGTCAAGCACAATCGTGCTATCCGGATGATCTGCGACTTCTATCACTTCCCATGCATGTTTGACTTGATTAACACCATCAACAAAACCGAGGAATTCCATTGCAGGTTTAACACCAAATTCACGACCTAATTCAAGCAGCTCACGATAATTCTCACCGCCTAACTGCAAGTCTGCCACCTCACGCGGTGGACTTGAGATGATATAGGTTGCACCGACAGCGGCAGCTTGTGCCATCCGTTTTTTCGCATCCTCAATCGCTTTCTGATGTTCCGCGCCTGTTGTGTTGAGCCATCCGTGCAAGGCAATGACGGTCGGCACCGAAAGTCCATGGTCATCAAGTGCTTTTCGGACATCAACGAGTGAACCGCCCTGCTCTTCATAATCCGATAAATCGTTATTCCACAACTCAATTGCTGTGTAGCCAGTTTCCCCTGCAATCCGAATTTTATCCATCAAATCGGCAGGACGAATCGTGCTTGTATTCAATCCTAACTGAAATTGTCCCATGCTATCTCCTTATTTGTCCATCAAAGCGCGAATGAAGCGCACATCTACACGAGCCAGATCAATCACACTGTCCACAGGTTCACCGCCGTATTCACTATGAAAGCTGACAGGCCCCGAGAATTTTATTGTTTTGAGCGTGTCAAGTGCTGTTTCCCAATCAACAAAGCCTTTTCCCATGCGAACAACTTTACCACCACGCATCCCAGGTGAACGCGCAAGGTCTTTGAAAGCGATAACAGCGAGGTGCGATCTGACTATATCAAGTGCCATGTTAATCGGTTCGCCAACTATTGATAGGTGTCCCGTATCGGCAAAAACGCCCACGTGTTGTGGGTCAAATCCTTTAACGAGGTTCATCACTGCACATGAGTTAAGCCCCATAGAAGTTCCCGAATGGTTATGAATGCAGGTTCGGGGTCCGTATTGTTCGGAGAGTTTGGCGAATCCGTCCAATTGCTTTCGGATAGCGTCAACCTGCGCCCAGTACCCGCCATCTTCCGCGTGCCAATGCCAATATCCTAACTTGATGTTTTCAACCCCCGCTTCACCCGCAGCAGCAAAAACGCGGACTGTCTCTTCTTTAGAGGGGTCTAAAAAATCTCCAGGCGTTGTGACAAGTGGAATAGATAAACCCGCTTCCGCAAACTGTTTCGCGGCTGCTGGCAATTCTTTCTCCGCATTTTCAGGATTTACCGGATAACCGGGACGAACACAAAGGTCAGCACCTTCAACACCCACTGCTTGTAATGCAGTGATAATTTCTGGAATTTCTAAACCTTCCAGATGTTTTGTGAACATTATAAATTTCATATTATGTTTTCTTCAAATTGTAGGAGCGATCTCCGAATCGCGACCTTCTGCTACCAATCCACAACAGAACCATCATCTGGATGGTAAGATTCTGGATTTCTCCAATCGTGGTCAATTTTATCTTCAAGTGCGTCTTCGTCCAGTTCAATGCCTAAGCCTGGACCGGTAGGCAGTTCAACAAACCCATCTTTGAAAACAAATGGGTTCTTGAGATACCCTTCACCGAGGGTTGTATGTTCTTGCATCACAAAGTTCGGAATAGAGGCATCTAACTGGATACATGCTGCCAACGAAATAGGTCCGAGCGGATTGTGCGGCGCGATACCGCCATAATACGCTTCTGCCATCCCAGCGATAATGCGTACTTCATTGATCCCCCCCGCATGACATAGGTCTGGTTGTAAGATAGACGCTGCCTGTTTTTCCAAGATTTCACGGAATCCCCACTTGGTGAAAATCCGTTCACCTGTGGCAATCGGTAAATGTGTGCTGCGCGCGATTTCAGCGAGTGTATCCACATTCTGACACTGAATCGGCTCCTCAACAAACATCGGTTGATAAGGTTCCAACGCCTTAATTAACACCTTTGCTGTCTGTGGGCTTACTGCACCGTGAAAGTCAATTGCCAAGTCAACCTCTGTGCCTGCGGCTTCACGCAGTGCAGCAAAATGCTCAACGGCCCTATCTATAAATGCCTTGTTTTCAATGATACGTGCGGGTCTACCACCTGCAACACCCGTTTTAAATGCGGTGAACCCTTTGTCAATCCATTCTTTAATTCCTTCTGGATCGCCGCCCCCTTTGTACAGCCGAATGCGATCGCGAGTTGGTCCACCAAAAAGTTGGTAAACGGGTACACCGAGCGATTTTCCTGCTAAATCCCATAGTGCCTGTTCAACACCACTTAGTGCGCTCGTAAGAATGGGACCGCCTCGATAAAATGCGTGGCGATACATTGCCTGCCAATGATGTACAACCCGTCTTGGGTCTTCACCGATCAGATAAGGGGCAAGTTCATCAACCGCTTGCGCACATGTTTTCGCGCGTCCCTCTAATATCGGTTCGCCGAGACCGACTAATCCTTCATCAGTGTGGATTTTTAGAAAGAGCCAGCGCGGCTGCACAAGAAACGTTTCTAATTTTGTTATTTTCATGGGTTCACCTTTATGGCACACAAGCGTGCCAGTAATTTTTTTTTATGGTATCATCTCACCTATATTTTGTCAATTTATTTTTCGGGGTTGACTATCGGTTTTGATTTTTCAGAAAGTCCTGAAACTTCATTTTTAACCTCAAACATGCTATACTTTTCCCATCAATTACGTTTCACAAACACATAAATTGTTCTCAATTCAGATTTTCCTCCATTTCTACTCATTTTATGCAACCTTTGCAACTAAAATCAGAGTCTTTGTATTATGAAATAGCTATTTTGGGAGAAGACGCATGGAAAACACTGACTTTGAACTGATTAAACGCACGTTATCTGGTGACCAGGACGCTTTTACCGCCCTTGTAGAGAAATATCAAAAACGGGTGCACGCGCTCGCCTGGCGAAAAACCGGGGATTTCCACGTCGCTGAAGAGATAACACAGGATACCTTCCTGAGAGCTTACAGAAAACTCGGCACCTTGAAAAATCCCGATCTATTTGCGGGATGGCTCTATGTTATCGCAAATCGTTTGTGCAATACTTGGTTCGAAAAGAAAGCACCTGATATGCAATCGTTGGAAACTGTGCCAGCAATAGAACTCGAGGAACACGTTTATTCCGAATATACTGCCGAACAACGTGAAGAACGGGCATCAGAAAAACGGGTTGACCTTGTCAAGCGTCTCCTTCAAAAATTACCGGAAAGCGAACGAATAGTGGTAACACTCCATTACCTTGCAGGAAGTTCAGTTAAAGAGATTAGCGAATTTTTGGGCGTATCGTTGAACACGGTGAAAAGCCGTCTCTATCGCGCCCGTCAACGTTTACAGAAGGAGGATCACATGGTACGTGAAACTTTGGGAAGTTTCCAACCCTCAGCGAACTTAACCGAGAATATCATCAGAACCCTTAAAGAAACTGGAACACAGATTGACCCTGTTGTGCCTTCAGGAAGTAAACCAATTGTGCCGTGGGTAATTGCCACTTCAACCCTTGTCTTGGTAGTACTCATGCTCGGACTCGGTGCACAGCACCTTGCACGTTTTCAGCAACCCTACAGCCTTGACGCAACATCCGAGATGGCAGTAGACATTGTTGACGCAGCTGTCCTGATGAACCTTCCATCCGATCCTAATGCCCAGAATCAAATCGGTAACGTTGACGCTCCCGAAAAAAGCGAGGGGACAAGTCAGCATTCTGATGCAAAGTTATCTTCCCCTGTTACTGGTCGCGTTGTTGATGAGGCAGGGAATATTGTATCTGGCATCCAAATAGCAACCATACCTGTTGAAGATGGTGATGGTGCTTGGTTTCCTACCCAGAGAGATGAAAATGGTGAACCTATAGATATGTCTCAATATCAAGCGGAAACTGACTCGGATGGGCGTTTCACCATTACCGATGCTATCACAGGACCCGTGTTATTAACTTTATTGCCGTATCATAAGCCAAAACCGGATATCCGCCTGTTAAAGGTTGAAATTGGGGGATTGTTTTTCTATCCAAGTGGATCCCTTGGAGTCCTAAAGGATGGAATTGTGTTTAGCACAACACCGGATGAGAACATTGAAAACGTCAAAGTTACCGTTCTGCATTCGCCAAAAATCCGGGGCACAGTAAACCAGATGGACGGAACACCACTTACTAACAAGACCGTTGAACTGCACATCCAGGAGCGGAGTTTAAATCAAAGCTCTCGTATAGAAACTTCTGTGAGTACAGATGAAAATGGCTACTTTGAACTATATCTCCATAAAGATTTTTTGATACGTAACACAACAGATGTGCATAGAGATTATTTGATACGTAACACAGATGTGGAAGGTCCAACATTTTACATCATAAATGTGGTATATGTGCGACTGAGGGCGAGGTCAATTCTGATAAAAAATAACGCACAAAACCGGGAATTTGTCTTTAACTTGAAAATTTTACCAGACATTTCTGCCAGATCATCTTTTTCTTCAACATTGGACGCTATCGGGGTATGGGTCGTCAATCCGGAAAATGGACACGCCTACAAAAAAATCGGTTGCAAAAATCCCAATGATGCTATCGCTCAAGCTGGCAAAGAAGATGCTTATCTTGTCACAATTAACGATCAAACTGAACAGAATTGGCTGGAAAAGGTTTTCGGAGGTTCGGATGCCTTTATCGGACTCAACGATATTGCCGAGGAAGGTCAGTGGCAATGGCAGAGTGGTGAAACCGTCGTATATACCAATTGGGCAAAAGAAGCACTTGAGGATAATAACAGTAAACATGAGGATTACGTTATTCTCAGCTATGGTAAATGGAAAGATATCGGTCCAAGAAGTCGAAATTGGTTCAAAACTCGAACGGCAATCCTTGAAAAAGTACAGACGTCTGTGAAGAAATAAGTCTTATGCTTCACCGAAGGAGAAAATATGAAACGTTTAACATGGAACATGTGGCTTTTTATACTACTAATAACGGTAATCGCGCTTTTCATCGGATTTACTGCACACAGCATTGCCCAGAAACAGACATCAACATTATCTGGGCGCGTTGTTGACGTTAAAGGGAATCCGGTCATTGAATTACCAGTCTTTGTTCGTGCTGCTGAGAGTTTTCGAATAGGCCCATTTTTTTTTCCGAGTGATTACTTTGATGCACGACACACCCGCACAGCCTTTGATGGGAGCTTTTCCATCACGGATATACCTTCAGGCTCTATATATTTCGGTTCACTTTCTAAAAATATAAAAGCATTGATTTCGGACGATTTAGAAGCGAAAATTAAAAAAGCTCTTGAGAAGAGAGATGTAGCTGCGCTCCGCGCAAGTGGGATTCATGAATTAGAAAGTGAAGACTTTGAGCCTGACGTTAAAGTTTTATCCGTCAATATTCAAGGGATAACCTTCTATCCTCGTAGTGACTTTGATAAAATTGTATTTGGTGTCAAACCCGGAACACATACTGAAAACGTTCTGATTACAGTAAAACCGCGTATGCGGATTCGGGGACGCGTTATATTTAGAGATGGCACACCACTTGCTAATGCGCGCTTACGTGTTTCTATTAGATACCACTATAAAGAAGGAGACCGTAGCGGATCCACAGGTGAAAATCCAAGAACAGATGCTGATGGTTACTTTATTTTCTATCTGGAAGAGAAAAACGAAGCAGCATTTTATACATTTTCTGTGAAATATATGGGATTAATTGCGAACGCTGATCCTGTACTCCCTGATCCTGTACTCCTTAAACCAGGAGAACGTCTTGAAGGTTTAACATTTACATTTCACAGTGATCCGATTGCTCCTAAACCACCTCGAAAGACAGAAACAATCGCCAAGAAACCTGACCCGCCACCTGCGCAAGAACACCTGCCAAGGCGAAAACCTGAAGAGGTATGGATCGTAAATCCCACAAACGGGCATGCTTACAAGCGAGTTCATTGCAAAACTCGCGATGATGCTATTGCGCAAGCCACTAAAGAGAAAGCACATCTCGTCACGATTAACAATGCGAAAGAACAAGCATGGTTAGGTGCGGTTTTCGGGCATGAATTTTATTGGATAGGACTCAGCCATGTTGAAAAAGAGGGTGAATGGCAGTGGCACAACGGCGAACCTCTCACATACCAAAACTGGTTGTCTAATGATTACTTTTCTGAGTCCCTTAATGCCAATGAAAGAGACTACGCTGTTATGACTCTCGTTGATGGTAAATGGTATGCCGTAAGTCCTAAGAGTGCAATCGTTCAGATGACCGAGATGGCAATCATTGAAAAGGCAGACGTGAAGATAAAACAGCCTGCCAAAAAGAAGTGAGCAGGGATAATTCATAAATAACAGAATAGACGTAAATTCAGGTATCCCTATTTAGAATTTTGTCCTTTCAAGGATTTACTCCTCTTTATCTACTAATTCGCATGCCACACGCGCATGCGAATTAGCGGAATGTGTCCGTCCTCTACAAAAACTTTACACATCCATTTCAGTTTCACACAGAAAATCAGTTGAATTGTCAACTGAAATCATGTATAATTTCATAATATAATACACATTAATTTGCTCACAAATTGATATAAACACAGAAACCTGGAGGTGTTTATCATGCTTTTAGGACTTGACCCGGTCTATTGGTTATTTATTGCACCTGGGCTCTTGTTATCCTTATATGCGACATGGAAGACAAAATCGACATTTTCAAAATATTCGCAAGTCGGTTCGCGAAACCGGATGACGGGCGCACAGGCAGCAGCACTCATGTTGGAAAGAAACGGCATCCGCGATGTTAAAATTGAACACACAGGCGGGTGGTTGAGTGACCACTATGATCCACGTAAAAAAGTATTACGGCTGTCCAGCGATGTATATTCAAGCCAGTCTCTGTCTGCAATAGGGGTGGCATGCCATGAAGCAGGGCATGCAATGCAAGATGCACAGGGATATGCGATGCTTAACTTGCGTAGTGCGCTTGTTCCAGCAACAAACTTCAGTTCTATATTTTCCTATATTTTTATAATGGTTGGGTTTTTCCTTCATCCGTCATTCTTGTATTTAGGCGTGGTCCTGTTTACGGTAGGTGTAGTGTTTTCATTGGTAACACTGCCTGTGGAATGGGATGCGAGTCGGCGTGCCAGAATTGCTATGGATGGCGCAGGCATGCTTTCCCCTGAGGAAAGTCGTCAAGCGAACAAGGTGCTCAATGCCGCATTTCTAACCTATCTCGCAGCAGCAGTTACAAGTCTACTGACACTTATCTACTTTCTATTCCGTTTAGGACTTTTGGGTGGTGATGAGTAAACGATTCACTATGAGTAGTTTAAGGCATACCAATATTTTTACGCTATTAGTAGTTTTGGGATTTGAAAAAAGTTGAAAAATCTCTCTAAACCCTTGTATTTATTGGCTTTTTCTTGATTAAAAAGTGAGGAAAAGAGAATGAATAAACAACAAAAAGGTCCAAGAAGACATCATTGGAGATCACAATGGTATTTAGATGGATTTTCTATACCGGATAATCCAGAGCATTGCCATGCACTTAATGTTGTATCAGGTCAAGCAATATGTAATGCTCATATAAAAAATCTGGCTGTTGAAAAGGATTTTTACAGATTTTTAGATGATTTTTCGGGTATAGAACCTCAAGTATCACAATTGGATGGTATCGTGAGCTCCATATTCTCTGAAATTGTTTCAGAGAATAAAATGACATTCAGAAACCAAGCTGAATACGAATACAAAACAGAAATGATGTTGCGTTTTATTGCACACATGATGGCTTTTGATCCTGCAGTAAGAGATGGCATAATTCATGCAGCTAAAATTATAGCACCTGAAGATATTACTGATAAGGACGATGTAGAGTCTATTCCAATGCATATAGTCTTTTACTTTGAGTATTTAGGGATTATTAGAAATATGGGGAGCAACATTGGATTCAAAATATTTACTGCAGGCGATGATAATTTTTTTATTTGCCCAGATGTCATTAATTTTACAGTAACTTACGATAACGAGTTGCACTTATGTTTCCCCTTACATAAAAACCTATGCTTTTACGGCTGTACTTCAAAAGAAGTTTTAGATACTATTAATCCATCTGTACCACAAATCAACACAATGCTCCTATTACATAGTAGACAATTTGTATATTTCCCCAGTTGGGATTTAGAAATAGATAATGGGATCAGTGAAATTCCGATTAAAGATTTAATAAATAAGGGAATAGATGAAATGATAGAAGTATGGCTACAAAAAAATCCTACTATCATTAATCCCTCCAGTCGTTGTCCAATCAACATTAACCTAATCTTTAACATAACTGAAAAACACATACCTGATGACGCAAAAAAAGAAGCATCAGACTACATAGAAAAAACAATAAGCAATATTAAATCTGACATATACGCAATGTGCCTTGTACATGATGAAAATTACGATGGACGTAGCCCATTAGATTCAGACAAGTTCATAGAGATCACACGCGAAGTGTCCGAACTTGCAGACCTAAATATCAAACATTTTTGTTCGAAGGACATGACAACTGTATTCTTTAGAATGCATGAGTCTAATGACGGCTCAAGTATGACCTTGCATAAAGTAAGACGAGAGGATATTAAAACAGAATCTGCCTTAAATTCACCAGTTATATGTAAGATTATGCCGTTCAATCAATGGCTAAATGCTGTTACAGACAGGATTTATGACAATGAAGGAGTCCGTATTGCCACAGAAATGGCTGAATCTGTAAAATGCCCGATAGATGCACAAGAAGCACATCTCTTTTTGTCAGGGTTTGCATCCTATACACAGTTCGAATTAAATAATATCCTCGACTTAGCGAGGCAGGGGAAAGCAACACCTGACATGAATATCCCATATTGTATATTGTTTCTACCCGAATTCAAAGAAGGCAATATCATGGAAAATTGTAGTATGTTAGATATTGCTAACAAGGTGACTTCTCTTATGAATGCACAGTGGATAGATACTATTACGGATTCTATTAGTTTAAATGAGATATTCCAATCTGATGAATTACTTATACCACATTCTGATAACAATTTATTACTTTTTTCATCTTGGGATAAAAAAATAGAGAATCTCTGTATTTCTAAAACACCTAAGTCGGGAGCAACATTTTCTATCTGGTTACATATTTTTAATTTGTGCCTTAGCACACCGAAATTTTTAGTATTTGTTGCAATGAAAGAATATTCTACACTTTTAAAGACAATCTTAGACGATCTGGAACAAGTTATCCTCGGATATAAACTTAGCAATTCAATGCCTATTATATCGCTTATAGGCAAACCATCACGTCCAGAAGGGATAGCATTTCCAAACGGTTCAGAAATAAAATTTCTTGGATTAAGGAGTAAATATGGAGTAAGCAGTAAAAAAACAGCAGAAAAAATAGAAAAAGAACAGCCTCAGCTATTCTGGCTTAGTGATGATTCCAAGTATAACTATTTTGATTTTGATATGTGGAATCCAATTCATAGAATCTTGCTATCACAAGACAAACAATGCCAGATAATATTTGAAACATATCCTAAATCGCCTAAGTATTGGATTTACAAATTGTTTCACTCACACGAACCAGGAATTCTTGATTTGCATGAAGGTAAAGATATTGCAATAAGCGATACTATAGAGAAATGCGGTTCAATGATGTGGTTAGTTTTTAAGTTATCTGATAACCCAGTCATGGTTCATGAGCATAAAAAAAGAAAAGACGATGCGATAAAACTGCTTAAGCATATACAAATTGACAAATCACGTTAAAAATAAGAGGATATTATTATGACCATAGTGTTCAGGCATTTAGATTTTCCTGATAAAATATGTAGATTTGAACTTAATAATAGTAAATGTGTAGATACCGCAAGATTAATTTATGCTGAAGAAATTACTGTTGTATATGGTATAGTATTGTGGGAACACCCTAAATACTATAGGCGAGGTATTATAGATAAGCGTGGGGAATACGGACATATAGTAATAGCACGTTGCCAAACTGTTAATGCTCTTACTGACAAAGCTTTGAAACCACTCCTTAATGAAATCAGAAAGGCGTTAAGAAACGGAGTGCTTGAACTTGATCTTACGGACAGAAAAACTGAATTGGATTTAAGCGATGTGTGACTAATTCCGCTTTAAAATCCTGAATTTTATTGTGAAACTCAATTTAACCAGTCTCAAATCTACTAATTGTGTATTTTTAATGGAAACTTTGCATGACACAAAACTTCCCAGATAATACCCTTTATGAAATGGACAATTTAGATGTGCTGCGCGGCATGAACAGTCAAACGGTTGACCTCATCGCCACTGATCCACCATTCAACACGAAACGAAATCGGAGCGCAACAGCAGGACATTACGTTGATAACTGGAAATGGGGAGATACCGGTATACTTCCTGACCAATGGAAATGGAACGAAGTTCACCCGAAATGGCTTGAGGAGATCAAAGACAACCACACTGAACTTTACCATGCCATTGACGCTGCCAAACATTGTCAAGGCGAGGACACTGCCGCATTCCTCTGCTTCCTCAGTGTTAGACTCATTGAAATGCATCGTGTCTTGAAAGAGACAGGTAGTATCTATTTGCACTGCGATCCAACTGCAAGTCATTACATCAAAATGTGTATGGACGCTATCTTTGGGAAAAAGAACTTTCGCAATGAGATTGTGTGGCATTACCAAACTGGCGGTGTCAGTAAGAGGTGGTTTGGGCGCAAACATGATGTGATACATTTCTACACCAAAACAGAAAAATACTTTATTGATTTGACACGGGTAAAAGACAGTAGAAGCGCGGAAGTACTTCGCCGTATAGAGAGTGGAAACGAAAATGCTACCCGTGCTAAAGATTTGGAAAGACTGCCGTTTGATGTTTGGAACATTCAAGCATTAAACGCAATGTCCAACGAACGTACAGGTTCTCCCGACCAAAAACCGCTTGCTCTTTACGAGCGCATTATCAAAGCCAGTAGCAACGAAGGAGACGTTGTATTAGACCCTTTCTGTGGGTGTGCCACAACGATCATTGCTGCCGACAAACACAAACGTCGTTGGATAGGCATTGATAGACGAAAAGACGCGCGTTACCACATTATTACCCGTTTGATGGGAATTGATCGAAAAGAGCGGGAACGTCTTGAGAAAGTTGTGAAAGATGGTAGTGATCCG
Organism: Candidatus Poribacteria bacterium; assembly: GCA_022825825.1. Taxonomy (GTDB): domain Bacteria; phylum Poribacteria; class WGA-4E; order WGA-4E; family WGA-3G; genus MSPOR6. Next base: position 82,148 of record JAJDWA010000019.1, read on the forward strand.
GGGTGGCTTGATAGACAAACACAAAAATACGAAATACACTACCAAACCGAACCCCCGACACGCACCGATGAAGCCGCGCAAACTTCGGCAGCGTTAGCACACGTCTATACGACCCGATCCGAATCTCTGCACACGCATGCCGAGATGCACCAAATCCTTGTCAATCAGTTTGGACTCAAATGTTGGGGATGTAACTTTGTACCACCAGACAAAAGGTATTTACACCTTGACCACATTATCCCTAAAAGTGATGGCGGCACAAATGATATAAATAACCGTGCACTACTCTGCCAACCGTGCAATAGTAAAAAATCAAATACCATGAGTCTTAACGCACTTCGTAGACAAAACAAAAAGGAGGGCTACACACAATCTAACCCAGAGATAGACTTGCAAAATGCACTTGCATGGACAAGAAACTATTTAATACAAACTATACGAGAAACACCGTACCAATTTAAGCTTGATAATTCCTAAGCCATAAACTAATCCTTAATTTAGATGGCGCGGCACGGAACCGCGCCTGTCGTGGAGTTTACGATTTAACCTTTGCTTTCAATATCAACACCGGGCCATTGGTCGTCGCGTTCGGTAATATCAACGACAATCCCGTCAGGGTCTTCAACTTTGAAAGCCTCTGAAGGCAACTCATCGGAATTCGGATCGTAAGGTTTGGTGCCATCTAAGCCTTCCCAGGTAATTGCAAAACCGAGGTCTTCACATCGTTGTGCTGCTTCTCGCAAATCGGGAACGCGGACACCGATATGAAGATAGTCTAACATCCCACCGATATGTTGTGGACGGTCAGGTCCATTGTGTTGAAACACACGAAAATTGTGATAACCGTCAGTCAGGTCGTAGCACCCATTTTTAGTTGAAGAAACGCTTAACCCGAGTGCATCCCGCCAGAAACGGATACTTTTTTCAAGGTTCGTAGTGCGGACACCAATATGTACAAGTGTTGTTGACATGAGAAAATCTCCTTATTGTATAATGTGAGGTAATACGAAATTAGTTATGGCATTAGACCCAAAGAGCGGGTTCGCGGTCTTCGGCACGGTGTTCATAGAGTAGTTTAACATCATCAGGAAATTTATCGAACGTTTCACCGGGAATCGTAGCGGTATTAACACCGAAGAGTTCCAAATTCAACCACCACGGAGCATATCTGACGACAACTGCAGTGCGGCGACCGTCGCTTGGATTTTCTGCATTAGAATGCCAAATCCGACTGTCCATGATAAGCACGCTGCCCGCGCTGCCAATGGCTTGCATTTCGCCCTCAAGTGGATTGCGATCACCGATACCGTCCTCTTTACCGCGTGGATTTCTGAGATCAACATGTGATTTTGGAACAATCCATGTGCCACCGTTTTCTGTCGTAAAATCGGTGAGCATCCAAAGCGTGGTAATACCGATAACAGCAGTCGGAAACGGTTGGGTGATATGCCATTTCTGGTTTAAGTCATACGGAAAATCGGAGTGATATGCACGCACCAATTGATAATGTGGAGGCCGAATCTTATACTCTGTTTGAGATATACGTACCTGCGGTCCCAATAATTCTTGGATGACCGCAAGAAGCCGTTCGTTCGCCAGATGTGATGCAAAGTTTGGCATAAAACTGACGACATTACGTTCCCACCTACCGTTTTCTTTGCTGAATGCGTTATAATCTGCCTCTGAGGTTTCTACCTCTTCACGAACTGCATTAACAACGTCTGCTGGGATAACATCTTCTAATACACACCAACCTTCTTCGCGCATCTGCGTAACGTAAGGGTTGATGGTTTCTGATAAATTTTCTGTAGGCATTCTATTTCTCCTTTAGAGAATACTGGAATTGGAAGGATAATAGAGTCTAATAAATTATATGACAATCAGTTACGTTCCTTGTTATGACGAATTGCTGCCTTAATAAGCGGTGTAAGACGCATAATTTTGCCGAGTGAACCGGTAATACCGATTTCGCGTGTTGTGATCGCTCCCATAACGTTGAGTTCACCTGTCCAAAATTTGTGCGCGACATCTCCTGTCATCGTCAATTCAACATCGGGGGTTGCATCACTACAAGCATCGCGAGAAACAGTATATTCACCATTCGCTGCGGTTAACGTCATCACACAATCAGGGATACTGTAATTAAACTGCACGCTTAAGTTTAGCGATTTGAGAACCTCTTGCGCTTCTGGTAGCGTAGCAATTTCTTCAAACAGTTCGCTGATATAACTATAAAGTTGTTCTGATGTTTCAAATATAGCCATAGTTTGCGGTATAGCATAACTTATAATTACATTGAAGGTCAAATTAAAAATGAAAAAGAACCCATTTCACTATTATGTTGAAAACCTTGAAGAACGTCTTGAAAATATGGATACCTACAATAAGGAATCAATTACACGAACCTTTCAAGATTTTTATGGGCCGGATAATCTCCGATATAAATTACCTATCGGTCATATAGACATAGTTCAAACAGGTTCCTATATTTCGCATATATTTTTTAACGACGATTCCACGTTTTATGAACCCCCATTCACCCCACAGACCGAGTTGCTGAGTTGTACGAAGAATGTATTGGATCGGTATTTTGATGGTGAGTCGGTAGATTTTCGCGAGATTCCAGTTAAAATAGAAATTGGAACAGAATTTCAGAATTCCGTTTGGAACACCATTCATCAGATTCCGTTTGGTGAAGTGCGCAGCTACAAATGGATAGCAGATCAGATTGGCAGACCGAAGGCTGTGCGCGCTGTCGGAAATGCTACGGGAAGCAATCCAATTACAATTATTATTCCGTGCCATCGTGTGATTAGGAGTAATGGCAATTTGGGCGGTTATGGAGGTGGTCTTGAACGCAAACGACAATTGTTATCACTTGAAGGCTACCCAATTGAGGTGTTAAAACAACCGCGTGAGGGTTCTTGATTGTGAAACATAAAAAATATAAGGGTAAATCAACTGAGGCTATTCATGCGGGTGAAACATTTTCAATACTCCCAACAGCTGTGCAAGATCATCAGGCAGGAAAAACAGGTATTCCTTTATTACCGCCTATTTATCAAAACAGCACTTTCGGTTTTCAAACAGCGGCGGAATGTGCATCGGCGTTTATTGATGAGGAGAGTGGTTACGTCTATACCCGATGGGGGAACCCCACACAAAAAGTATTAGAAGAGAAACTCGCAGCACTTGAGGCAGGAGAATCTGCATTAGCAACAGCCTCAGGAATGGGTGCAATTAGCATCGCGCTGCTCACCGCTTTAGCAGATGGTGGGCACGTTGTTGCCATGGAAACCCTGTATTCCGCTACATTTAATTTGCTGAATGAAGAACTCCCGCGGATGGGAGTTGAAACAACGTTTGTAGATGCTACAGATCCGAACAAAATTGAAAGCGCAATTCGTCCTGACACAAAAGTCATCTACCTCGAAAGTCCTACCAACCCTTTGCTCAAACTTGTTGATATCGCTGCGTGTGCTGAGATTGCCAAGTCGCACAATATAACCTCAATCATTGATAATACTTTCGCAACACCTTGCAGTCAGCAACCGATAACACTTGGAATTGACGTAGTCCTTCACAGCATGACGAAATATCTGAGTGGAAACGGTGCTGTTATTGCTGGTGCAATAGTTGGAAAAAAAGAGTTCATTGTGCAGGCACAAAAGGAGGCATTACGAAACTTCGGGGCAGTTATCAGCCCATTTAATGCATGGCTTACACTGCTCGGTGTGCCCACTTTACCTCTTCGGTTTGGACGGCACTGTGAAAACGCATTACGTATCGCAGCGTTTCTTGAGACACATCCAGCAGTTGAATGGGTTCGCTATCCGGGTTTACCCAGCCACCCGCAGCACAACCTCGCCAAACGTCAAATGAACGGATTTGGCGGTATGATTACAATGGAACTCAAAGAGGGACATGCTGCGGGTGAAAAACTTGTGAACGCACTTCAAATCTGTACACTGGCAGTCAGTTTAGGTGATGTGCGTACCTTAGTTTGTCACCCTGCATCGACGACGCACTCACATATCCCGATCGAAGTGCGTCAGCAAACCGGCATCACAGATGGTTTAGTTAGGTTCTCAATAGGTTTAGAGGATACTGAGGATATTATTGCCGACCTTGAACAGGCTTTAGGGACGCTGCTCTCTTAAAAGGTTATACCAAATTAACTGGATTTATCTTGTTTTATTGGCATTAGGTGTGGTTAGGAAACCACACCTACCAAGACGAATCGCGTTAATTTGGTATTATAAGTCATCTGAAGTTCTTCGTAAGTTGACAGTTATAGGTAGAGCACAGCGAAATCTATAGGCATCAATTTAGCGGTCCACACCTCTGGTAGGCGCGTTTTCTAAATGCGCCATTAGGCAATTTCAGCACAAGGACAAGCGCATTTCCAAAACGTGCCTACCAGAGGGTCCCAAATCGGGCTTAGAAAGCGGACGGGATTTATTAAACTCACGTTTAATTATCTTGATCTAAATGATCTGCTTTTAGCGTCTGCACATAATTTTCAGTGATCTCCCTTGAAGGGTGTGCAACATTTTGATGGGGTTCGGGAAAATCAGTGAGCAGCTTTTCGTATGCTTCTATTGCATGCTCCATATCCTCAATTTCTTGATAGATTTTTCCAACTTTGTATTGCGCTTGTAGTCGGGAGTCGTAATTATGTGTCGGATTGTCTGCAAAATTCTGATACACTTCAATCGCGCGAGCGGTATCCTTGTTATCTTCAGCAATCTGACCGATGTAAAATTTCGCAGTTGTAGCGTTCGCGTTATCTGGGTAGTTTTCTATTGCGGCCTCAAGACGAGCGATAGCTTCATCGTAATCTTTAAGCATGTGGTATGCCCATCCGATATAGAATTGCGCGTCTTGTCCGGACTGGGTGTTCGGATAGAGATCAATAGTTCGTTGGTACCCAGCGACCGCTTCCTGATATATCGCTTCCGCTTCCTGATATATCGTTTCCGCTACCTTAGGTTTGCCTTCCACTTCCTTGAATTTCGCTTCCGCTTCTTTACGCCTCCCTTCACTGAGGTAGGTTTGGGCAATACTAAAGCTTGAAGGTGGTGCAAACTGCGGGTCACCAGCATCTGTTACGTTTTTGAACTCAACTCTTGCATTTTCATAGTCTTGTTGTGCAAAGTTAATCGCCCCAATATGATATAAAATCTTAAAAATGATTGGACTATTGCCAAGTTCCATTTTTAAGTTTTCAAGTTGGCTGAGGGCAGTATTTAGATCCTCTTTGCCTTTGTAACACATTGCGATGTTAAAATGTGCTTCTTCTTCCAAGGCATTGCCGGGATATATCGTGATTAATTGATTGAATAGCGCGATTGCTCTGTCATAGTAGGCATTGATAGATTCAAGTGTGCCGGTCTTTTTCAGATCTTCTGCAATCCGAAAGGTTGTGAACGCGATAGCGTACATTGAATCATCAGCGAATTCACTGTCCGGGTAATCGCGTATTAATCGGCGATGCAGAGCAAACCCCTCCTCATCGGTACGAGGAAGTGATGCAAGTTGATAGAGTGCATCGTCCGCCCATCGACTGTCAGGATAATTGTCAAAAACTGCCCGGCACGCTGAACGCACTTCACGCAATCGATTTTTGTCAGGATCATCATACGTTACTGGCGGATTGTTCATTTCGCGGACTTTAACCCAAGCTTTATCGGCATTTTCATAATACTGTGTATAATTATTAAAAGGACTTGTGATCCGTCCAATCCAAAACCCCACGGCGAGCGCAATAATAACGCAAATTTCTATGATTATGAACTTTTTCATCTATTTTTTCCCTTCGGACTAATAAATACGTGAAATTAATCAGAATTATAACTACGTTTTGGCAAGTTGTCAAGTATGTAAATTGAGAAGCACCTGATTATTACAGTTTTAACTTCAGAATAAGCAATTTATATGCCAAATACAGTGTCAATAATATACCGAAATATCAACCTAAAAATCAGTTTGCTGCACAAAAATGTGCAATTTCTACTTGAAGATGCACAATATGGGGCATTTCCAAACCTAAATTACTATATCTTCCAGAATCCCAACTACCCTGAAAATTTTAAATGACAATTAAACCGATTTATGGTATACTTGATACTATTGAAGTACAAAGTTTACAATATAAAATTTTCCGAACAACAGAATTAAACACATCCTTATGAATCTTTCATCTATTTTATTTAGCACTGTCATTGCATCAACGGGTTTTTCTACATCTACCGCTATCATAGAGAAACCAGTCGCTCCCCCACCGACTATCCGAGAAAACTTTGAGTTACCATCTTTTTACCAACAGTGGATTGATGTAGATGGATTTCCCGTTGTCGCATCGGAGAAGGTTAATCCGCATGCTATGCAGGAAGCAGCTTGGCTTATCCAGCAAATGATTGGGCACCGTCCAGATTTACTACAAGCACTTGCAGAAAACAATGTCCGTTTCTCCATTATGGCATACAATGAGATGACGACAGCGATCCCTGAACATAACGATCTCAAACCCGATTTTTATTGGGATAGACGCGCTCGTGGTCTGGGGGCAACATCTTCGCGTCCATCTGTCAGTTGTGGTGAAGAGAACCTTCTTAACTATCCGGGGGATCCTTACGGGACTGAAAATATCCTTGTTCACGAGTTCGCTCATGCAATCCATCAAATGGGACTCAGCACCGTTGCCCCGGATTTTGACAAACGGCTTAAGGCTTTGTATGAAATAGCGATGGAAAAAGGGTTGTGGAAAGGCACTTACGCTTCCACCAACAAGGAGGAGTATTGGGCTGAAGGCACGCAATCTTGGTTTAACACGAACCGGGAGAACGATGCACAGCATAACCATGTCAGTAAACGGGGAATATTGAAAGATTATGATCCTGAGTTGGCAACGCTGCTCATGGAAATCTATGGTGATGAAGATTGGCGTTATACAAATGCTATAACCCGGACGCATTTACCGCATCTGGATGGATTCAATCCTGATAATTCACCAAAGTTTGAATGGCCCGCTGAACTTGCTGCGAGCTATGAACAGTTGTTTGATCCGAACTGCGATGAGGGTGACAAATGGGTGAATTTGAACCGTTACGAACCGAGTCAACTTTCAACGTTAAAATCGAATGACGGTGAGCATACTGCTGTCCTTTTCGTGAACAAAACCGAAACTGATATTACTTACTATTGGATAGATGCTGAAGGTAATGAGAGTTATCGCGGGCGTGCTGCTGCCGATGCATTCAGTATTCATCACACGCATGCTGGTCATATCTGGCTTGTTAAAGATCACAATGGGGATAACATCGCCATTTTTCAAGCAAAAGAGATGACAGGACGAGCCTTAATTCAAGAATAATACAATTATCGGTAAACCTATTTGGTGTTATAGGTGTTAAATCTTACCAAATCAACTAAAATTTGGTATGTCGTATAATAACAAGTTTATTACAATGAACTAACTATTTCAATTATTGTATAGATGAATCTTGGACAAAATGTATTCATCTTAACTATCAATTCAATTCAATTTAATTTTGAAAGGAAAAGAAAATGAAAAAATTATGTTTTCGAATTTCAGTATTGGTATTGGCATTTTTAATGGTTTCCCCTATACTCTCAGACAATCACGAGAGTAGTATCCTTGATAAAGTGAAAAAAAGGGGAAGGCTGATTTGTGGTGTTAATAAAGAATTACCGGGGTTTGGTTATCTCAGTCAGGATGGAAAATATAAAGGATTTGACGTAGATTTTGGTCGTGCAATTGCCGCTGCAGTTCTCGGGGATCCGGACAAAGTTGAGTTCCGTTCCTTAAAGGCAGCAGACAGATTTCCTGCTCTTCAGACAGGTGAAATAGATGTGTTAATTCGCAACACTACTATGACGTTAACGCGTGACACAGCAAACGGTGCAGACTTCTGCCCGCCAAACTTTTATGATGGTCAAGGGTTTATGCTACGTAAAAAGCTGGGTATAACATCACTGAAGGAGCTCGACGGTGCTACTATCGGTGTCACAGCTGGGAGTACCACAGAGTTAAATCTTGCAGACAAAATGCGAACATTGGGAATCAAAGTTGAGTCTATTGTTTTTGAGGAAACTGAAACGCTTTACCAAAGTTATGATCAAGGACGTTGTGATGCGGTGACAAGCGATAAGTCTCAACTTATTTCTCGCCGGGCATCTTTGAAAAATCCGGATGAGCATATCATTCTTGATGTAACCATTTCCAAGGAACCTTTAGCACCTGTTACCGTTCATGGAGACAACAAGTGGAATGATGTTGTGAGTTGGGTTGTTTATGCCACGTTCTTTGCAGAGGAACACAATATTACACAAGCTAAGGTGAAAAACCTTAAATCCGACAACCCAGAAATTAAGCGTTTTCTTGGAGATACTGGAAATATCGGTGAGTTACTTGGTTTGCCAAAAGATTGGGCGCGCCACGCCATTGGTGCAGTCGGTCACTATGGTGAAATCTTTGAACGCAACCTCACGCCTCTCGGTCTTCCGCGCGGTGTTAACAAACCTTGGACAGAAGGTGGGTTGCTTTACGCAATGCCGTTCCGTTAGACACATACTACACATAGGAAAGTCAAAGATGCATGGTGCCTTCCTATGTACCATGCATCAAATACTATGGCACAAAATTCAACAAACATCCCATTTTGGCGAGATACTCGCGTTCTTAAAGTCCTATTCCAAATCCTTTTTTTGCTTGGTGTATTCCTGTTAGCAGGGATTCTCTACGCAAATATGCTTAAAGGGTTAGAAAGTCGCGGCTTAAATCTCAAACTTGATTTTTTAAGAAATGAAGCGGGGTTTGATGTATCCGATAGTGTTGTAGAATATGCTTCGTCGGATACGTATCTAAAGTCGTTTTATGTCGGCGTGCTGAACACCGTAAGGGTTAGTTTGGTGGGGATCTTGTGTGCGACAGTGCTTGGTCTCTTTTTTGGGATTGCTCGTTTATCAACCAATTGGTTGGTACGAAACATTGCGGCTACATATATTGAGATTTTCCGTAATGTTCCGCTACTGCTTCAGATAGTGTTTTGGTTTACCGTATTTGGCTCACTACCCGCAGCGAACAATAGCATTGAACTATTCAATGCTGTCTACATCAACAACCGGTCAATACATTTCCCTTCTTTACAACAGACAGCAGGATTCAGCAGCTGGGTTGGGTATCTTTATGCTGCAGCTATTTTGGCAATTATCTCTGTATTTGTCTTGGCATTGATTTTTTATCGCAAACATGCCGAAAGGATGAAAGAAGGGGATGACAACAGATATTTCATGCATATATCCAGAGCCGCGAAGTGGAGTGCTGTACCCGTTTTCTTGATAGTCGCTATCATAGGGTGGTTTTTTGCACCAGAGAGTCCATTCGTATTAGTACGTCCGGAATTTCAGAGGTTCAACGTCGTTGGCGGGATACGTTTTTCAGCAAGTTTCATTTCTCTCTTAATTGGGTTAAGTGTCTATACCAGTGCATTTATCGCTGAAGTGGTTCGAAGTGGTATACAAGCAGTCTCAAAGGGACAACGAGAAGCAGCGCGGGCAGTTGGTTTGAGTACGGGGCAGACGTTACGTTTAATCGTTTTACCGCAAGCAGTTCCAATTATTATTCCCCCACTTACAAGCCAGTATCTTAATCTCGCAAAAAACTCAAGTTTGGCAGCAGCAGCGGGTTATGACGACCTATTTCGCATTGGAAAGACCATTATGACTCAAGCTGGGAAAGAAATCCCTGTCTTTGCAATGATTATGGTAAACTATCTGACCATGAGCCTGACAACATCAGCAGCAATGAATTGGTATAACAGTTGGGTCAACCGTATTAAAAGATGATTCATAACGGTCTTGTATCTACTATGAACGTAATGCATTCTAAAGCAAAGGACATCACAAAGTGGAAGAACAGGTAGATATTCAACAAATTAAACCACCAACTTATGCGAAAGGGCCTGTAGGGTGGCTGAGAGAGAATCTATTTAGTCCTTGGTATAACGCAATTCTGACTTGTGTTGCCTTGTTGTTTCTCTATTTTGTCTTTAAGGGACTATTAACATGGGCATTCACTGAAGCAGAATGGAACGTTATTCCTGCAAACCTACAACTTTTTGCTATCGGACCCTACCCACGGGATCAAGTTTATCGTATATGGATTTGCCTCTATATATTGTCCGTACTCTTAGGTTTGAGTGCAGGAGTCTGGCGTGGTATAGTCCAACGATGGACCATTGTTGTTGGGAGTATTCTTCTTGTATTTCTCGTTATACCTTTTGAGATTGTTCAGCGTGAAGATAGTCATTTGGTTTCAATTGAATTTAGGTTCAACTTGATCTGGCTTATTTTTGAGTCACGGCGATGGTTATTAGGTGATGTAGCATTACTTATTGGGGCATTTTTTCTCGGACAGCGTATTACCAGATTGCGTCCTTGGATATTGGGTGGATGGGTTCTTTCCTTTCCTATAATCATGTTTGTCCTACACGGGTTTGGAGAGAATGCTGTTCAAACAAGTATGTGGGGTGGGCTGCTGCTCACATTAATTCTTGCTGTCTTTGGAATTGTCGTTTCATTTCCACTTGGTGTGTTTTTAGCACTCTGTAGACAGAGTAAACTTCCAGCTATCAAATGGGTATCAACATTTTATATTGAAACGGTACGTGGTGTGCCGTTGATAACAATTTTATTCATGGGAAGTGTGTTGATACCTATCTTTATACCTTATTTTACCATAGACCAAGTTTTACGCATGATGGTCGCCATAACTTTATTTTCTGCTGCGTACATGGCAGAGAATGTCCGGGGTGGTCTCCAGGCGATACCCAGAGGACAACATGAGGCTGCCCAAGCTGTAGGACTTAACTACGTTCAGAGTATGATGTTTATTGTCTTACCGCAGGCACTACGTTCTGTCATTCCGGCGATTGTTGGACAATTTATAGCACTCTTTAAGGACACATCTTTAGTGTATATCATTGGCCTCATTGATCTGTTTGGTGTCGCTAAAAGTATAATTACAAATCCCGTTTGGTTAGGACGTCACGTTGAGGTATATATATTTATCGCCCTTATCTACTTTAGTTTTTGTTATGCAATGTCTAAAGCCAGTCAGGAAATTGAAGCAGATTTAGGAGTCGGAAAACATTAGGGGTTTGTTGGATCCCTTCACATCAATATGAGAATCATAAAGGAAGGAATATAGCAATGAATGAAAATACAACCAACGATCCAATAATTATATGTGAAGACGTACACAAATGGTTTGATGATTTCCACGTCCTTAAAGGCATAACTACTACTTTTAAAAAAGGAGAAAGGGCAGTTATTTGTGGTCCCTCTGGATCAGGAAAATCCACGTTTATCCGCACCATCAATCGCCTTGAGGAACATCAACGCGGTACAATCATTGTTGATGGCATTGAGTTAAGCAACGATCTCCGGAATATCAATCTTATCCGTCAGGAAGTCGGTATGGTATTCCAGCAATTCAATCTGTTTCCACATCTGTCGAACCTAAAGAATATAACGTTAGGTCCTATGAAAGTGAGAAAACTGTCAAAACGTAAAGCTGAAGAAGAAGCATTAGCATTGCTTGAACGGATGGGTATTGCGGATCAGGCGTATAAATATCCATCGGAAGTTTCTGGTGGGCAGCAGCAGCGTGTTGCCATTGCGAGAGCATTGGCAATGGAACCAAAAATCATGCTCTTTGATGAACCGACAAGTGCACTTGACCCTGAGATGATCTCTGAAGTATTAGATGTGATGCGTGAACTTGCACATTCTGGTATGACAATGTTGGTTGTTACGCATGAGATGGGTTTTGCCCGTGAAGTAGCGGATCGGGTTATGTTCTTTGATGAAGGTGTGGTTGTAGAGGAGGCAGCACCTGCAGATTTCTTTGATAACCCGCAGCATGACCGCACAAAACTTTTCATATCGCAAACGCTGCAGCATTAGGATTTGGTAGAAATATAACATAATGAAAGCAGAATATGATTTATCAAAAGGTGAACGTGGTAAATTCTACAACAAAGAAGCTGTTTTCCAAATACCTATTTATCTTGAAAAAGACGTTTGCGACTATATGCAACATCTTGCCGATGTCAAGGGAAAGAGGTAGAAGAACTTGTTAATGAATTACTACGTCACAACATTGAATTGATTCAGAGAATCCGATAAATTAACAGAGCGATTGCCTTATGCAGCGTAAATTGAAGTTGTTTACTTATCAATTGTAAGCTGTTTGTAGAAGCATAATCGGAATCGTTTCTGAGATTGACGGTGTGTAAGATGAGAGCAAAAGCACATCACTAACCGGTGGACGTTGCAGTACATCTATAACAATCTCTTGAAGATCATTGGATAAATCGGATAAACCTGTGAGTGGAAAACTTCGAGGTCCCATGTCGGTTTTTTGTGCAAGTAAAGAGTACTCCAGCAAAGTCATCCCAATAGCGCGACGATCTTGTTTGTTGAGTCGGAGCAAAATGTGGGGTGTTAATTCAATACCCGTTGCTTGTTCTCCAGAGGAAAATGAGATGTACAGTGTATCACTTACTTCATCGTAGTTAAAAATTGGTGGTGTCATATCAGTTTACCCTATCTGTTTTTGGAATGCTGTGACAATGTAGTTATTTGACAGTGGTTTACCGTCCGAATCTTCACGAAACCGGAACAGAACAATTGCAACTATATGCGTATTATCTTCAGGCAAATCATCGAAGGAATTGACGTAACGGTATTTTTGTGGATTCAACTTATCTTGTGATCTTCTTCCGTAACGTATTGTCAACTTTAGGTGTTCTTCATGATTGATCATATTTGGATGGTTTACTGAGTTAGTAATATGCTGCCAACGTTCATGTGTGAGATAAATCTCATTTCTATACCGGTCAAACGTTGTCCAACGGATACCAATTGATTTCATTATTTCCTCTTGAGTTGCTTAAGTACTCGCTTCAATTCGCTATTTATTATAACATTAAAATAGAAAGAATGATAGGGAAAACCACATCATGCGGTTAAAAGATAAAATAGCCATTGTCACAGGAGCAGGGCGCGGTATCGGCAGAGCAATAGCGATTCGTTTCGCTGAAGAAGGTGCTAAAGTTGTCGTTGATGATGTAAACGATGCCATTGGCACAGCCACCGTCACTGCTATCACTGATGCGGGCGGCGAAGCATTATTTATCAACGCTGATGTGTCCGATGCTACAGAAGCAGATACGCTCATAACTAAAGCGGTTGATGCTTACGGAACAGTTGATATCCTTGTAAACAATGCCATCTGTTCTACCGAAGATGTCCTAAACAACAATTGGGAAGCAAACCTATCAGTTGCACTTCAAGGCACAAGTCATTGTAGCAATACGGTGGTCCCGATTATGCAAAAAGGGGGCGGCGGTAGCATCGTCAACATTGCTTCTGTCAATGGACTCATCGGACTGCAAGGTATTCACGCCTATTCTGCTGCAAAAGGCGGTGTCATCGCGTTGACTCGTTCCATGGCAGTTGCACATGGAAAAGACAATATCCGTATCAACTGTATCTGTCCCGGCACTGTGCAAACTGAAGTCTGGGAACCTATGATTGAACGGAATCCGAATATATTGGACGAAATCACGCCGTGGTATCCGCTGGGACGAATCGGAAAACCTGTGGATATTGCAAACGCCGCGCTGTTCCTTGCATCTGATGAGGCGAGTTTTGCAACAGGGGCAGTTTTTGTGATTGACGGAGGGTTGACTGCTGGCAACCATCAGTTTCCGATCTAAATTATACAATTCGTAAATTCTAAATGAATACCAATTTGACAAGGAGAAACAGAATGGTAACACAGGAACAAATCGACTTTTTTCAAGAAAACGGCTATCTAAAATATGGTAAGGTTTTAGATAGCGATGGTGTCCAATCCATGCGCGATGGTTTAGATACCATCATTGAATTGGAACTCAACGAAGGTGATGATTCATCTCCAGAATTCAAATACGGACATGATCGTCAAGGGCAGCAGCTCAATAGAGGCAGAGGTCACCCGCGTGCAATTCATCAATTCGTCAACATGTGGAAACGCGAAGCCAGTTATGAAGCTGCTATCCATAATCCGTCAATTGCAGGAACAGCGCGGGCATTGTTGGAGACTCCAGAAGTTAGACTTTGGCATGATCAAGTTATTTCCAAACCACCACAAGATAACGGGCACTTCGGTTTTCATCACGATTTCTTCTTCTGGCCCCTGAGTCATCCAAATATTGTGAGTTGTTGGCTTGCTTTAGACAATGCTACGGTGGATAGCGGATGCATGCACGTCATGCCGAAAAGCCACAAAGACGAACGTTTCTCAGTCGAAGCGAAAGCAGCATTTGATGCGGAAACAGCAAAAGCACAAGAAGAAGGACGTGAACCACCCCCGAATCCGTGGGCAGAAAGGCGGAATTTAGATATTAGTCATGGCATTCCAGTAGAGTTGAAAGCAGGTGAGTGTATGTTCCATCACTGTCTCAACTGGCACGGCACACCGCCAAATGTTACAGATCGTCAACGGCGTGCATTTGTCATGATCTTTATGGCGCAAGGTGTTTGCTACAACAACGCGCAATCTCCGGGACACGTCCTCGTACCAACGATTGAGGTTGCAGATGGTGAACCGCTTGTCGGTGATGCGTTTCCAGTAGCATAACAAGATTTGGGTAGTGAGATGAAAGATTCTACGTTTATCACGAGAGTCATTCTAAAGAACTATAAAAGTATCGCAGCTTGTGATGTGCAGTTACAGCCACTAACGTTTCTTGTAGGTCGCAACGGTGCAGGGAAGAGCAATTTTCTTGATGCGTTGCGATTCGTGGCAGATGCGTTAGATTCATCATTGGAGCATGCAATACGCGATCGTGGGGGTATCAACGATGTCCGCCGCCGTTCTCGTGAGCACCCGAACCATTTCAGTATTCGCCTTGAATTCGTTTTGCCTGACGGTTCATCGGGACATTATGCTTTCCGAATTGGAACACGCTCTCCAGGAGGCTACGAGGTACAGAAAGAACAGTGTAAACTATATCCTGACATATACTTCCAAATTGAAAAAGGAACTGTGACGCATACAAGTGTCCAGGTTGCACCGCCTGCTGTGTCCGATCGACTCTACTTAGTAAACGCCTCAGGTTTGCCTGAATTTCGTCCTGTCTATGATGCATTTTCACGGATGGGATTTTACAATCTCAATCCTGACAAAATCCGAGATCCTCAAACACCTGATCATGGTAATATACTAAATCGGAATGGCAGCAACATTACAAGTATCTTTGCGCAACTGTCCCCTAATGCGAAGCAAGACATTGAGGAATACCTTTCAATAATCGTACCTGGCGTTAGTGGTGTGGAAGTCGAAAAGTTTGGGGATAAGGAGATGTTAGTGTTCAGACAGGATGTTGCTGGTGACAAACACCCCTGGCATTTTCTTGCGAACAATATGTCTGATGGCACACTCCGCGTGTTGGGAATTCTCGTAGCACTATTTCAAGGAAATCATGATACTCACAAGCACGTGTCACTTGTGGGAATTGAGGAGCCAGAGATAGCACTTCATCCAGGGGCGGTAGCCGTACTGCTTGATGGTCTTCGGGATGCTGCCCACAGAACACAGGTTATCGTCACCACTCACAGTCCAGAGCTGCTTGATGACAAGCACCTGGATGTAAACTCAATTCTGGCAGTTGAAGCACACGATGGCGATACAGTGATCGCTCCAGTGGATGAGGCAAGCAAATCTGTGGTGCAAGATCGACTGTTTACGGCTGGAGAACTTTTACGGAGTAATCAATTGCAACCAGATCCGGCAGCTCTCTCTACTGCAAAGGAGAAACAACTATCTTTGCCTGATTTTGATAAGCCAAAGCCTGGTAAAGCGGAGAGTAGAGGAAAGCACAAATGACAGTCAAAATCGGTTGTATTGTCGAAGGGGAAAGCGAGGTGGAAACTGTACCCCTTCTGATTCGCCGTATCGATGCGAATCTTTATCCAGAATTGCCGATTATTGTGCCACCACCTATTCGCCGTCCCCGGAATAAGGTTGTTAAAGAGAACGAACTTGAAAGAGCAGTTGAATTCGTGGCTCGGCAGATTGGTGGGGAAGGTGCTATATTTATCATCCTTGATAGTGACGATGACTGTCCAGCAGAACTGGGACCTGAACTGCTTCATAGAGCGTCACAGACTCGTAGCGATTTACCGATTGCTGTTGTCCTTGCTAAACAAGAATTTGAGGCGTGGTTTCTTGCATCAGCGGAATCTCTACGTGGGAAGAGAGGATTAAAAAGTGATATTAATTCTCCAAATAATCCTGAAGCAATCCGTGGTGCAAAAGAGTGGTTGTATCAGCGGATGCAAACGGGTAATACGTACAGTGAAACAAGCGACCAACCCGCACTTGCAGCACTCTTTGACATTGAGAAAGCACGTCAAGCAGATTCGTTTGACAAATGCTACCGCGACATTGTTTGGCTTCTTGAAGAATTGCAAAAAGCAAATGATTTAACAAATGAATAAGGAAAGAATTGTCTAACACATCAAATTTACCAACTGAAATGGAGAATTGAACATGGAAAACAAACCAAATGTCATATTTGTTCTAACAGACGACCAAGGCCCTTGGGCAGCAGGCTGCTGCGGTAACGATGAGGTCCGCACCCCTTATATTGACCAACTTGCTGCAGAAGGCACACGTTTTCCTAACTTTTTTTGCACGAGTCCTGTCTGCTCACCCGCACGTGCAAGCCTCATGACCGGGCGTATCCCTTCAGCACACGGGGTACACGACTGGATTCGCGACGGAAATATGCCACCTGACCCCTCACGGTATCTTGAAGGTTTAACCTGCTATACCGATGTTCTTGCTGAGAACAATTACACGGTAGGATTGAGCGGCAAGTGGCACCTCGGAGATAGTCTAACACCGCAGCACGGCTTCAGTCACTGGTTCGCGTTACCCACCGGTGGTAGCCAATACAACGACGCGAATATGATCCGAGATGGACAAGTAGAGCAGCAACCTGGCTATCTAACTGATGTTATCACTGATGATGCGTTAGAATTCATTTCAGCAAATAGTAATGCTCCGTTCTACCTTAGTGTCAACTATAATGCACCACATACCCCTTTTACAGGACATCCACAAGATATTGTTGATTCTTATGATGATTGTCCATTTAAAACGTGTCCACAAGAATCGTTACATCCGTGGGCAATACAAGGGGCAGCAGCACACATGGGCAATCGTGAGTCGTTAAAAGGCTATTTTGCTGCGATAACGGCACTTGATTTAAACGTCGGAAGGATTTTAGAACGGCTTGATGAGTTAGGTATCCGAGAAAACACGCTTGTTGTCTTTAGTAGTGATAACGGTTATTCATGCGGGCATCACGGATTTTGGCACAAAGGTAACGGCACGTTCCCACTGAATATGTATGAAAACTCGGTAAAAGTTCCCTTTGTTATCAGTCAACCCGGTAGGATTCCAGAAGGACACGTCAGTGAGGCGATGGTGAGTCAATACGATTTCATGCCAACACTCCTTGATTATCTCGGTTTACCCGATCCAAATGATGATATGTCCCCCGGTAGAAGTTTTGTCCCCGCACTTACGGGAGAAACAAACGATGCGCAAGATGAAATCGTTGTTTTTGATGAATACGGCCCTGTGCGTATGATCCGCACGCAAGAGTGGAAATATGTGCACCGATATCCTTACGGTCCACATGAATTGTACGACTTAGTGAAAGATCCGGGTGAACGTAAGAATCTGATAGATGAGAATGAACATAATGCCTTGATCTCCGATATGCGGCAACAGATGGGCGCATGGTTTGAGCGGTACGTAGTACCGGAATTGGATGGAGCAAGATGTTCGGTCACTGGCGGCGGACAAGCAGCTAAAATAGGTGAAGGTAATTACGGCGAAGATTCGTTCCATCCAAGATATGCCTCACCTCGGCGAAATGTGTAGTGGATGCATTCACAGACGGTTCGGTAATATCAACTGGAGAAAAGGGATGCCAGAACATGAGAAAAACCGTACAACAAACATTTCGCGTCGGCATTTTTTGAAAAATATTGGTACGGGTGCTGCCGCTGCAGCCTTGACTCCAGCAACCTTAATCAGCGGAGGAAAAACAGGAGGAAATCAAATGCAAAATCAACCAAATGTCATTTTTATCCTAACTGACGACCAAGGTCCTTGGGCAGCAGGTTGTTGCGGCAATGATGAAGTCCGTACACCATTTATCGACCAGCTCGCTTCAGAAGGGACACGTTTTCCCAATTTTTTCTGCACAACTCCTGTATGTTCTCCGGCACGCGCAAGCCTGATGACTGGACGCATCCCCTCAGCACACGGTGTCCATGATTTTTGCCGTGACGGCAGCATGCCACCTAACGCTGAACGTTATCTTGAAGGTTTGACCTGCTATACCGATGTGCTCGCAGAGAATAATTACACCGTGGGATTGAGTGGAAAGTGGCATCTGGGTGATAGTTTGACACCACAACACGGGTTTAACCACTGGTTCGCTATGCCCTTAGGTGGAAGCAGATACAACAACGCCAACATGATTCGAGATGGTCAGGTTGAAGTGCAACCCGGCTACCTTACAGATGTTATTACCGATGACGCATTAGATTTTATATCTAAAAATAAAGAAGGACCGTTCTACCTTAGTGTTAACTATAACGCGCCACATACCCCGTTTAACGGACATCCGAAAGACATCGTTGCTTCTTATGATAATTGTCCGTTCAAAACATGTCCGCAGGAGGCATTGCATCCGTGGGCAGGACGCGGCACAAACCAACACATGGGCAATCGCGAGTCGTTGAAAGGGTATTTCGCAGCAATAACAGCAATGGATCTAAACGTTGGGCGCATTTTAGAGCGACTTGCTGAGTTAGACATCCGCGAAAATACGCTTGTTGTTTTTAGTAGTGATAACGGCTATTCGTGTGGACATCACGGATTTTGGCATAAAGGCAACGGGACATTCCCACTGAATATGTATGAGAATTCGGTCAAGGTGCCTTTTATCATGAGCCAACCCGGTACGATTCCAGAAGGGCGTGTCAGTGAAGCGATGATGAGTCAATACGATTTCATGCCGACACTCCTTGATTATCTCGGTTTACCCGATCCGAATGATGATATGTCACCTGGCAGAAGTTTTGTCCCCGCCCTAACCAGAAAAACAAACGATGCGCAAGATGAGGTCGTTGTCTTCGATGAATACGGTCCTGTCCGCATGATCCGCACGCAAGAATGGAAATATGTCCATCGTTATCCTTACGGTCCACATGAATTATATGACTTAATAAAAGATCCAGGAGAGCGAAAAAATCTAATAGACGACAAGTCGCAGAAAGCATTGATAACCGATATGCGGCGACAGATGGGTGCATGGTTTGAGCGGTACGTAGACCCGCGATTGGACGGCACAAGATGTGCTGTTACCGGCAGAGGACAAAGGGCAAAGATTGGAGATGGAGTGTATGGTGAAGATGCCTTCAATCCAAGGGAAGGCAGACGTGGATCAAGAGCTTAGATTTTTCCCATTATATTCTGTGTGGTAATTGCGCCCTACATAGAAATATGGGTTTGCTATGTGTGAGATCATCTTTTTAGCCGTTGAACAGACTTTGGGTATGCTATTTAACAGCAACTGAACTACAATGGACGCAGATTTTCTGAATATTAAGGAGGATATTATGGCAGCTATTGCAGTGCAAACCCACCTGACACCTGAGGAGTACCTCGCGTGGGAACGCAAAGCCCCCTTCAAAAATGAATATCTCAGCGGACAGATACTCGCGATGTCTGGCGCGAGCCTCGCGCATAATCTGATCACAGGCAATATATTTAATGGACTTTACAACCAACTGGTGAATCGAGAATGTATGACTTTTAGCAGCGAAATGCGCGTGAAGGCGAACCCAATAACATCTTACTTTTATCCGGATGTCACCGTTGTCTGCGATGACCCCCGTTTTGAAGATGATGTGTTTGATACGCTCCTCAACCCAACTGTTATCGTAGAGGTGCTTTCCCCATCAACTGCAGCTTATGACAAAGGGGAGAAATTTGAGTCTTATAAGCAGATCGTGTCCTTGCAAGAATACGTCCTTGTTTCACAAGACAAAGTAAACGTTGAACGCCATTTTCGCTTAGAAATGCAGTGGAGGACTATTGAATTTCAGGATATCGCGGATGTGCTGCCACTGGATTCAATTCGCTGCGAACTGCCTTTGAGTCATATCTATCGACGTGTCCAATGGACGGATACACCCTGATCCTACCGTAAATGCACTTTATAAGCGCACAAGGAGTTTTAGACTATTCATCTTATAGTAGATTTTAGAATTTTTTGGACACTTTGTACCAGCGAGGTTAGGAAACCTCGCCTACCGAGGGGTGAAAGTGTCCAATTATTTTCATAATTCACTATAAAAAGAAAGGAGTAATATGGCGAGCGCATTTGCACCTGGCAACATTTCGTGTGTTTTTAAAATAATTCCGCATGCCGATCCGGCACTTATGCATTCTCTCGGCATGGGTTTCACCGTCAAAGAGGGTGTCCAAGCCACCGTTTCGGAGTATGATCAAACAAAAGTGCTATTCAACGGGGAGGAGATCAATTTACCAACAGTTCGTGCTGTTGTGAATAAGTTAATCCAAAATACAAACACAGCAGGTATAAAGGTAAATCTTACGTCCCCGCTTCCGCTGGGTTGTGGTTTTGGGTTGAGCGGTGCTGCCTCACTCGCTACAGCGTACGCGCTGAACGAACTAATAGGAATAGAAAAAGAAAACGAAGAACTTGCAATGATCGCGCATGTGGCTGAAGTTGAAAATCGGACAGGGTTGGGTGATGTCTGCTCACAATATCACGGCGGATGCCTCGTCAAGTTGAAGGAAGGTGCACCTTTAGTGGCAGACAAGTTGCCGATTCCCGAACAACCTATCTATTATCGGTATTTTGGTCCAATTCAAACGAGCGAAGTACTCAGAGACAGTGAACAAACGAAACGTATCAACTGTGCTGCGGATGCAGCTTTAGCAGCGCTGCAAAGACTTATACATATCCCGTCAAATCCTGAACTCTTTACTGCATGCTTTGCAGTAGCCAAACAATTTTCAGTGGAAAGTGGTTTGCTGAGCGATGCGCGAGTGATAGACACAATTGCACAGATTGAGTCAGCAGATGGCGTAGCGTCCATGATTATGTTGGGAAACGGGGTTTTCAGCACACATGCGTTTGATGACGCAACAGAGACACGCCTCGCTAAAAATCCTGCACGACTCATCTAAAACAGATATTTTACGTCTTACACTTAACCATCTCGTTAGCTGGAGTTACAATGGGACCGAAAGTTACTGTCTTCTTAGCGTTTTTTGTGGCGTCTTCAGCCTTCTGTGCGGTAGATATTGAGGATGCAACATTTGGCTTCAATAATGGATATAGGGCGGGGAAATGGACACCCTTGAATGTTATCGTGAGGAGTCAGAATAACCCCAACCCGTTTATTGGAGAACTCACGGTTGAAGTTCGTAATTTATATTCGGATGAGACTGTTTACCGTTATATGACTCCGCTGCAGCTGAGTAAGACTGATCTTAAACTTAAAAAACTCTATATCTACTGTCCAAAAACTGCCATAAAACTTTTCATTCAAGTGGTGCGAACAAGAGGAAACGATAAGAAAATTATCAATTCAGAACCAATTGCTATACAAGAACTCTCACCACCGGCACCGATAGAAAACAAAGATTATTTCGTGTTGGTATTAGCACCGAGCGGCGATAAACTCAAAAAAATCATTGACAAAAAACAATTAGATGACGATGACACACAAGCACACATCAGATACCTTCCGAATTCAAACGCAATGCCAAGGCGATGGGTAGGTTATAATGCTGTTGATCTAATGGTGATTCGCGATGTCCCACTCACTGAGAGGCGGGTTTCTAAACAGCAGCAGATAGCATTGTTAGAATGGGTGCAGCGTGGTGGGACACTTATTGTCCCAGGCGGAGGTAACTTTCGTTACTTAAAAGATAGTTTTATTGAGCAATTTCTTCCAGTCAAATTGGCACGTGAAGAGACAATTGATAAAGTACCGCCTACTTTACGACAACGATTCGGTCTCAATATTACTCCCACTGATAAGGGGGACTTAGGGGGTTCTGCGTTTAAAAATATTCATTTTGAACCGAAACCCGGATGTTACACTTTGCTCGGAACAGATGAAAAGATTTACATTGCGAAACGAAACTTTGGAAGCGGACAGATCATCTCTTTTGCCTTTGATTACAATGCACCGCCATTTTCAGGCCTGAAAGCAGGAGAAACCTTTTGGCGTTGGCTGCTCAATACACACGGAAAATCACCAAGACTATTTGCTGACAAGTACGCGCCGTTTCGGCAACATGAGGAAAAGATTCATAAACAGTTTTTGTCAAAAATGCCGACACAGATTCCACTGATTAAACTTTTGACTATTGTCCTGCCGATATATTTGTTCTGTTTTGGCGGGTTTCTCCACTATTTTGGGAAACGTGGGCGTTTATCACAAAAAAGAATTCGCGGTTATTGGATCGGAGGATTAATTTTTGTCTTCGTATCCGTTAGTGCTGTAGGTATTGCACAGACTGTTCTGCCCAAGAAGATAGAGCCAGAGAGATTTTCAATATTATCAATCTATCCAGAACAGAAAAATGCACATTTACAGAGTTACGTCTCACTTAGAACTACTGCACGCACGAAAACGTCAATTGCGCTGCCACAAAACACTTTTATTCGTCCTTTAAGTACTGAAGGTGTTGCGAAACCGCCACAATTCTTTCAAGGCACACCGTTTCAACTGCAAGAAGTTTCTTTAGCACCATGGGGACCCAAGACTTATGTGAAAGAGGCTTTTTTTTCTTTGAGGACGCAACAGTCCCAGATAAAACTTGAGAACGCATGGAGAATTACGGGTGAAGAAGCAACCTACTTGGGAACAATCACACTCGGAAAGAACAACCTATGGTCAACAAATTCGCCAAGTGATATAATAAATAAGATGCCTCCGCACGAAAGACTTGAAGAGACTCGCAATACGTTCGCACAAATTTTGCAGCGGGAAGGCTTACTACAATATTTGTTGAAACAGGAAAAGGCACTTGCGATTAACAAAGTTCAGCCTCGGACGGTATTGATGGGGTGGACTTCGCAGTTAGAACAAGTTTCAACAACGATTCCGTTTATGTCAACAGACGAAAATGTTACCGAAAATGATGAAACGTTAGTTATTATGTATTTAGATGAAAAAGACAAAGGAATGTAACCTTACGCTAAAACTGTAGGCGATGGAAAGGTAAACAGATGGATGTGCTATCGCTCGGAATTTTTGTCGTTGATGTGCTCGGAAGACCCATCGACCGTTTTCCTGAGAAGGGAAAATTAGAACTGTTTGATCAATTGGAAATCCACGCTGGTGGGTGTGCTAACAACACAGCGATTGCGCTTTCACGGCTCGGTGTTTCTGTTGGTGCTATGGGTAAAATTGGCAACGACCATTTTGGTGATTTAGTTCTGCAAAACCTTACAACAGACAAAGTTGACACTGTAGGTATACAGCGGGATGCAAACGCCAACACCTCCTTTACATTTGTGGCGATCGCTTCTGATGGAGAACGGAGTTTTTGCCACTATATCGGTGCGAATGGTGAACTGAGCGAAGATGATCTCAATTGGGATGTAATTAAGACTGCTAAAATTCTGCACATCGCAGGTGCACTCGTCATGCCTAAATTTGACGGGCAACCCATGGCGAATGTCCTCCAAAAAGCAAAAACATTCGGAATAACGACTTCACTTGATACAGCATGGGATGCGACAGGAAAGTGGTTAGAAACGTTGGAACCGTGTTTGCCGTTTGTTGACATTTTCTTACCGAGTTTGACCGAAGTAGAACACCTCACAGGCACATCCGAACTGCGCGAAATCACCAAATTTTTGAGGAACTACGGCATCAGCACAATTGGAATAAAAATGGGTGAACGCGGTAGTTATGTTTCAACGCCCGAAGAGGAACTATTTGTCCCCGCATATTCTGTGAATGTTGTTGATGCGACTGGGGCTGGCGATGCTTACGTAGCAGGTTTTCTTGCTGGAACGGTAAAAGAATGGGATCTTAAAAAAATAACCGAACTGGCATCTGCCACCGGTGCCGCATGTGTGACTGCTATAGGAACAACTGCAGGCATCAAAAACCTTGAAGAAACCCTAAAAATCTGTGAAGGTAGCACAGTCCCGTAAATGCGAAAATAGGAAAACACATCATGAATGATGCTATCGTTCAAACAGAAAATCTGTCCAAATGGTACGGCGAAGTGATGGGTGTGAATGACGTCACGCTGACGATTCATCCCGGAATAACCGGTTTACTTGGTCCAAACGGTGCAGGCAAAACGAGTCTGCTCAAATTAATGGCAGGTCAACTCAAACCGAACCAAGGGGACATCACTGTCCTAAATCAACCTGTTTGGAACAACTATCTTTTAACGCAGCGTGTCGGTTATTGCCCAGATATTGAATTAGCCTACCAATTTATGACAGGTTTTGAATTCATCACTTTTTTTGCAACGTTGAGTGGATTTGAAACAACAGAAGCAGAATCTCGGTGCCTTAAAGTGCTTGAAACTGTGGATATGCTTTCGGCAAAAGATAAACCTATCGCCTCCTACAGCAAAGGGATGCGGCAGCGTATAAAGCTTGCACAAGCACTCGTGCATGAACCGGAACTTCTTTTTCTGGACGAACCGCTTACTGGACTCGACCCGATCGGTAGGCGACATGTCATGAATCTACTTTTAAAACTTGCCGAACAAGGGATTAGCATGGTTGTCTCAAGCCATATCCTCTATGAAATAGAAGCGGTAACTGAGACGATCCTGCTTATTCATCAAGGGCGAATCCTTGCAGAAGGCACAATTTCCGACATCCGCGAACTGATTGATGAACACCCGCATAAGGTCTTCCTAAATGCTGACGAACCGCGTCGTTTAGCCCAAGTCTGTCTCCCGTTTGAGGATATTCTCAGCGTTACCTTTGGTGATGCAGCGGGTGATGTTATCATTGAAACAGCAAGACCAGATGCTTTCTATGCTCGCCTTCCCCAAATTCTCATTGAAAACGGATTGAACGTTTCTCAACTCTACTCCCCCGATGACAACCTCTCTGCTGTCTTTAAGTATTTAGTCGGATAGATTATTCCTCTTGCCAAAGTATCCACATCTTTTTAAAGAATTATGTAACCATTTTGCACCTAACTCGCGTCACTATATATTGATAAACCATTAAGCCAGAGGTGTCTGATGAAAAACGAAGATATAGCACTGATAAACCGCATTCTCGCGGGTGATGAGACTGCCTTTGTGAGTTTAGTAGAAAAATATCAAAAGCAGGTGCATGCACTCGCTTGGCGGAAAATAGGTGATTTCCACATCGCTGAAGAAATTACACAGGACACCTTCCTTAAAGTCTATCAAAAACTTTCTACACTGAAAGACCCAAACCAATTTTCTGGATGGCTTTATGTGATCGCAACCCGCCAATGTCTCACATGGCTTCGTAAGAAACGTATTGAAACTGAATCGTTAGAAGGGACAGATACCGAATGGGTAGATGAGACAGCATATTCCCGATATGTCGCAGAGGAACAGGCGAAAACTACGACAGAGGCGCAACGCGAGGTGGTAAAAAAGCTGCTTGCAAAACTAAAAGAGAGTGAACGTACGGTGATGACACTTCACTATTTTGGTGAGATGACGGTTGAAGAGATCAGTCGATTTTTAGGTGTATCTACAAGCGCAATCAAGCTACGACTTCACCGTGCGCGGCAACGTTTAAAAAAGGAGGAACCGATGATTCGAGAGGCACTTAGCAACTTCCAACTATCTCCAAACCTTACTGATAATATCATGCAAAAGGTCGAACGTATCAAACCTGCTGCACCATCAGGCAGCAAACCGTTGGTGCCGTGGGTGATAGGTGCATCAACTACCGTTTTGATTGTGCTGATGCTCGGAATAGGCAGCCAACACTTAGCGCGTTTCCAACAACCTTACAGTTTAGATGCTCAGTCTGAAACAGCTGTTGAATTAATTGAAGCACCTGTTGTCCTGAACCTTGAGGCAAAACCAGATACCCAAAGTCTATTAGGGGCAAATTCGGATGATGTCAGCAGAGGCGATGGCACAGGACAAGAATCAAATCAGGTTTTATCTAATAAAGAAGACTACACGCGATGGGATTTACCGGAAAATGCGAAAGCGCGACTCGGAAAAGGTAGTGTAAAAGAGGTAGCGTACTCTCCAGATGGAAATAGACTTGCTATTGCAAGCGGTACCGGAATTTGGTTATATGATGCACGGACTGGTAAAGAATTGTATCTACTCACTGATCATAAAAGTAGTGTCCTTACCGTCGCATTCAGTCCTGATGGCACTGCAATTGCAAGTGGTAGCGAAGACATGACGGTAATATTATGGGATGCTATTACAGGCGAACACAAACAAACACTTATAGGGCATCAAAGTCATGTAACAAGTGTTGCGTTCAGTCCCGATGGTGATATACTTGCAAGTGCAAGTTATGATGCTACAGTAAGATTTTGGGATGCAACGACAGGGAAAATTAAAAAAGTAACATCAGAAATCAAAGATAGTATCACTGGTATGACCTTTAGCCCTGATGGTAATACCATTGCTGGGTGGCTTATGTACGAAAATCTGGTGTATTTATGGGATGTATCAACTGGAAAACTAAAATCTACACTTTCTATAAATTCTGAGTGGGTTAAGAGTGTTGCCTTTAGCAACGACGGTGAAATAATTGCTGTGGCAGTATATAAGGATGCTCTTGTAGAATTTTGGAATATTAAGACAGGACAATACCAAAGAAGTCTCAACGAACATAGTTCTAACGTTACTGATGTTGCTTTTAGTCCAGATGGACACACTTTTGCCAGTGCGTGTCGTGATGGTACACTGCGGTTGTGGGACTACAGTGAGGAATTACTACAGAACATAGGCAGAGTTCACCCTCAAAAGGCACTGCGCATGGAAAACATGGAGTGGATGCAGGTTTTATTTGGTCCAGATAACAATACAATCGTAGGTGCTGGGCAAGACGGTTCAGTATTGCTATTGGACATTCCCACGCTAAAACAAAAAACAGTAATCTTGGGTCATACAGATAGTGTCCACAGTATTGCATTCAGTCCAGATGGCAATATAATTGCAAGTGTAAAAGGGGATCAGGTACTGTTATGGGATGTGAACACTGCTGAACTAACGGAATCACTCAATACAGAAGGATTGAATATAATAAGTGTGGCGTTCAGTCCAAACGGCAGCACTCTGGCAACAGGTCATGATGGGAACACGATCCTTCTATGGGATATGGAAACAAGACAACAGAAAGCGAAGATAGAAGTTCCTCCATTGGACACCGATATAAAAACATGGATCAGAGAAGTTATCTTTAGTCCGGACGGCAATCTACTTGCAAGTAGTGGCGGATACAATGACTCTTCTGTGTATCTGTGGGATGTTCGCACGAGACAATTAAAAGCAAAACTTGAAGGAAATACACTATCTGTTGATAGTATTGCTTTTAGTCCAGATGGAAAAACGCTTGCAAGTTGTAGTGAAGGCTTTGATGACAATTCTATAAAACTGTGGGATGTAGCTGAAGGAGAATTAAAAACAACGCTTAAAGGTCATACGGGAGGTGTCTTTAGTGTTGCGTTCAGTCCAGATGGGAAAACTCTCGCAAGTGGTGCAGGTTTTGAGGACAATTCTATAAAACTGTGGGATACATCAACTGGAGAAAATATAGAAACACTTAAAAATGATAAAGGGTACGTCTTGTCTGTGGCATTCAGTCCAGATGGAAGGACACTTGCAAGCGGTAACTCAGGCAGCTCTGTCAGCTTGTGGAACATTGCAACAAAACAGCAAATAGCCGTACTCACCGGACATAATTCGGTAGTTTATTGTGTGGCATTCAGTCCAGATGGAAAAACGCTTGCAAGCGGGAGTGAGGATGGCACGGTGCTGTTGTGGAATGTCACGACAGCAAAATAAAATGGTCGGGTGTTCGCGCCCCCGTTATTTTATGATGTGCAATCAATTAACGCTGCGTCATAAAGTCAATCAAAATGTTCAATTTTGTATAGAAAAACTTAAGTTTTCTATGATATAATAGTCCTCAAGGAGTTTTTCCAAAAAATATTTCGTTAAAGTTTTAAAACGCGGACCATTTTTAAAGTGTGCGGGCATTTTTGAGCTTGCACTATTCTGTTGTAGGTTCGACTCCTATCATCGGTGGCCGGGGTAACGCACGTCCTGCGGGGAGACGAAAAACCCCGCACTTTACAGAAGGAGTTACAATAATGGAATCTAAAGTTGAGGATGTTACACACACTGAGTATCGTTCTAAACCCGTAAAAACGAAAGTAGACGATAAGCATCTCGTTGTTGTCAAGGTTACCTCTCCCTATCAAGAAGACGCTAAACGCCCCTTCTCAAAAAGTAAAGATGAGACAACCCAATTTAGAGAGACGATACAAAAATGTATGGAACAGATATTAGTGGAACTCGGTGATGTTAAGATTGTTGAGAATGATATTCAAAACGCATGGTCACATTTTATACAGATAGTATTCAAAATATTCTATCGCCCACGCAAAAATGGCACAGATCTAACCTTAGCAAAAATAGGTGTATGCTTTTACTCTCAAGATCATGCTGGGGTTGCTGGTTTCTACAATCCGGTTGTTGAACCAACCCTGGATCAACTTGACGAGTTCTGTAAAAATGTAGTGATAGATTTTTATCGGCAGTTCCTTCAACCACAACGCGAGAACGAACAACACAGTTTGGAAACCAAAAAACCTTTACCACTCCCAGTTCCTTGAACATCAACGAAAGAACGAGGCACGTTAGAATTGTGTGGAAGTGCGGATGGTACAATCCTAACGTCCTCAACAAACACTAACCAACATCTTCAGTAGGTTGCCCTAACTGCACCAACGCCCTAATATCCGGCTCATCGGACACCAATGCTGCAAAACTACCATCACAAATAGCGCGCCGAATCCCACGCATCAAACTAACGTAAAAATGCAAATTGTGCAACGTGTGCAGCTGCGAACCGAGTATTTCATTTTCTATATGCAAATGTCGGAGATAGGCTCGTGTAAAATTTTGGCAAGTATAGCAGCTGCACGCTGGGTCCAAAGGATTAAAATCGCGCGTGTATTTTGCGTTTTTAATTCGGACAATGCCTTCAGATGTAAAAAGCGAACCGTTACGGGCATTCCGAGTCGGCATCACACAATCAAACATATCAACACCACAACGGACACCATATACCAAATCTTCTGGCGTGCCAACACCCATCAGGTAACGCGGTTTATCTTCCGGTAGCAGCGGTGCCACATAAGCCAACATCTCGGACATTAAATTCTTCTCTTCACCAACACTTAACCCACCGATAGCGTATCCGGGAAAATCAAGCGATACCGTTCCTTCCACACTTGCAAGGCGGAGGTCGCGCTCCATGCCACCCTGCACAATTCCAAAAAGTAGTTGATTCGGATTCTGATGCGCGTTCTTACTTCGTTCTGCCCAACGCAGTGTCATCTCCATTGAATTCTTGAGATATTCATATTCATTCGGTAATGCAGGGCATTCATCAAAAATCATAATAATATCTGCACCGAGCGCGTTTTGGATTTCAATAGAACGTTCAGGACTAATAAACCTTTCTGTGCCATCTATAGGGGAACGGAACGTGACCCCTTCCTCCGTGATCTTTCGTAGTGGGCCGAGGCTAAAGACCTGAAACCCGCCACTATCGGTTAATATGGGTTTATCCCATCCCATAAACCGATGCAAACCGCCTGCCTCTTGTACAACTTCATGTCCCGGGCGCAGGTAAAGATGGTAGGTATTTGCAAGGATAATTTCTGCCTGAATCTGTTCGGATAAGGTTTGCGGCGTGCATGCCTTGACGGTACCGCGGGTGCCGACAGGCATAAAAATCGGGGTATTTACAACTCCATGAGCAGTTTGAAGTTTGCCGACACGTGCTTTTGTTTCTGTGTCTTTGTGAGTGAGGGTAAAGGTTTTTTGAGTGTCTTCCATTATTGGCATTTTATCACAATCTTATTCAACAATCAAGTCTAACGATAGAACCATTCCATATTTGTTATTGAAATTCATACCCAAATTTGCTAAAATTACCCAAAATTCTTGCGAGGATAGGAAATAATGGAATGTATCTTTTGTGCAATTGCTGAAGGTAAAATTCCCTCTGCCAAAGTGTATGAAAACGAACATGTTTTTGCCTTTATGGACATTGCCCCAGCGAACCCTGGACATTTAGTGGTTATACCGAAGCAACACTATCGGAATATCTTTGATATACCCGCAGAAGTAGCCAGTAAAATTATGGAAGCCGTGGTGCCACTCGCTGCAGCAATTCGTGAAGCTCTAAATCCAGACGGTCTTAACCTAATCCAAAATAATGAAGCAGCTGGATTTCAAACGGTTTTTCATTTCCATTTGCATCTTATTCCGCGGTGGGAAGCAGATTCATTGCAGCCACTTTGGCAACCGAGGCGTGAAGGAAATATTGAAGAGATTAGTAATATTGCTACGAAAATTCAAGAGGCTTTGTAGAACAAATCAAACATCTCAAATTTAAGAGAGAAAACCTATGAACGTTTTGATTACCTCAGCAGGTTCTGAATTAGCACACAGATTAGCACACAGATTAGCAGTTGCTGCATCTGAATCACATACGATTCGCCTAACAGAGCTTGAACCTGTTGAAACTAATTTTGAGTTTATGCAGAGTGCATTAGGGCACGACGAGTCGACAAATGAATTGGTGAAAGGCATAGACACTATTGTCCATATCGCGGAAACACCTCCCGAACTTAAAGCAAAATCCGACGAACCTGATAATTTTGAGATTGATTATCAGACACGTTGCACCTATAACTTGTTGATGGCTGCATCGGCAGAAGGTGTGCAACACTTTATCTATGCCAGCACGCTCCGTTTGTATGAACAACACGGTGAAGATTGGACTGTTAAAGAGAATTGGAGACCGCGTCCGAGTACGGATAGTTTCGTACTTGCAAAACACCTCGGTGAATTCACGTGCCGCGAATTCGCACGGGAAGGAAAAATCAATGTATCCTGTCTCCGACTCGGTACTATTATCAATGATGAAGAAGCAGCTAAGGCAGAGTTCAACGCCATGTGGCTTGGCATAAACGATGCAGTCGCAGCATTTCAAGGCGCAATTGATGCCCCCTCAAGATGGGGCATTTTTCACGTCCAATCGGAATTTCCCGGTTCCCGCTTTGCTATCAGTAAAGCAAAGGGGCATTTGAAATTCGACCCACAATTTGTGCCGCCAACAAAATAGCAGAAATATACCGCGTCCAGTACAAACAGGAGAGGATATAGCAAGGTGTTTTTTTAAGGAGTGTCAAGTTTAATTATCTGAATCAGACACAGAGGCATTCAATTTGGGGTGTGTAAAGTTTTGGCAAAATCAGCCCAACGCTTATTGTAGGGGTGGGTCTCTGTGCCCGCCCGTTGCAAAGCTTGTGCCTGATACATGGCGAGGCATAGAGACCCCGCCCTACAGTCCAAATGTGACGGACCCTCCGCAAATTGAAACTCTGTGCCAAAATATCTACACACCCTTCATCTTGGGTTTGTAGAGTTTTAATATTAATCACTTTCCCTCTTGCGAGAGGAAACCGCGATCGGAAGGTCGTTTCTATAGTGAAATGTCCTCAATCAGAAGATAAACTTCAGAAATGATTCCTTAGTATCACACGAAATAGAATTACGGTATTATTTCCGCTTTAAAAGGTTGGCTAAAGGCGAGTATTCACTGTTTTGAGTTAATTCTTTAATAACGGTACTTCCGCTGTGCTTATAGAGTTTGTATGCCCTACCGTCAGAGGTAGAAGTAAGAATTCGGTAGTGCTCTCCAATGATCTCAATAGCGGCATTATTGTCACAGGCGATTCCAATGCCGCCTCGTTTTGCAATCATCTCCGAAAGAGAGTTTTCGCGCTTCTCAAAGTGATAATGCGGACAGAATACAGCATTGATGAATCCCAGTCCTCTCACGCGGATAAAGTCCCAGTTCGGATTACTGGAGAAAGACCGAGAATCACTATGTCCATATCTAAACCAGCAGATCGCACCTGCACTCAGACCGGACAGAATGATGCCGCGGGATGCAGCTTGTGCCAACACGTTATCTAATCCAAACCGTCGCCACAACTTCATCATTTTATAGGTATTTCCGCCACCGACATAGATAAGGTCAGAGTTCAACACCATAGCAGCCATCTCGGCAAAAACTGGTGGATTTTCAACGAGCTTGAGAATGCGCGTTTGACATCCAAAATGCTTACCGTAATACGTTTCAAAAGTTTCAATATAACCAGAGGCATCACTGCTCGCGGTTGGAATAAAGAGAGCTTTAGGTTTAGTTTTGCCTGTCAATTCGATGATGCGTTCGTCAATCGCGGCAGTTTCCCGCGCACTAATTTCGCCTCCGCCGATCGCAACAATCTTTGGGACTGCTTTCATCAATCGTCTCCTTGTTTGCTTCGGAGGTACAACATTCTGCCAGCTCAATACCTGATTAATTAAACGGTGTCTAAAAGAGTATATTGCAGAGCTGAATGAAAACCTACCATCCGACTTTTACTTTAACTATGGTAGAAATTAGAATTAACGCTACATTCCTGAACTGTAGGAGGGAATTCTGGGAATGCCTTTGGTAGAATGCGCTTTTTGGCATTCTACATGATGCTTTATGATTCATACCGTTGATTTGGATTCCCAACTACTCCTAAGTTCGGTCGTGATTCGGAGATCGCTCCTACAGAGGAAATATAGAATTATTTCAATAATCCAATATAATTGGAAGAATGATAACAGTTCTGATAAAAACAGTCAAGAACACTTCAAAATTCCGCTCTGTCTTTTATTGATAACTTCCGCATAATATGGTATGATACTAACTGAATTGCACTGTAGGCGATTGACAGCTATAAGTCTTATGTTAAAACTATTTCAAAAGGAGTAATCCTATGAAAAGCGGAATCCACTTTTTATTATTTGCAATAATAATCGCTATATTCTCACTAAATACTGCCACTGCAACTATTGTCACAGATGGGCTTGTAAGCTATTGGACCTTTGATAGAATACACGTTATTGATGAGACAGTAAAAGATGTTTGGGGTGATAACAATGGTACAATCACCGGAAATCCTAAAGTTGTTCCTGGACATGTAGGTGAGGCACTTGAGTTTGATGGTGCTGCCGATTTTGTAAATTTAACCACACTTGGAGATTTTGGCAGAAAAATGGGGACATCTACGTTTGAAGCATGGTTTAAAACCAGTAACAAGACTGATTGGATGACCCTCATCAATACCCGTGGCGCGGAATGCCCGTATTGGGGAATCCAACTCAATGGAGTGAAAGATAGAGAAGGACTTCATATTGCAAAGGAAACGATACTTATCCACAATAGTATGACACGAGAAAAAGGATGCCAACCCTATATGACAGGTGGTAAATTCAATATCCAGGATGGAGAATGGCATCACATTGTTTATATTAATGAATATAGGAAAGAAGACGGAATAGGTGGAAGAGGTATTGATACTGTCTATATAGACACTGAATTCCGCGGAGTGGTTAACGGTTCAAGACGGGGTTGGATAAATTTTCCATTTACAGAACCTGTCTATCTCGGTGCAAGGAATTTTGGTGAAAAATCAGAGGGACACTTCGACGGTATGATTGATGAAGTCCGATTCTATGATCGTCCGCTCACACTAAAAGAAATCAGACAGAACTTTGAATCAATGACACCTTATGACGTTGAGCCTATAGGAAAGTTGTCAACACTCTGGGGATCAATCAAAAACGCTAAATAATATAGGAATATGCAATTCTGTATTGACGATTCATTGAATTTCTTAAAAGAAAATGGTATCTGAACAAATGGGTTTGGCTTCTGAACAAAAAGCCTTTTATCAAACAAACGGATATGTTATTCTTGACAGTGTTTTCGCGCAGGAAAAGTGCCAACGTTTCGTTCAACACATGGAAGACCTACACGCTGGACGGAAGCAGCTGCAAGGTTTTTTCCAACAAAATAAGTACGGATACCGCACATTCAACCAACACCTATATGATCCTTACGTATTAGAATTTCTCATTGATTCTCGTTTACACAAGCCACTTGTAGACTGCTTTGGTGATGAACCCGAAGCGATTCAAACGATGCACTTCTATGAGGGATCAGAACATCCGATGCATCAAGACCAATACTATCTGCCGGACTGTATGTCGGCCTGGATAGCGATGGTAGATGTTAATGAAAAAAATGGTCCTTTGGTTGTCCAACCCGGTTCACATAAAGGGAGATTAATCACGAAAAGTGATGTGCCGATGACACTGCAACCAGATGAAACTTACGAACAGCAACAGACCACTCGCTATTTTCCTGAAGTTGAACAGGTTTTTGTCCAAAACGGTGGCAAAGAAGTTCAGGTATTGGTAAATCAAGGTGATGTCGTTCTGTTTGACGGAAAACTAATTCATGGTGGTGCCCCAGTCTTAAAACCCGGAACACGAAGACACGCGCTGGCATGTCATTATATTCCGTATCACTCTGAGAATTGGGAACGCGATTGGCCCCGCATATCATTTGATGGTAGTCGGAGAATCCATTTCCACACAATCTAACATCCTGTCCCACAGAGGTTTTCAATTGCTGAGATTAAATCAGGTTATATCAGATCAATGCCTTCGTCAAAAATGATTGATTATGGTGGATCTTAGAATTAATGAGACACTTTGCACCAGCACGGTTAGGAAATCGTGCCTATCGCGGGAGGGCGAAAATGTATATTTATTTCTAAGCTTTACTATAAATAGGGATGTTGTTTAACTGATATTTCTCAAAATTCTTCTGAAATCAGTGTTTATCAGTGTTTTTCTTGTATATGTTCATGAAAATGCTCGCTCAGGTCAAACAGCATCTGTCTTTGTCCACAAAGTTCAAGTTGGATCTGATGAAATGTTTTAC
>JAJDWA010000056.1 GCA_022825825.1 Candidatus Poribacteria bacterium
TTCCCAATTTTTTCACATTTTTAACTTGATTTTTTTTTTGCAAAATTTGGTATAATTACGAAAATGGCAAGCAAACCTAAATTATGGGAGTGTTAATCCTCGGTTTGCTTGACCAGTGTGTCCTATCCTTCAACAGACATGCTACAGTGGAGCATGTCGTAACAAAAGGAGGTCCAAGATGTTTCGTGATATTATTGGCAATAAGTGGATTATCGGCGGCGTTGCCTTCCTGATTCTGTTTTCCGTTGCGTGTGTCCTCTGGTACCGATATGATACGGCGCCAGACAGAAAAGCGGCAGCTGATGCCGAGAAGTTACTCCGGCAATGGGAAGCAAAAAAAGCGGAACTTGACGACAAGACAGAACAGGTAGCTGATGCACCTGCGGAAAACACAACACCAACCGGAGCAGAACCGATAAAAACTGAAAGCCTACAGATCGGTGATGTCGTGGACGGAAGGATATATTTAGGCGCGGAACCGCCATCACCAGAACTGCTGGCACAATTCGGTGTTCGGCCTCCCACACAAGATGAAATCATATCACCTTACGGGTTCGGCCCCTATCCCGAATTACCAGACGGGTTCGGAGCGATTACATGGCCTCGTAAGAGTGCTGATTCAGAATTGAGAATACGTGTTAAGATCAAACTTCTAAAACAAGGGGTCCCCGTTGAGGGTTCTGTTATGGAAAACGGCTTGGTATACCCTATCATCAAAGGTGTTCGCTATGTAATATGGGGTGAGTCCGATGGAAAACAATATTTGCGAAAGTCTCTGGGCCATCCCGATGATGGTGATTACATGAGGGCGATCATAAAAGAAAAAAACGCGCGCGATGAAAGTATAACTGCAGCCGATTTTCCCGGTATTAAACTGGTCCCTTTTGAAGAGGGCGGTATAGACCCCTATACCTTCCTTGATTTACCCAAATAAGGAGTATTACTATTATGAAAATTCAAAAAAAACAAAACGTATTTTTGTAGCAGCGTACATTTTGAATGTTGATTGTGATTAGGTTAAGCACCATTGTGAGAAATACCAATTAACTTTATTATAAGGAGGCAACAATGTTTGACAAACCGAAACATATCTTGATATTTGTGATTGCATTTGGATTGGTTGCATTGACAGCAACTATTACCTTAACGCAGGAATCATGGTTTCCATCCGAATGGGGGGCAGATGATCGGCGTGGTGCAGCAAACCGACTAACTCCGCAAAAAGTGTTACAAGCCGCAAGTTTAATCAAAACAGGTGAAGTTTTCGAACTCGGCAGAGTCTATGAAAGCGGTATCCCTGTCTTCGGCACACGCCATTATAGCCTGCGGATTCCAGCAATGTCCGGTCCACTTGGTGAAAACAAAACAACCTGGTTTGAGGAAATCTTTAGCGGTGAAATCGGACAGATCGGCACACAATTTGATGGACTTGGCCACATCGGTATCGGAGACCACTTCTATAACGGCTTGGATCAACACGATTTTGCCAAAGCAGAAGGATTGACAGAGCTTGGCGTTGAGAATGTGGGACCTATTGTGACGCGCGGTGTTCTGATTGATGTTGCTGGCTATAAAGGCGTTGCCGTCCTCGGCGATAGTTATGAAATTACGCGCGCTGATTTAGAGGGTGCATTGAAAAAGCAAGGCGTTAAAATTACGCCCGGCGATGTTGTGGTTATCCACACCGGTTGGGGAAAATACTGGATGACAGATAATGATCGGTATGGCGCAACAGAACCCGGCATTGGGTTGGAAGCAGGGCAATTCCTCGTTGACCAAAAAATTGTAATGGCGTGCTGTGACAACTGGGGAATTGAGGTTGTGCCAAATCCAGATGAATCCCTGGCATTCCCTGTGCATCAACTTTTTATCGTCAAACACGGTATCTACAATCTTGAAAACATGATCACAGAAGAATTAGCAGCAGCGAAAGTGTACGAATTTGCTTTCAGTTTTGCACCGCTGCGCCTAAAGGGTGCTACAGGCTTTCCTGGCAATCCGATCGCTATCCGATAATTTTCCACGGGACAGTTTTCCTGCTGTCCCACAAATCCTCCATTTTCTATCCACATCTGCACAAAAATGTACATACAATCTCCTGTTTGCCCCTTTTTGTGCAATTCAGACCTTGATATACCGCACTTATCCGTATATTCAGCGTATTTGACGCTGGCATAGAAATTGCTCTAACAATAACAGAAGACTAACATCATCAGAGTCCTTATTACAAAGGAGATAAAACAGTGCGAATAGTTTTTGCTAAATCAAGTTTTGCTTTTTTCGCAATAATGTTAATCGCAATTATTAATATTGGATGCAGCTTAAGTGTTCTTGAGCAGAGTCAAAATACGTTTACCGATGCAAAACCGCAAGAGAGCATTTTTACTGTTGTAGACACAACAGATCCAAAAAATCCGACACTCGCTGCTTCTATTCGACTACCGTTTCGCGTCAATCCAAACAACAATGTCGTCCTTGCAGAAAATCGCGCGTATGTCACGACTGAAAGACACTTGCACGTCATAGATGTATCTAACCCGCTACAACCATTATATATAACAGCCCTTGATTTCACTAATGTAATCGGGAATGCGCGCGTATCCGAGGATCAGTTCTTTGTCGCAAGTCGTCACAAAGTTTATCTCATAGATGTTTCTAATTCATCTCACCCAGTGATTCAGTCTACGGTCAGTTTGCATCGTGCAAATGTAATAAGAGAATTCGATATCCATGAATCCTATCTATATGTTATGGATGCCTATAACTATCTACACATTTATTCCATAGACAATGGAAATGCCCAATTCGTTGAGTCTGTTGGGACAACATCTCCTTCATCGTTGGTAGGTGTTAGAGCAAAGGGCGAAGGCGTAGAACAGATTCGGCTTGAGCATAGGACCTATGTAGACTCTGGATGGGCGGCGCTTTCAGATCGTACCAACCTTTTAGAGTTTAATGGCAGACACAAGAGGGTCCGAGTTTCCAAAGATTATCTGGTATTTGCAAGCCTTAGGTATCCAAATCGTGATATTACGATTGTCTGGGGAGAAAACCAATATCGTCCTAAAAAGTGGGAGTGGTTGGAGTATTATAATTTAGAGGCAAACTATCTCGCATACCTTTATTTGACCGGAAAAAAGACGCTCACCAGTGGTAAACCTACAGATGCTTTTATTGAACGTTCAAACAAGATTCAGTTTGTCGGGCAAGACCAATGGTCCGAGACAATAGACTTTGAAGAAAATAATCTATTAGGACCGATTACTGATTTCCAAATTTCGCAGAATTTGCTTTACGTAGCAAACGCAAAGGGTTTTCTTTCTGTTATTGACCTTGATGCGCAAGCGAGACATCGTTTTTTATCTGCTACAACACTGCAGGATCAACACCCGATTAGCGTAGCAGTCGGGAAAAATTATGCCTACGTGTTAGCAGCGCCTGATGATTTACAAAAATGAATCTTTGTATTCGGTTTACGTATTGATACCCCTTCAATGATTAAGGAACACGTACTGTGAAAATACCGACAATTTCCATTGCATCCCATCGCATCACGCGCCTTATAATTGGTGGTAATCCGTATAGCGGCATCTCACATCAATCTCCTGCTGCATCAAAAGCAATGGAGGATTACTATACGACAAACCAAATTATGGCGGACCTCGCGCAAGCAGAACAGAACGGAATTAACACTGTTCTTGCCCGCGCAGACAAACACATCATGCGCACACTCAACGAATACTGGAACGCAGGCGGCACAATTCAGTGGATTGCGCAAACACCGAAGTCAACAGAATATAGTGATCTCAACGACTATCTCGAGATTATCGCTCGCTACAAACCAATTGCCATCTACCACCACGGTGGCACCACTGATAAGTTATACGCGGAAGGACAACTCGATTCACTTCACGATAGCCTCAAACGTATCCGTGCTCTCGGATGTGCAGTCGGTATCGGCACGCACGATCCGCAGATCCTCAAATTCTGCTACACAGAAGGATATGACGTTGACTTTTATGTCTGTGCGTTGTATAATCATACTCGGCATAGAGAATTGTATCTGCCGGACGACAGGGATGCAGCACTTGCTGCTATTCAAGCAGTGCCGCTACCGATTATTGCTATAAAGGTACTAGCGGCGGGTAGAAATGAACCGTATAGTGCGTTTCGGTTTGCCCTTGAAAATATCAAACCGATTGACGCGATGGCAGTTGGCATGTCCACCCAATTTCAACCTGACCAAATTTGTCAAAACGCGCTGACTGTCGCAAAACTTATCAGAGAATTAGAGAATGAACCGAATTGTAGAACCAGAAGTGATGGACACAGCGGAAGCCGCCGAAGCTTACGATGCGATGGGGCACGGGGAGGTTGATGATGCTTTTGTCCAACGCGTTATAGAACTCGGCGCGAACGCTGGACATTTTCTTGATGTCGGCACAGGTCCTGCCCAAATCCCAATCCTACTTGCACAACGGTGTCCACATATCCACATCACTGCCATTGACCTCTCCAAAGAGATGCTAAAAATAGCGAAACGCCACGTCGCAGATGCTGATCTCACTGACCGCATTACACTCGAGCTCGTTGACGCCAAAACCCTACCCTATCCCGACAACACCTTTGATGGACTTATCTCCAACAGTATTGTGCATCATATCCACGATTCGTTGCGTGCTCTTAAAGAGATGGGCAGAGTTGTTAAATCTGAAGGCGTGGTTTTGATTCGCGACCTTATCCGTCCTGAAACGCCAGCTGATGCGCAAGCGTTTGTTGACCGTTATGCCGCAGAAGATACCCCGTGCCAACAGAAACTCTATTACGATTCTTTCCTTGCCGCCTTCACACTTGCCGAAGTCAATCAGATGTTGACGGAGATGAACATGCCGTGTGCGGTTGTTGTCCAAACCACAGATCGGCACTGGTCAATTGAGCGTGCAGTGTGATATTGAATTTCTTGTAACCTGTAGATTTCTCATTTACGCTGCAAACTCTGAAATTCACAATTTTAATAGAAAAACCTATTTTAATTCCCACCACTTCAAAAAACGTGGTATAATATTAACATCCCCAAGATACGAATTTAAATTTAACTTTACAAAGGAGAAATCACAATGCTTAAATTTACTTTTATGGCGTTACTATGTTCACTAATTATCACGAGTCTAAGTATTGCCAACCCTGCTGAAGACGGACTTGTGGCTTACTGGTCCTTTGACGAAGGAGCAGGAAAAACAGCAACAGACGCTACAGGCAACGGACACGATGGAGAGTTTGCAGGTGCACCAAAATGGGTGGCAGGGAAATTTGGCACAGCACTTGAATTTGATGGCGTAGATGACCATGTTAAAGTTGAAGATGACGACGGATTAGACCTAACAGATGAAATCACACTGATGGCATGGTTCAACCCAAGTGCTGCGCTTACGAGCCGTCGTATGATGGTAAAGAATAACTCTATTTTTGTCATTTTTGATTTTGGGAATGCAAATAGCGTAGATTTTCTCGTTAAACCGGATAACCTATTTGCCCAATCAAAAACAACAGATTGGAAGGTTGGTCAATGGTATCATTTCGCTGGAACGTTCGATGGGAAAACACTAAGAGTCTATATTAATGGGCAATTAGAAGGGGAAGCCGCGAATAATAAGCCAATTGCCCCTTCAAATTTGGAATTATGGATCGGTGGTGATGATAACGGTCGTCCGACTGACTGGTTTCCCGGCAAAATTGATGAGGTGCGACTCTATGATAAGGCGCTAAGCGGGGCAGACATCCAAAACGTTATGGATACACCCGCGGACGTGCAAGCACGTGGAAAACTCACTACAACGTGGGGAAGGCTAAAAGCAAGGTAAATATTTATAGTAAAGTCTATAATTACTTGGACATTCAGAATTAGTACCTGTTGTGCTTGAACTGATTGATAAACATACTGCTGTGAAACAACATCAAAGAGATTGAAAAAGCCGATGTTTAGCTCTCTTTGCACGCAGCGTGCTTCAAATCTGCACCGTCTTTGGTAACCGAGGGTGAACAGAAGGCAAAACCCAACCTATGAACGCAGCAATGTCATCTGCGTATCCGTAAAATGCCGCTCCATTTTCCGCATCGGTTCAAGCCACTGCTGCGGTAAACGGATAAGACTTCGTAAGGAACTCGGATTTTCAAAATAGGTGTCGTCTATCTGCCAAAATTGCAGGCGCGGAAATGTCTCGTTGTTATGATAAAACGTTCCCATATCCGCTGCTTCTTGACGCATGCCCGCACTCACTGGTTCAATTGTTATAAAAATACCGATTGCATCGTTTTTATCCATCACACGGCAGAACGCGCGGACTTGATTAATTGTCGGTTTACCGCTTTTGACTTCCGCAAGGATACGGGTATCTGTCGTTTCTGCCTCCTCAGGGTCCCAGAGTGTGATATGCCCAACATGTGCCTCGCCATCCTTACCACCATCGCCAACCGATTTTGTGGGTTGCAGACCGAGTCGTGTAACCGCCCAGTTAGAAAAGTCGTGATATTTCCTTTCGTCACGGACAAGCATGTGGACTTCCTGCATGTTTGTCGGGTAACCGTGGATTTCGTAGTCTCTTGACGGTTCTAAACCGTGCCTATCTGCAAGGCGGCGCCGCATTGGGTCAAGCGAGAGGATAGTAATACCATTTCTACTTGATTATATAGCATTAGCGGTTTGTATAAAATATTCGAAACCTGTAATTTTTGCGATCATCAATGTTGAATAAATGTTCAGTATCTCCGTCACTTTTGCCTGCATGTCTTCAATGGTTTGGTATACT
>JAJDWA010000010.1 GCA_022825825.1 Candidatus Poribacteria bacterium
TCATAATGTTTTCTATAAACATAGCACTCCGCTGGAGTGCGGTATTTTTCGCTGGTTTCACCGATATGGGAAACCCGCTAAAAATAGATTTTCCGTTGAAAACGCAACTTTCAATGAACAAGAATTGTCCAAACTATAGTAATTATAACGGAGTTTGTAAATATTTTTGCATGTGTGTTGTCAGAATCGCAAACTAAAAGGTTGCGGCACAAAGAGATGCCACAAACAGCACACATTAAAAAGAATAGGCAGGTAACCAAAAGGTTACCTGCCTGCGTTGTCCGAGATAAGCCTATTTGCTAATGTACACTCACATTCACAGTATAGGTCTCCTCATAACTTGACATATCTGACCATCGGTAAATGACTGCTCTAAACAGAAAATCCCCAGTATGCATGGAACCACTTGGAAACGTGTACGAAAAACTCGATTCCGTTGACGTTCCGCCACCATAGTTGGATTGCTGATATGTGCCTGAGGAACTTGTGTCCCAGGGCGTATGCACATACCAATCTACAGTATAGTAAGCGGAGTCTGTGACCAGATTCAGCGTGATACCGTCACCCGGTTGATAAGTTTGGCTTGACCCCGCGACGGAAATGCCGGGAGTGGGGGCTGGATCCGCATTACCCTGTGCGTCTTCCCATTGGGGATTTTCTCTCGATTCGCCAATCTTTTTTCATCGTAATCCCTAACAAGAGGTTCAGATTCACCGAGGCTATTTTGTAATTCGATAGTAGCACTTGCTGTCCATCCAATATTAAGTGTAAACACTATAGGACAAAAGCCCATTTTATTTAACTAAATTTTTGGTGAAGGTATTGA
The DNA here is from genome assembly GCA_022825825.1 of Candidatus Poribacteria bacterium. GTDB lineage: Bacteria > Poribacteria > WGA-4E > WGA-4E > WGA-3G > MSPOR6. The sequence continues at coordinate 827 of JAJDWA010000010.1, forward strand.
TTAAAGACACAGTTTTTGGTCTAAAGGTTTCATAAAAATATGTGCCCCAAAATCCGCGAAAATAACTATTCAATCTTAGAAAGGATGGGCGGTACAGGACTTGAACCTGTGACCTCTTGCATGTCAAGCAAACGCTCTAGCCACCTGAGCTAACCGCCCATATAGGGATGGAGGTGGCGGTCGGAATCGAACCGACGAATAGGAGTTTTGCAGACTCGTGCCTTACCACTTGGCTACGCCACCGAAAGTTGCGCGCGGACAAAGCGCGCCTACCAAAAATTTTGGTATAGAAGCGGGAGACGGGATTTGAACCCGCGACCTCCACCTTGGCAAGGTGGAGCTCTACCGCTGAGCTACTCCCGCATAATCTTTTACGATTCGTGTTAAAGAAATGACACATAATCTTAAAAGCGAATTTATTTTAACATATTATCATAAAAATGTCAAATTAAATTTTTGATTTTTGACGCTCCTTTAAAATTCGCTTACGTCCGATAATCAGCATTAATTCGGATATAATCGTAAGAATAATCACATGTCCACATGGTAATTTCAGCATCACCAGCGCGTAAGTCAATAGTAATCCGAACCGGATCATTGTCAAACAATTGGGTTGCCTTATCCTCATCGTAGCCAGCATCCATTCCGTTTTTTACGAGAAGATAATCTCCCAGCAGCACATCTACCTGATAGGGATCAAATTCTGCACCAGATTTGCCGATCGCCATCATAATTCGTCCCCAGTTGGCATCGTTAGCAAAAACAGCAGTTTTGACGAGAGGAGATTCCGCAACAGCTCGAGCAGCCTTCTCCGCATCGCTACGGTTTTTCGCGCTTTTAACAACGACTTCAACAAGTTTAGTTGCCCCTTCACCATCACGTGCCAGCATTTTTACCAATTCGGTGCAGACAAATTGTAATCCGTCACAAAAAGCTTCATAATCTTCATCTTTGGCTTCAACTATTTCGGAATTTTCTGCGCTGCCTGTTGCAAGAATTATCACAGTGTCGTTTGTACTGCGGTCAGTGTCAACGGTTAAGAGATTATAAGTGTTATCTACAACACGGGTTAAGGCGGACTGGAGCGTTTCACTATTGATTTTAACATCTGTTGTTAGGTAGGAGAGCATTGTCGCCATATTTGGGGCAATCATCCCTGACCCTTTGGCAATCCCACCGATTCTGACAGGTTTACCGTCAATTTCTATCTCAACAGCGGCAGATTTTGGGTGTGTGTCCGTAGTCATAATCGCTTCAGCGGCATCGTCACCGCCCTCAGTGTTGAGCGTTTTAGCAGCGCGTTGGATACCGTTTTCAATTTTATCCATCGGCAATTGCTGCCCAATAACACCAGTTGAAGAGACGAGGACAAGGTTTTTGTTTATATTGAGTTGTTCAGCAGTTACGGTTGCCGTCCGTTGTGCGTTTGTCATACCGAGTTCACCAGTACATGCATTGGCGTTTCCGCTATTGATTATAATTGCCTGTGCTGTTGGACTGCTAAGATTTTGACGACATATCAAGACAGGGGCAGCGGTAACGCTGTTTTTAGTGAAAACACCTGCAGCAGTTGCAGGTGTATCTGTAACGATAAGAGCCAAATCTTTTATATCAGCTTTTTTAATACCAGCATGGACACCTGCAGCTTGAATACCTGGGACAGCAGTAATTCCGCCATCTATCTGTTTCATGAATCGCTCCTTACGAATTGTGTAGCAGAATTGTAATACAGAATATCGGAATTGTCAAATGGAAAACGGGTTGCCTTATATTTCACTTGACCATTGGATTGGATGTAGATACAATGAAAAGACCATGAATTTTGAACGGTGGAGGAAAAAATATGGCGAAAGTACGAATGACACAATACGGCACTAAACACGGGCATGCACGCGGGAAAATGCAAGCGATGCTTGTTAATCCGGATGTTGAGGTGGCGGGTATATTTGAACCTGATGAAGAGCGACGCGCACAACTTCAAGCGAATGGCAGTTGGGCTAACGACGTCCATTGGTTTGCCAATGCAGCGGAGATGCTTGAAGATGAATCTATTGTTGCCGTTGCTTCTGAAGGAAATAACGCTGAAAGTTTAGATCAGACAGAAGAGATTGTGAATGCTGGTAAACACGTGTGGTACGATAAACCCGCAGGTGAAAACTGGGAGCAGTGGCAACGTGTTATTGACACAGCGAAGGAAAAATCGCTATTGGTTCAGATGGGGTATATGCTGCGGTATCATTCCAGTTTTAAGCAGGTAACAGAGTGGGCGAGATCAGGATTTTTGGGGAACGTGTTCTCAGTTCGGGCGCACATGTCAACGAATATCTCCAAGGAAGCACGGACGCGGATTAGTCAACATGTTGGGGGTATCTTCTTCGATTTAGGTGGTCATGTGCTGGATCAAATTGTTTGGATGTTAGGCAGGCCTGAGAAAGTTACCAGTTTTCTACGCAACGATGGCGGGTCAGTGGAACCTTTCAAAGATAACACGCTTACTGTTTATGAATATGAACAAGGCATGGCGTTTATCACGATTTCTGCTTTGGAACCGCGCCCGATGGCGCGCCGATTTGAGGTATATGGTACTGAAGGGAGTGCTATCATCCTTGAACCGTTTGAACCGGGACATACGATTCGGCTCTGTTTACAAAGTGCTAAAGAAGGATATTCACAAGGTGAACAGCTTGTTAAGATAGATGGTGAGAGTCGTCAACGTCTGTATGAACTGGAATTAGATGCGTTTTTGGCGACTATTGCTGGCACGCAACCACCTGATAGACCTATATCGCACGAATTGTTAGTGCAAGAGACGCTTTTGCGAGCAACGGAGGTTATTTATAGTCCAACCTAAAAATATGTGAACACTCTCCTGGTAGGTGCGGTTTCCTAACCAATTCAGAATACCGGACGCGTATTCTGACATACCCATGTCCCAGACCCATCGGGTGCGATTAGGAAATCGCACCTACCGTAGTGTCCAAATAATTATTGGTTTCACTATAAAAGGGCTGTCAGTTATCAGTCTTCGGTTATCAGCTATCAGTATCCCTTCGGAAACAGACACGGTTTTATAATCGATAAGCACATAGGCACGCGGGAGAAAAAACACTACCCACTTATCCAATGCAATTGGATAGGCTGGCTGTTCAACGACATGACTAAAGACACGTGGCAAGATGATGGCAAGCGAAGATACAGTTACGAGCGATACTATGCCATCGGAGATGAGAAGGACAAGTTTTGGATGAATGGGCGGGTGGTCAATCCCTTCTGTTCAAAAGAGGAAGCAGATAATAGTTCAGGTATAGTAACGAGACTACGCGTCTACTGTTTTGACACTCGCATCCGCACACGAAAGAGTATAGAGAACAGCAGGTGTAGCGACTTACAGAAACCAAACAGCCAGTGAAATGCCGCCACGCCCAAGCGAGTGGGGTGGCGTAAAGGTTACTCGCGCCAATAGTCAGCTTTGCGAAGTAGGACAAAGATATCGTCATGGATAGCCATCTTTTTACCAGAAGCGGTAGTTGCTGAACCTACCGAAAGTTCAGCAGCGACGACCTCGCCATTTGTGGGTGACGAGTAACTTCTTGCCATTGCGCCGTGCAGATATTCGACCTCGGCATACTTGTCGCCGTAGGCATCGAGGTGATTGCCCTTAGCAAAAGTATAAGTATCAAAACTATAGGGGCTATTGCTTTCTCCCAACACTTTGCTTTCGGCGAGTTGCATCTCGCCTGCTTCCCCGTAAGGCGCGACGGTGAGGGTGTTGCCGTTGTCGCTAATCACCTCGGCTAACCGCAGCTCGCCGTTGGCGTCTTCATAGATTATCTCCCTACCTGCAGTATACTTTATTTCTTGATCATCGCCGTCTGCGCCACAGCCTGCACAGCAGATAACCGAAGCAACAAATAAGGTAGATAATATAATTCTAAATACTTTCATTTTATAAATACCTCCTAAAATTGTAGTCCGTGTTACAAACACTATCTGTTGTTTACTCTGGTTCTTCCAAAGTTCGCTATTTTAAGAATTGTACAATTTTTATGGGAAAATGTCAAGTTTTTTCAAAAAAAAATGGCAGGGTTATTTAGTTTTAACTATAGTTTGGACAATTCTTGTCTCATAGGAGTTGAGTTTTAACGGAAAATCTATTTTTTTAAGAGTTTCGCATATCAATAGAACACAGTTAAAAATGCAGCACTCCAGCGGAGTGCTATGTTTATAGAAAACGTTTGAGGCACATTCTCGCACTCCAGCGGAGTGCTATGTGTAATAATCTCACATACCGCTCCGATGGAGCGGAGATGTCGGTTCGGACTGTCGCTATAAACATATTGCTCCGCTGGAGCAAAGAAGGGTTCCATTTTATCCGTTATACATTGATTGGGAAAAATGGTGAACTATTTTTTATATCTACTCACGTTTCAAAAATTGTCCAAACTTTAGTAGTTTTAACGTGAGTTTGATAAATTCTGTCCGCTTTCTCAGCCCGATTTAGGCCCCCAAGGTAGGCGCGTTTTGGAAACGCGCCTGTCCCCGTGCTGAAGATTAGCTAACGGCGCGTTTAGAAAACGCGCCTACCTTGGGGTGTGGGCCGCTAAGTTGACGCATAAGGGTCTTGCTGCGCTCTACCTAACGGACGATACTCTTCTTGTAGGAGCGAGCTTTGCTCGCGACCGTTCGTCCGATGTCGCGAGCAAAGCTCGCTCCTACAAGAAAAAATCTTGCTTTTTTCTTAAGCTGACAGTTATAGGTTGAGCGTCAGCGAAGCCTATAGGTGTCAATTTAAGGATTCCCCAGGACCGGTAGGTGCGGTTTCCTAACCAATTCAGAATACCATACGCGTATTCTGACATACCCATAGGTGTCAATTTAGGGGATAAATCCCGTCACACATTGTAGGGCGGGGTCCCTGTGCCCCGCCATATCTGATGTATTCAAACAATGGGCGGGCACAGGGACCCGCCCCTACAATCGGGGTGCGGTGTTGGTTTGGCTAAAAGGCGTGAAACCTGAAACAAATTCCTTAAATTGACGCCTATGGTGCGGTTTCCTAACCGCACCGGGCTTGTTCACTCCTCACTCTTGAAATCTTGTGTGTCGGCACGGTTGACAAACGCAAAAGCAAATGGTTTTCGCGCAGCATCCAGTGCGGTTAGGAAACCGCACCTACCGTTTTTTGAGTGATTATCTCGTAATTATTCTTAAATTGACATCTATGGGTTAATCTTCCAAGCCACCTGTCCACTTGATACATCCAGCAATGTGGTCGTGGAACCAAGGTTGACTCCATAATCCATCTGGATGACCGAATGCAGTGTACATAACGCGCCCCTCACCATACGTATGACACCATCCAAGCGCATAATCATCATCATCTCGATTGCCTCTGGAAACATCGATTGAATCATTATCTAAACGCATTAGCACATGCGTTTTATCACGTGACCAACTTTTGAACGTGTAGATTTCATCAACGACTTTGAAGCTATTACCGAGCATACGTGTTGCAGGATGATCGGTATCTTCAACGATGACATTGACCTCTTCGTGCCACGGATGTCCGTTAAAATAACCGCCAAGCATTTCACCATATTCTGGCCAATCATAAAAAGTATCTGTAGCGTTATGGATTCCGAAGAAGCCTTTGCCGTTTCGGACAAAGTTAAGCAGTGCCTCTTTTTGTGAATCATCAAACGGCAAATTTCCTGTTGTTGCGAATGCGACAATGTCCTGTTTTGCTAAATTATCTGCGGTGATTCGGTCGCAGCGATGGGTTGTGTTAACTCTCCATCCGTTTGCTGCACCGATCTCTTTCAGTGCTACCTCGGCATTCGGTAGGTAACTATGTTCAAAGCCAGCAGAATGTCGTAACATCAGTATGTTCATTGTAGATTTCCTTTCGGAAGTTGCAATTTGTTGGATATTATATAAGATTTCATGAAAAAATGGTAACATAAAAGAAGAATTATAAGTGTTAAAGCCTTTAACAAATCAACAGTTTCAAAAAAGATTGGCAAATTGAAGTTTTTTGTGGCATTATTATGTAAAGAGATTTTGGAGGAGGAGACAAGACATTGAAATTCTTTAAAAAAGGTGAAAAAGATAAAGAAAAACCTAATTCGCCAACGCAATCACATCCTGAATTGAAGGTAATAAGCGGTTCTGATATTTCCGAGACACGTACGCAACGACCATCTCCGCAGCAGCAAGCCCCGCAGCAGAACATCACATTGCCGAACATAAAGTATAAAATTGCAGTTGCCAGCGGAAAAGGGGGGGTCGGCAAATCCACCGTTGCAACGAATTTGGCAATCTCACTTGCAAAAACTGGTGCCGCAGTCGGATTGATGGACGCTGATGCTTATGGGCCCAGCATCCCGACAATGATGGGTATTCAGGAGAATCCTCGAACAAGTCCAGAGCGGAAACTCATTCCTCTTGTGCGGCACGACATTAAATTGATGTCAATCGGGTTTATGGTGCCTGAAGAACAAGCGATGATCTGGCGTGGCCCGATGTTGCATAGTGCTATCCGTCAGTTTTTGAGCGATGTGGATTGGGGTGAACTGGATTACCTCATCATTGATCTACCTCCCGGTACAGGAGATGTTGCACTTACCTTGACGCAGGCGATTCCCCTTACAGGAGCGGTTATCGTCACGACACCACAAGATGTCGCTTTGGCAGATGTACGGCGCGGGGTTGCTATGTTTGAACGTCTCGGTGTTCCAATTCTTGGGATTATTGAAAATATGAGTTATTTTGTCTGCCCACACTGCAATGAAAAAACAGAGATTTTCAGAGTAGATGGTGGTAAAAGGACGAGTGAACGGTTCGGTGTCGCCTTTTTAGGAGAGATTCCGCTTGACGCTGAAGTTTGCACGGCAGGAGATATAGGTGTACCAATCGTTGCGGGGCATCCTGAGTCACCACAAGCTGCAGCTTTTGGTGCTGTTGCCGCAGAATTAGGGACAGTGTTGCAGGAGAGTGGTGAAGAGGATGAATTGACTATTCTTTAACGTGAGTTTGATAATAGGACAGGACGGACGCATTCCTCTTAAAGTCCGCTTAAATGAAGATTATAGTGGATCTTAGAATTAATGAGACGCTTTGCAAAAGCACGGTTAGGAAACCGTGGCTACCGCGGGAGGGCGAAAGTGTGTATTTATTTCTAATACCAAATTAACTGGATTTATCTTGTTTTATTGGCATTAGGTGCAGTTAGGAAACCGCACCTTATGCGTCAATTTAAGGAGATAATACCGTTTAAAGCGCCTCGCTCGGTAGGTGCGGTTTCCTAACCGCACCGGATCCTAAGTTTGAGTAGGCGCGTTTTGTAAACGCGCCGTGTGTTCAAGCTCACATTGACACCCGCGCGTTTACAAAACGCGCCTACCAGAGGGCGGGCCGCTAAATTGACACCTATGGGTATGTCAGAATACGCGTGTGGTATTCTGCCTTGGTTAGGAAACCGCACCTACCGAGACGAATCGCGTTAATTTGGTATAATACCAAATTTACCTGATTCAGATATTAATCAAAAAACAATTCCTCACCGTTTGCAGCAAAGATTCTATAGTCTTCAAGATGCAGGTCTGCATCAGGTTCAAGGATCAATTCCAGCCTCAGCGTACGCTTGAGTTCACGGAATTTCTCGGACATCTGATCATTGAGGTGTGAAATAATATGATCATTTGCCATAATCCGTAGTTTAGATCGTCGAGTTTGCCGATACGCCGCTTTAATTGCTCTAAACAATCCAATCACAACGGTTTCAATTGACAAAACGGTTCCGTGTCCTTCACAGTAGGGGCATTGCTCTGTCAGCAAAGTAGATAGACTCGGCCGTGTCCGTTGGCGTGTCATTTCCACTAACCCTAAATCCGAAAAGTGGAGGATATTGGTTCGCGCTTTATCTTTCCTCAATGCCTCTCGAAGCATTTTGAAAACCTGTTTCCGATGTGCAGGTTCATCCATATCAATAAAGTCTACAACAATAATACCACCTAAATCCCGCAACTGAATTTGCCGTACCACTTCATCAACTGCTTCCAGGTTAGCACTTAAAATTGTATTATCTGGATCGGATTTACCAACAAACTGTCCTGTGTTAACATCGATTGATACCATCGCTTCTGTTTGTTGGATGATGATGTGTCCACCACACTTGAGCCAAATTTTCTCGCTAAGTGCTTGCTGTAGCTCTTTCTCCACCCCATAAGCTTTAAAAAGGGTAGTGTCTTCCTTGTAAAGCGTTATCCGATCAAGCATGTTTGGCATGACAGAGGTAACATAATTAACTGTTTCTTTATAACCAGATTGCGAATCAATCAGCAGTTGTTTAACATCTTTGGTAAACATATCCCGGATAATTCGATTCGTGAAACTGACATCTCTGCTAACCAAATTGGGGGCAGTTATCCGTTTTGCACGTTCCCGCGCTTGTTTCCATTCATTGATTAAATAGCGGATTTCTGCGGCAAATTCCTCTTCACTCAAACCTTCAGCAGCGGTACGAATAATAAAGCCGCCTTCAACGTCTGCTTTTAAGTTTTGCGCCAGGTCGCGCAATCGGTTCCGCTCATCTTCAGACTCAATCCGCCGCGAAACACCGATTGTAGATGAATTTGGCAGATAGACTACATAACGCCCCGGCAACGTGATATTGCTCGTCACACGTGCACCTTTACTCCCTATCGGCTCCTTCCCAACTTGCACAAGAAGTTCCTGATTCTTTGAAATGAGATCAGTTATAAGATATGGAAAGCCTCTACCGCCACGAGTTTTGTTTGAGGGTGTTGCTTGCAAATCTAAAGTTGGTAATCCATCATCCGATTTTTCGCTTTCAGTGCCATTGTTATATTTCAGATCTGATATGTGTAGGAAAGCATGTCGTTCTAAACCGATATCAACAAAAGCTACCTGCATACCGGGCAAAACATTTTCAACACGGCCCTTATATAAATTACCTAAGACAGGTTTTACTGCTTTTCGTTCAATGTGAATTTCATTTAATACTCCTTTTTCAAGGACTGCACAACGCGTTTCGTACTCATCGTCAGAAATAAGTATCTCCTTCTCCATTATTAACGTTCCCTCCTATCATGCCTTTTTTATTATAAAAGACATCTCGGTAGTTAATTCAATTATCTCAAAAAGCGGCAATTTTGCAAAAGAATGGCACGACACCCCAATTTTACTGAAATTACGGGTTTATTCATAAAATATATTGACCCCTTAAGGCAGTAGTGTTGATGCGTGTTATGAAAACGAGTAAAATAATTTACCATACTTCTTATACCATCTAAAAGATCATTTCAGGTTAGGTTTAACGTGGAAGAATAACTATCCGTTCCGTGGTGTTAACGTCACCACAGGTGTTATGAGTTCTCCCATTGAAATACCACCATGTTGGAACCCACCCTGAAACTGCCGCTTATATTTATAAAAGTCATTTGGATAGACGAAATAATAGTCGTCTTTAGCGAGAATATAATCCTTGCTCGTGCTTTCGGCGGGTAACCGATATTCCTGTGGTTTTCGGATGTACACGGCTTGATTTTCATCGCATGCTAAATTGTTTCCGATTTTAAAACGGAGGCTTGTGCTGGTGTCACGATTGCCATAAGCGCGAGTTGCTCGGTTACAGAACTCTGAACCGTGATCAGTAGTCAGCACAACGTGAATACCTTGTTCGGCTATAAGGCGTAAAATATCAAACAGTGCTGAATGTGCAAACCATGAGCGCGCTAATGTTCGAAAAGCAGACTCATCTGGCGCGAGTTGCTGTAAAACTTCTGATTGTGAACGTTGATGTGTTAATATATCTATGAAGTTGACAACTAACGCTGATAAACTAACTCGTGTTGCCGCGGTGACACGTTTTTTATATTCACTTCCTCCGCGTAAATCAAAAATCTTGAAATATTGGACTCCAGGTTTGATCCTGATTCCATTTCTTTTTAAGTATTCTTCAAGCAATTGCCGCTCGAATTGGTTTGTGCTGCTGCCATCATCCGATTTCTCCTGCCAATATTGTGGATAGTCTTTTGCCAATTCTGACGGAAACAAACCGCTAAAGATCGCATTTCGAGAGTACATTGTCGCACTCGGCAAAATAGAAAAACTATACTTACGATCAATTGAGAAATAGGGATACAACAGCGGCTCTACTGCCATCCAATGGTCGAGCCGGAAGCAGTCTACAACAATAAAGTAGACAGGTGTTTTTGCTTGAAGCAATGGCATCACATGCTGGTCTAATATGTCAACTGACAATGAAGGTCTATCTTGGCTTCCGTTCACCCATTCGGGGTAATTTACTTCCACAAAATTGGAGAATTCAGTATTACACTCTTTTTTCTGTTCTAAGTGCGTCTCTTCTAAACCCTGTTTTGCCAACTGATCGGAAAGCAGATCCCATTCTAATAATTTGACGTAGATATCAATCCAGTCTTGCCAACTTGGTTGTGATGCTTTCAGTGTGTTAATCGCATTAAAGTCATTGGTGTAACGACCCGGTATTTGGGTTTCCACGATCTGCCGTTGTTCAAGGACACGTTTGAGGGTAGAAGCGATCTGGGCAACACCAATCGGTTTTACCAAAAAATCTGTCACCTGTTTCCCAAGGGCGACATCAACAAATTTTTCATCACTGGACTGTGTCACGAGAATGACAGGGACTTGCGCATCAATAACCCGAATCGCATCTAAAGTTGCCATCCCATCTTTTCCAGGCATCACCTGGTCCAATAGGATGGCATCGTATTGCGTATCGGTCTGTTTTAAGAGTTCAATACCGTCTTCACCGTTCGTAGCAGGGATAACATCATATCCGCGAGTCTCCAGAAAACGTCTGTGCGGCAGTAATGCCTCAATTTCATCATCTATCCATAGAATTTTGTGCGATTTATTTGGCATATCTGCTCCTTTAAAACTCGCTAAGAAGTGGTACACGGTAACCGAATTTCAAAAGTTGTCCCGTCAGGGCTACTTTCAACTAAACGGATACTTCCGTAATGATAATCCCTAACAATTCGTTGGACGATTGTCAATCCAAGTCCCCATCCATGTGTTTTCGTTGTCATACCCGGTTCAAAGATTGCGCGTTGATTTTCGCTTGGGATGCCACTACCGTTGTCCGAATATCGAATTACAACGTGTTTTTGGCGATCATCATACATAGGCTCAATTTCAATATGGCCAATCTCTTTATGCATGGCATCCAACGAATTCCGAATTAGGTTTTCAAAAACCCACTGCAACAAGTGTGCATTCGCAGAAATTATAGGTACATCATGAGGTGTAACACTTATATCAATGTTCCGGCTGATTTGAGGTAGTCGCTTCTCAAAATATGTGAGCACCTCCGCAAGTACCTCTTCAAGATTCACATCGCTTTTGGTTGGTTCTGTACCTATCATTCCAAACCGAGTAGTTGTTTTCTGCAGCCGTTCTAAGTCACTCTGCATGTTTGCTGAAAGCTCGGCGAGTCCCTTATCTCCAGTTTCTTGACTCCGTTCATCTAACAACTCCGTCCATGCTAACAAAGCAGAAATGGGAGTGCCGAGTTGATGTGCAGTTTCTTTTGCCAAACCACCCCAAATTGCTGCATGTTCATAAGATTTTATCCGTCGATAGATGAGAATAGAGCCAAAAGCAAAGAATGGCAAAACGATTGACAGCACAATAGGCGTTATTAATAACCCGTAAAACGATTTTATTTCATAATAAAAGTAACCCTCTTGCCACTCAGGGTTTGTTTGAAGTTCAACGAACGCGGGTGTGTTTTGAACAAAGATTTTTGCGCGATCTTTTTCCTCCGGTGTCGCATTTTCAGTGGTGATGACATCTTTCCACATCTGCCATTTCTGCGGTGTCTTTTCGGTATCTGTAATTGCGAAGGGCATTTGTGCCATCTCACTTGTTGCGGCGTCTCCGTAGTAAAAATATCCTGTAATTTGCCTATCTTCTTTAAGGAACGGTATTTTTCTCCGCTGATTCCTGCTTTTCATCCGTTCCAATGTTGAAGTTAGCAATGCTTGCTCATCTTGTGTTAACGATACAGTGTCACTTTCGTTGACTTTCTCATCTAATTTAGTGTCAATTCCTTGCGAAATTTCCACATTTCCATCGGCATCAGTGATAATAAAAGAAAACCTTCGAGATCGCCCCTCTGCGTAAAGTTCTTGTTGCATTACCATGAGCAACCGTGCTTGTAGGTCGCGGTCTTCAATACTGGGCAATTCGGCGGCAAGGTTTACAAAAATTTCTATCTGAGCCTCTATATCAGCGTTTAAATGAGAAATTTGGCGCGTATAATACGCAAACACAAAAATCAATATGCATACACCTATACCGAAATAGATGAGCATTAAACCGCCAGTTGGATAAGTAGATGTAAGACTACGATTCCACCTCGCCATAATACCCTCTGGGTAAAATTTGAACACTTAAAATATGGACATACTAATATTATATCCTATATGATTTGGTTTTTCAAGTGAGTTCTGCAGAGCCGTTCAATTTTCCAATAATTTCTAACTTCTTTCAAAGGTCTCTTCCTGTCCGAGCGACATCTTCCTAATCCGCGTTATCTGCGAAATCAATGGAAATCCGTGATTCAGACACATTATCCAAGACGATACATGCAGTAACTTATATGAGTCAATTTTCTCTCATATTCTTCGTTTTTTTAAATCACATTTCGCTTAGCGTAAACCTATATTCTGCATTTGACGCTTGACATCTGACTTAGCACAGGATAAAATAAATCAAAAGTTTAAAGATTAGAGAGATCTGAATAAGATAGGAGAAGTAATGTTCAAAGCAATCACATTTGATTTTTGGCAAACACTTTATGCTGATACGCTTGAAAATTGGCAGAAACGCCAGGCTATACGTGTGGGCAATTGTCACAAGTATTTGATTAACCAGGGTTACTCTTGTAAGGTCCCTGATATAGAAATTGGAATGGATAACGCTTATAACGTAGCCATGTCTCGATGGCATGAACACAGAGGTGTATCTGTCCAAACATGCATGCTGAAATTTGCCGAAACGCTTGAACTTACGCTTGATGAGACAGAAATTGCTTCTCTGATTGAGTGCCTTGGCAATGCGTTTTTAGCATCTCCGCCTATTCTCATATCACATATTGAACCTGTACTTGCAAGGCTCAGCGAAAATTGCCCGCTGGGAATTATATCAGATTCTGCCCTGACACCGGGCAGTTATGTCAGACAACTTATGGAGCGTGACGAAATTTTGCAATACTTTTCGGCATTCACGTTCTCCGATGAAACAGAGCACACAAAGCCTGAAGTCATGCAATTCTATTCTACCCTGAAGCAGCTAAACGCTAAACCGGGAGATGCAGTACATATCGGGGATATTGTGCGGACAGATATTGTGGGTGCAAAAAACGCTGGCATGAAAGCAATTCGATTCGCAGGATTCAATAAAACGGAAACAAATGATACACTCAGCGATGCAGTGATAGACGATTATAGACAATTGGAATCTACTATTGCTGAGCTTGTAAAATAAACAGAGAATGTTTATATACCGCTGTGGGCGCGGTTTAGAACCGCGCCTACCAGGGTATTTGTGCATTGGAGGTAAACTATGAAAAATGTATTGGTCACAGGAGGAACCGGTTTCATCGGAAGTCGAGTCTGTGATACCCTCCACGAAAAAGACTATGCGGTGCATGTGGTGTCTCGTGACCCTGCACGTGCTAAAACTAAATTACAGTCTGTCCAAGAAATCTACGCTTGGAATCCTGAAACGGAGCAGCTCCCTTCGGAAGCCACGTCAGATTTGCATGCAGTGATTCACCTCGCAGGTGAAACTATTGCTGGAAGGTGGAATGCAGACAAAAAACGGCGGATACGAGACAGTCGTATCCTGTCTACCCGAAACCTTGTTGCTTCCTTTGCTGATGTCGATACCAAACCCGATGTGTTTGTTTGTGCTTCAGCAATCGGGTTATATGGGGACAGTGGAGACGAAAGTTGGACAGAGGAATCGCCTGCTGGCACCGATTTTCTCGCTGAGGTTTGCGAAGAATGGGAGGCCGAAGCACACAAAGCGAGTGAGTATGGGACACGTATTGTTTCAATCCGCATTGGACTTGTGCTTGGTATAGGAGGGGGACTTTTGCAACAAGTGCTTCCTCCTTTTAAAATGGGGGTCGGTGGAAAACTCGGAAGCGGTAATCAGTGGATGTCGTGGATCCATGTTGACGACGTAGTTGGTATTGTGTTACACGCTTTGGAAAGTGAAGATATTAGTGGTGCGTTGAATGCAACAGCTCCTACCCCTGTCAGAAACATTGAATTCACCAAAACGCTCGGATCAGTTCTCGGAAGACCGACTATTTTTCCTGTTCCAACATTCGGATTGAAATTAATGATGGGTGAATTTGCCGATTTTGTTGTGCTGAGCCAAAACGTCCTCCCTGAAAGAACAGAGGCAACTGGATACGAATTCCAGCATCGTACGCTTGAATCTGCTCTCAAGGATTTACTATAAATGGGTGGATTTCAACAACCAGAAATGAAAATTAGCGATGTTTCGCTTTCTGAATATGGAAAAGCCTCAAGTATTCCATCACCCGTAAACCGAATGATGACCGATTTTGCTATCGGTTTTAGAGATGAGGACGATATCAACCTCGGCGTGGGTTATGTCAACGAAAGCACAATCCCACGCCAACAAATTCTAATTGCTTGCGAAGCAGTTCTTTCTAACCCTCAAAACTATCGCGCTGCCCTCAATTATGGCGGCGCACAAGGTTCTCCTAACCTGATTGAATCGATCAAAAAGTTTCATATTGAGAACCGAATCGGTGGTATAACACAAGATACCTTTAACGCGAGGGATATTGTTATCGGTGCTAACGGTGCGACCAGTCTGTTGGAGAGCATTACACATCTTCTCCCCGCAGGCATTGTCTTCACTGCCGATCCGATGTATTATATCTATAGCAACGATCTCGAAAGGAAAGGTTTTACTGTCATTGCTATACCAGAGGACGATCAGGGACTTCAAACCGATCTTTTGATGGGAAAATTAAAGGCATTAGGAAGCAGGAAAGCATCTATCCAGTTTTTCTATGTCGTGACGGTTAACAACCCAAGTTGCACCATTCTCTCTAATCACAGAAAGAGGACGCTTGTTAAGATTGCCACCGAACTTTCACACGAAGTCGGACGGAAAATCCCGATCTTTTTTGATAACGCTTACACCGATCTTGTGCATGACAGCACCGTTGAACCGTTGGAGTCTGCGTTATGCTACGATGAACTGGGTATTGTCCATGAGATTGGCACGTTGTCAAAGATTCTTGCTCCAGGATTACGTATCGGCTACCTCATCGGGCCTAAAGGTGCATTCCTTGATAGCATCATCCAACGCACAAGCGACATCGGTTTCAGCGCACCGCTTATCAATCAGGAAATTGTGAGTTATCTGCTTGACAACGGTATTGAAGCACAAATTGAGAAAGTAAATAACGGGTATCGACAGAAAGCAAAACAGGTCAAGACTTGGATAACAGAACTGCTGGGTGATAATGTTGAAGAATGCCGTGGTGGAAGTGCGGGATTCTATTATTACCTGACACTTGCAAACATCACAACCGATACAAACTCCGATTTTTTCAGGTTTTTGACGCGAACGACCGGACATGAAGATATAGATGGTCCCTCACGTAATCCGCATCCCAAAGTGATTTACATTCCGGGAGAATACTGTGTCCATCCGAGTGGAGAGATGGTTGACATCGGTAAACGGCAGTTCCGTATCTCTTACGGATTTGAGGAATTGCCGCAGATACACGCTGCGTTGAAATACATGCAATCGGCGACAACCTATAGTCATGAGAAATTGTGGTCTCAGTAAACTTGCTTATTGTCTGAACTTGGATTTATAGGATTACGGGATTTTCAAGATTTCAGATTTTTTTTGATAATTTGTAAAAAGCGTTATCTTTTGTTAAAATAGTATGGTTGGCAATTAAGTATATTGTACAAAAAATAACGCTAATCTCCTTTTATGAGCGTTCTACATCAAGTATCGTCCGGGCTTGGGGAATTGATGTAGGGAAGTCAACAGGTATATCAGCTTTAATCTGATAACTTTAAAGCGTTTGCACTCACCGTCAACTTCTGTTAAAATTGTCTACAAAGGAGTGCTAAACATATCATGAAAAACACACAACCGACAAACACACCTAAAGAAAAACCGAAGCAACACCTTCCATTTCTGGGCTATGATGAAGATGACCTTCTTAACTGGGACGTTGCCATAACGCCGCCACCGCCGCACCGATCTGGGACAATACGGGTTAGGTTGGTATATAAAGGACGTAGGAAACCAATGCCTATTGGAAACCCTTGGGAAGAATAAATGTTGACTGCATCAAAAATTATGGAAATCATTGATCTCAAACAACTCATTGTGCATGGGGAAAATAGCACGACCGAATTTAAAGAAAGATGTGATCAAGAAGCTATTGAGACCGCTGCTGCATTTGCCAATACCAGTGGAGGTGCCATTCTTATCGGTGTTTCTGATAATCGCGAAATCACTGGAATTACTATCGGTAAAGAGACACTAAGAGATGTTGCAAACCGCATTTCTCAAGCGATTGAGCCACGGGTGGTTATGGAAGTTGAATCGGTTGAGATAGATGGAAAATCAGTTTTGTTAGTACGAATTACGGAGTCTCCAATAAAACCTGTCTCTGTTAAGGGGATATGCTATAAGAGAGTAGGAAACAGCAACCGAGTCATGTCTCCACAAGAGATTGCTCAGATGCATCTTAAGTCTGTCGGACAAACGTGGGATCAACTCTCAGTCGTTAGTGCGAGAAGTGACGATATAGATGAAAAAAAGATCCAATGGTACCTAACCCGTAGAGAAGCGAGCCGAAACGTAACGCGATTACAAGACATGAATACGACGGACCTATTGAGAAACATTTACTGTATTAGCGAAGAAGAAACGCCCACCCATGCAGGGATTCTCTTCTTTGGAAAACACCCTCAAAAATTCTTCCAAAATGCACAGTTGCGAGTTGTCAGATTTAGGGGAACATCGGTCACCCATCCAGTCATTGATCGCCTTGATTGCTCAGGTGCACTCTGGGAAATCGTAAATGCTGCTGAAGAATTCATAAGAAAAAATATTCGCCTACTCAGTCTTCGAGGTTCAAAAAGTTTTCAACGAGATGATAAGTTTGAGTATCCGCTTGATGCCTTACGAGAAGCAATTATCAATGGGTTAATCCACCGCAATTATCAAGAACCTGCAGATGTTCGGGTTTTTATTTTCAACGACCGCGTTGAGATTATTAATCCTGGCAGTTTCCCAGAAGATGTCAGTCCGCACAAACCGATCCACAGACCGGTAAATCCCATTTTGAGCCAATTGATGTACGATGTTGGTTATGTTGAACGATACGGATCTGGAATCAAAATGATGCAAAGATTGTGTAAAGAGGCGGAAAATAAAGAACCACGTTTCGATCTGCACCCACTTGAAACTAAAGTCATCTTTGATTCACCGATCCAAGATACGACTTTATTAGAAATTGATGATATATCAGAACAGTTAAATGATAGACAAAAGAATGCTCTGTTTTATGTACAAACAAATAGACAGATTGCCAGAAAGGAATACGTAGAGATTAACGATGTCTCCGTTCGAATCGCTTATAAGGAATTAAGGGATATGGTAGATAAAGGAATATTAACTGTAGTAGGAAAGGGAAGAAGCACCAAATACCTCCAAAAAGTAAACGATTAGGTAAACGATTAGGTAAACGATTAGGTAACAGACAGATTGCCAGAAAGGAATACGTAGAGATTAACGATGTCTCCGTTCGAATCGCTTATAAGGAATTAAGGGATATGGTAGATAAAGGAATATTAACTGTAGTAGGAAAGGGAAGAAGCACTAAAT
>JAJDWA010000003.1 GCA_022825825.1 Candidatus Poribacteria bacterium
AAACCAATAATTATTTGGACACTACGGTAGGTGCGATTTCCTAATCGCACCCGATGGGTCTGGGAAATGGGTATGTCAGAATACGCGTCCGGTATTCTGAATTGGTTAGGAAACCGCACCTACCAGGAGAGTGTTCACATATTTTTAGGTTAGACTATAAAAATCAATAATTTACAGTAAAGGAACGGATCATGATAAACCCTGATGTTCATCAGTGCCCGCATAAAACATTATAATTATGACTTATGTTTGTTGTAAAATGCAAATGAAATTATTTTTTTATAGTTCTCCGCCAATTTTATAGGAAACAAATCGCAATCCAAATGCATTGATTTTTTTACAATAAACTCATATTTTATGCTAAACTAATGATATTTATATTTTGATAAGCGAGAAGAAAACATGTTTGGCGCTATGATGAACTATCCTTTGACACTCGTGCAGATTTTAGAGCATGCACACCGCATCCATGGAGATAAGCGGGTCCACACCCAATTGCCGAACGGAAAAGTGCATACCTATAATTATGATACGTTATATCGCCGTGTCAAACAATTGGCAAACGCTATTACCACATTAGGTGGACGTCCAGGAGATAGCGTTGCAACTTTCGCCTCCAATAGATATCAACATTTAGAAATCTGCTGTGCAGTTCCTTATGCTGGGGCAATTATTCACCCGCTCAACGTACGACTCGCACCAACACAACTCGCCAAAATAGTGGAAGAGGCAGAAGACAAACTCATTTTTGTTGATGGAGCATGTGCTGAACAGTTTTCTAAACTGGAGGAAAAAATAGAATGTGAGCATGTTGTTCTTTTTAATGCTGATACTGGACAAAATGAAAACCGCACCAACCCTTCTATTGAATATGAACAGTTTATTTCCGAAGCAGATGATGATTATATATCGGATATTCAGGACGAAAATTGGGCAATGGCACTCTGCTATACGAGTGGAACAGGTGGTGAACCGAAAGGGGTTCTTTACACACATCGCTCAATGTACCTCCATACGCTGGCAGCTAATCAAGCAGATGTGTTCGGACTAACCGAGTCTGATGTAGTGATGCCGCTTGTCCCGTTGTTCCACGCGATGGGATGGGGACTACCTTACGCCTCCATGTTTGCGGGAGCAGAGATTGTATTCGCTGATGTCAAGCATGAGCGAATCGTTGATCTCATCGTTGAAACTGGTGTTACCGTTGCTGCAGGCGTACCGACAGTCTGGGCAAGACTTCTACCTGAATTGCAAAAGAGAAAACAGGAAGTTTCCTCATTGCGGCGACTAATAGTCGGTGGTGAACCAATGCCACCAACACTTATTGAGGCTTATGAAAAAGGACTTAGAGTTGAGGTGCGCCACGCTTGGGGCATGACAGAGATGTCACCCACAGGAACGTTCTGTACACTACGAAAAGCACATCAAAACTTATCTGATACTGAAAAATGCAAGATTAAAGCGATGCAGGGTAGACCAATCCCCGGTGTTCAGATGCGTCTTGTAAGTGAAAATGAGACCGAACTTCCGTGGGATGGAAAGGCAATCGGAGAGGTCCAGGTAAGAAGTCCTTGGACAGCAAGCGGCTATTACAAAAATGATTCTACACCAGGGCATTTCACTGAAGATGGATGGTTGCGAACAGGCGATCTTGCGACCATCAACGCGGAAGGTTATATGCAGATTGTTGACCGTGCCAAAGCAATAATCCGCAGTGGTGGTGAGTCTATCTCTACTGTCGCATTAGAGACAGTACTGTTGAAATACCCATCCATAAAAGACGCAGCGGTGATCGGTATCCCTGACGAAAAGTGGGGTGAAAGACCACTCGCTGTCGTTGTCCTCTCCTTACAGACAGATTGTGATATTTCCGAGACACTAAGACAGCATCTCGCCACTGAATTTCCTAAATTCTGGATTCCCGATAAGTTCGTTGTTGTTGATGAAATACCGAAAACAGGTGTTGGAAAAACCGATAAGCACGCTATTTTGCAGATGTTATTACCTAATCACAAAAGGAAACCTCACTATGTTAAACACAGATAATAAATTAAGCTTAGAAGAAACGGATCAATTTCGGAAACAAGGATACCTCGGTCCTTACACACTCTGTAGTCCAGAAGATATGCTCAATATGCAACCCGAAATTGAATATATACTTGAAACCGATGCACCTGACCACAAAAACAGGGTGCATAACCGTCATCTCGATTTTTCGTTAATTCACGATCTTGCCACCCATCCGACTATTGTTGAACGGATGGCATCGCTCTACGGGCCGGATCTACTGCTCTGGCGGACCAACTTTTTCGTCAAAGAACCCGGTGCAAAAGAGATTCCGTGGCATCAAGATTTCAACTATTGGCCGCTTGAACCGCCAATCATCATATCAGCGTGGATTGCGATTGATTCGGCAACGCTCGAAAACAGTTGTCTGCAAATAGTACCGGGATCGCACCGCAAAGTCATCCCACACGTAAAAGCCACTTCTAACATGGCTTTTGGTCAGATGGGCGATCTTGATTTCATTGATACAAGCAATTTCGTCAATTTGGAGATGCAACCCGGTGAATTTGTGCTATTTAATGAACGCACGTTACACCATTCGGAAGCAAACCGTTCGGATAAAAGACGTATCGGATTGGCTGTGCGCGTTATTGTGCCGATAGTCAAAGTCTTCGATTGGGATTCGCCGCAGCACGAATTGATCGTTATCCACGGCAAAGACCCCGTTCAATTTAATAAAAGGAGTTAATATGAACCGTCAAATTACGTTAGCAGCAAGACCCGTCGGATATCCCAAAGAGTCTGATTTCAAACTGGTTGAAACCTCAATTCCGACACCAGAAGATGGGCAAGTGCTTCTAAAAACCATTTATCTCTCAGTTGATCCATATATGCGGGGAAGGATGAATCAAACGCGTTCTTATGCTCCCAACGTCCAATTCAATGAAGTTATGGTAGGTGGTGTTATCGCGCAGATTGTTGCGTCGAAACATACCGATTTTCAGGTCGGTGATATAGTGAACGCGAATATCGGATGGCAGGAATACGGTGTTTCTGGTGGAGAAGGATTACGGAAAATTGATCCGTCAATCGCCCCAATTTCAACGGGTGTAGGTATCCTCGGTATGCCGGGATTGACAGCGTACTTCGGTCTACTTGAGGTTGGTAAACTTCAAGAGGGTGAAACGGTATTTGTCTCTGGTGCTGCAGGCGCGGTTGGTTCAGTTGTTGGGCAAATTGCCCAAATAAAAGGGTGTCGAGTTATCGGTTCGGCAGGTTCGGATGAAAAGATTGCATATATCGTAGACGAACTCGGTTTTGATGCAGCGTTCAACTACAAGAACGTCAAAGATTATCAGGCTAAGTTAGCAGAACTTTGCCCTGATGGTATTGACGTATATTTTGACAATGTTGGCGGACGTATCACGGATGCTGTGTTTCCCAATTTAAGAGTTAAGGGTCGCGTTATTATATGCGGACAAATTTCACAATACAACTTGGAAAATCCTGAGACCGGTCCACGTTTTCTTTGGCATCTGATTACACAGCGCGCGAGAATTGAAGGCTTTCTCGTGTTTGATTATGTTGATAGACATGCGGAGGCACTTGTCCAAATGGCAGCATGGCTCAAACAGGGCAAGCTAAAATACCGAGAAACAATTGCTGAAGGCGGCATTGAACACGCACCTGCGGCGTTTATTAGCATGCTCAAAGGTGGCAATATCGGAAAACAGCTGGTCAAAATTGCCGATATGAGTTGAAGTCTATCTAATATCCCTTCTGCTTATCAATAACACTGAGAAGCGGTTTACCAACGAGAAATCGTTCCAGATTATCACAGAAGAGTGCGACAGTCCGATCCATCCGAATCGGTGAACCGCCAGCGACGTGTGGTGTAATAATCACATTTGGCATATCCCACAATGGACTATCCGCTGGGAGGGGTTCTACAGGCGTAACATCTAAACCCGCACCGCCTATGATCCCATCATTTAGGGCGCGGATTAGTGCTTCCCCATCAACTATCTTGCCTCGTGTGACGTTGATAAGCAAAGCGTGTGACTGCATCTTTTGAAATGCGGCATCGTCAAACATATCCTCTGTTTCCGGCGTCAACGGTGCACAGATGCACACAATGTCAGACTGCGCAAGTAGATCATCAAACCGGTCCATTTTCCAGATTTCATGGACAAACGTTGGTGCTTCCACAGCCTCAGGGTCAACAGCGATCACATGCATTTCAAAACCTTGTGCCCGGCGGGCAACCTCGATCCCCGTGCCACCAAGACCGACAATCCCAAGTGTTCGTTCACCCAGTTCCCACGTGGCCAAACGTATAGACATCTTATTGTCCCACGTTCGTTCCCGCATTGATCGTCCGACACCCCGAAGCAATCCCAGAATCAATGCCCATGCCTGATCAGCCAAATGTGTCCCAACAAATCCTTTCGCACTTGTCAAAATAACATCGCTATCCACGAATTGTGGAAACAAGATACCGTCAACGCCTGCTGCCCACACTTGTACCCACTTAAGTTGCTTCGCGTTTTCAAAAAGCGAACGGTTGAACCCACCGAACACAATGTCAGTATCCGCAATTTCACGTAACGTTTCTTCTGAATTCTGCGGCCTAACAATCTGGATCGTATCAGAAATCGCCGCTATTTGTTGCTTCTGTTCTGATGTGATATCCGAGTTAACCAATATTTTCATCTTGACATCCTTTCCATTTCGTGGTATGATATATTTCTAATAAACTACTTCATGCATATAAAATAAAGAAGGAGAGTTTTGATGCGTTTAGAATCAAATCGTTTGTACTCAGTTATATTTACTATATTTTCCATCAGCCTTTTACTCACTGCTGGCTTCATAACCGGCTGTGGTGACGAAGGTGATCCCGTTACTGATACAGTCACCGGAAATGGTGGTGAACCTACAGACCCTGTTGTTGATCCGCCGGTTGTTGAAGAACCCGCAGAACCGAAAGTGTCCTTCAAGGATGATATCTCTCCAATCCTTGCTGAAAGTTGTGCTACGCCAGGGTGTCACGTCGCAGGACACTTCACGAATCTTGATCTATCTACCTACGACACCTTCAAAAAAGGTGGGCAGGGCGGCGCTGCTTTTGTCGTTGGTGATGGTAAGGGAAGCCTCGTTGTTAAACGAATTGATGGTTCTCAACCACCGCAAATGCCCCCAGGCGGACCACCTCTGGACGGAGAACAGATTCAACTCTTCATTGATTGGATCAATGAGGGGGCAGAGAACAACTAACCCTATCCAAAAAACCACTTATTTGCAGGGCATGGTCTTTGTGTCTCTGCCCTGCAGATATTCATACAGTACGACTAACCCTCATATCTTTCTACCTTAGCCCTTATCATACCAACGTCTTGTATTTGTGTCAAGAAAATGCATTGGGACTTTGAGATTTGACTGTAATATCTAAAGCCCTACATACCCTCTGTAATAATCACTCTCATTCATAAGCACTACGTACTAATTGACCTTTTCTGTTAAATTTTCCGAGAAATCGGAACATATCCTTTGCGTTTATACTAAAGTTTGGACAAAATTATTAGCTTCAGGTATTCCTTTGAGTATGTGTATCGTTGATTTGCCGAAAACCTATATAATATTCTGTGAGTCCGATTTTTGTTTGGAACTCACAGAAAATAACGTTTGTGCTATTCGCAAGCGGAGAAAAGCAGCACATAGTCCGAGTGTGAACCGAACAGGACGATACCAATGTATACCGAGTTGTTGGCAAACATCTTCAACTTTCACCCTTTCTGTTTGGGGGTGTCCTGTAAATAGGAGTTTCGTCAAACTTGCTGCGACGAAACTGAGTTGCACAAACCGATTGATGCTTTTCCGGGATTTGACTTGATACTTAGCAAAACCGAAGTTTTGTTTAACATCGCGGAATGCCGTCTCAATCTGCCATCTGTGGCGATAGTGTTTGACAATCTGTGATATTTCAACCGTCATATCCGTTGTGAAAACAAGAAAATACCGATAAGGTTTTGACTTTTTTGGGCGTGTCCGGAACACAACGAGCCGCACATCCGCAGGACACATTTTTGTTCGGACTATTTTTGAGGCAACTGAATGCGTTTTCCCTGCTATTTCCATCACACGATACCGCACGCTGCGAATATCAAGACGATCTCCGTATTTTTTGTGGACAGA
>JAJDWA010000012.1 GCA_022825825.1 Candidatus Poribacteria bacterium
GTCAAAAAGGCACAAGAACATGTCAAGCAAAACCAAATAGAGGAAGCAATAGAAATCTACGAACGGATTGTGATAGCGGCACCAGAAAACGATAAATCTCGCTTACAGCTCGCAACGCTTTACTCACGCATAAATCAACACGAAAAAGCTGCGCAAACCTACAACGAACTGCTTAAAGCCGAACCAGAAAACATAAAGTATCAAGATGCACTGGTTGATAGTCTACAAGCTGCGGGTAAACACAACGAAGCACTTGAAATCGCCCAGACTTATGTTCAAACGTATCCAGAAATGGGTGTCCATTACGCACGCCTCGCAAGACTTTATGAGGCAGAAGGTAATGAAGCCGCAGCCATCGAGAACTATAAAAAAGCAACTACTTTTGGATATGGTGACAAAAAAATATATCTCAGACTTGCAGAACACTATTTTCTCAGTGAGGATATAACGGCTGCTGAAAAAGCATTGAAAAACGCCCTCCTATCCACTACATCAAGTTGGGATCAAGAAGGGATTGAACGGCAATTGGTCAACCTCTATCTTTATCAAGGAAATTTAGAAGAGATGCTACAAAAGGCTGAAGCGGAAGGCACACTCACATTCGAGATGCAAAAACATCGGGCACAACATTTTTACAATACCGGCGAATTGGAAAAAGCTGCTGTTCACTTTAAGAAAGCACTCGAAATGACCAATAGTACTTATAAGCGAGATGAAATCGCTAACGAATTGATCGATGTCCACTTAAAACAGGACAGGTCAGACTTGGTTTTAGACTTCTACGAATCCGAAATATCAAAACAGATTCATTCAAAGGGCGTCTCAACATCTTTCAGTTCATCCGGTATTACAGCCCGATTCGGTGGTGATTACACACGTAACACCTTGATAGATGCCTATAAAAATCGAGGGCAACTTGATGTATTGAGAACCCTTTTCGAAGGTAAACTTGAAAAGGATGCTACTAACCCTGGCATCCTTGAACTACTCGCTGAAATTTATTGGGAGACCAATGAGTATCAGAAAGCTGCCGAAGCATACCACACCCTTTGTAAAGCTGAACCGATGGGACGTAAGAATATTCGCAGCTTTTATTATGCAGCTGCTGCCTTTCACAAAAGTAACCAGCCTGATATGGTGAAAGCGGTACTGAACCAAGCCGAAGCCGCGCTTGCATCCAGCAACTTTAATTGGGATACCCCATCATTCCTGGGAGCATTAGCCACTATCTGTCTTAAGAATGAAATGTTCGACCAGGCTATAAAACTCGCAACAAACGCTGTTTCTGAAGCACAGAAAGACAAAAGCAATTGGGGCGAGTATTTATACGAAATTCTTGCGAAAAGCCACCTCGGTGCAAAACGTTATGAAGACGCTTTTGAGGCATATCAACAGATGGCAAAAGAGGATGGGCGCAGCTCCATACGAAAACGAGCAGAAATTGGAATGAACGAAGCAGCAAAAGCCGGAAAACTTTATGATAAATGGATACCGGAACAACTGAAGCTGGTTGAGGAGAATCCCAACGATTCCCAAAATACCTTGAAACTTGCCCAAAGCTACGAAGCGACTGATAAAATTGAAGAAGCGATTGCACAATATGTAAGCCTCTCCGAACTTGAGCCAGAAAAATCACTGTGGTACGAAAAACTTGGTGACCTCTATCAAAATCTACCGCAAGAGAGCCGTGAAACAGGCACTGTGTCTGAGGGGTTAAGCCCCGAACAATTGGCGAAGTCCATATCCGCCTATGAAAAAGCAATTGAACTTGAACCGACTTCGTCCCAACTCTACGACCTATTGGCAAAAACCTATATAAAAGCAGCGCAAACTTCACAAGCGGAGGCGACGTATCGTAGCGCATTAGACGCACCTCTTACACAAAGTGAACATGATTCTGCAATCCTCGCTATTATCGGACTTTACGCTGATGAGGGGGAAGAAAACAAACAAATTGCTTTCCTTGAAGAGTTACGTCAAAATTTGGCGAAAATGGATAATAGTGCTGTCCTGCACGAACTTTTAGGTGATCTCTACACAAAAGTAGGCGATTCCGAAAAAGCTGAGCTTGCCTATGCTAAGTGGCTGCAAATTCGGCAGAAAGCACTCAACAGCGCACCGAGCTCACACACTTATCGTAACTTTGCTGATACGCTACTTGACAAAGGACTTTATCCAGAAGCAGCACTCAAATTCGCAAAACGTGCGTTCCAAAAAAGCACAGATTTATATTATACATATCCTGCGACACTTGGACGTGCATGTATCGCCAATGGACTTTATGATGAGGCACTAAAACATTTCAAACATGCGTTAAGTCTCATATCCGATGAGCATTATTCGGATATGTTTTGGGAGGAAATCGCTGAAGCTATCAAGAATGCTAACGACAAAGAACGTTACGTCCAAATGCTGGAGACGTTGATAAGTTCTATTCCATCAGAAAGTTCAAAGGCTCGCGCAAATATTTATCAGACCATCGCTGAATTTTATGCAGAAAATGGGATGCCTGAGAAGGCGGAAAACTATCTTTTAAATGTTGGCTTTATTCCAGAAACTGCCTGGATAACCTTAGGGCAATTCGGCAATAAGGATAATATGGGTCCCTATATCGCTTACATCCCAGAGGAAACCACACAGATTGACACAACCGCAAAGTATTATGGAAAAGATAAACTCATTCGTTGGCAAAAATTGGAGGACAACAATGTAAATGGGATGATCTGGCTCGGTAGTGACATTGATTGGACTACAACATACACATGGGCAATCGTCTCTTCGCCTGATGAACGTGATATTACAATCCGATTTGACAGTGATGATCAAGGAACAGTCTGGTTAAACGGAAAAGAGGTTTTTAGGCACGATAGAATGAGTGGGGCAGAAGTTGATCGATACACCTTTCCTGTTACCCTGCAGCAAGGCGAAAACACTATTCTCCTCAAGGTCTGCAATGCAACAATATATACGTATTTTTTTATGCGGCTTACGGATGTCGATGGTAATCCGTTTAAAGATTTGAAATTCAAAAACGCTGATGCGTTGCTGAATGCTCCACCGCCTACCAAACCGATCTTCCACGTAAATGTCAACCTCGGCTTAGCTGAATACTATAGCAAAAATAACATGCCCGATAAGGCAATGGAACAGATACGACAAACCGGCATCATTCATGAGAATGCGTGGATGGTTCTCGGACCTTATGATAACACGGTGGGAATCGGATACAATACGAAATACATCCCCGAAGATACAACGCAGATTGATCTCACCGCAAAATATGAAGGCGTAGATGGACAAATAAGTTGGGAAAAATTCACCGATGCTGCTTTCAATGGCTTTATCGATTTCGGAGAGGATATCAATTGGCGTGTTTCTTACGCATGGACAACCATAACCTCTCCTGACGAACGAGAAGTGCTATTCCGATTTAGCAGTGATGACCAATCAAAAATATGGCTAAATGGCAAAGAGGTATTCGTGGATCCCAACGCTCAATCAGCAATACTTGACAAAAACACTATTCCCGTAACGCTCAAGGCAGGCAAAAATACCATCCTCGTCAAAGTCTGCAATGAGGAAATGAGTTGGGGATTCTATCTGCGGCTTACGGATGTTGATGGAAAACCTTTTGAAGATTTGAAAATTAACGGTGTGCCAGACAATTAGTAGATCAATCTCATAAATCATTTGTAGGGCGGGGCTCTGTGCCTCGCCATGTCTCCATAAATAGGAAACAATGGGCAGGCACAGAAACCCGCCCCATAGGCGTCAATTTTAGCACATAATTACCAGATTGTCTCTTGTAGGAGGGCTTTCTAAGCCCGATTTTCTTCTGTAGGAGCGAGTTTTGCTCGCGACATCAGACGAACGGTCGCGAGCAAAGCTCGCTCCTACAAGAAAACCTCCGCTAAATTGACGCCTATGGCAGGCACAGAGACCCGCCCCTACGATTTAGGGTAATTTGGTATTATACAATTAAACGTTGCATTTCAAAACGAAATTTGCTAAAATGGCAATATTGGAGATTTTGATTTTTTTATAGATTGTAGACGCGCATAACGCTTTTATTAAAGAAAGGAATTTGCAATGTTTGTTTGTATCGCATGCGGTTATTTGTGGAAAGAAGCGGATGAACCGCCAGACGAGTGTCCGGCTTGCACGGCACCCAAAGAGAAATATATCCCTTACGATGACAGAGCAGAACGTTGGGTCAAACGTGCAGTCGCTGCACATGTGATGTACCCAGACGAAGAAGGTGCTGACCTTCGTGCAGAGAATTCTGCTCTCTCTTCACATATCAGATTCGCCTTGGTTGGGTTACTCGGTGACCTTCAAAAAGAATAAAAGAGCAAGCTCCGATTTACGCAATCGGAGCTTCTTTTTGTTTTCCATTAATTTCACACCAAACCACATCATAAAAACTGAGAACCTCCGTTTATATCGAAGGTCTTAAAATCAGAAAGGAACGGCATTGTTGGTCCCTTGCACCGATAAAAAAATGCCGTAATATAAAATGAAACATGTCCGTTATCTGCTGATCCTCTTCCTTGTGGCATTGCACGGAATAGCATCAGCCCAAAACCTTGCAGACCGTGTGGTGGAACACACTTTCCCCAACGGATTAAAACTATTGATGATTGAGCGCCACACTTCGCCTACCGTCGCGCCGTACATCCTCTTTAAAGCGGGTTCAGTAGATGAATCTGACGATGCGCGCGGTATTGCACACATGCTTGAACACATGCTGTTCAAAGGCACTAAAACAATCGGCACTAAAGACTATGAAAAAGAAAAAGTTGTACTTGCCGAAATAGATAAAATTGGTGACGCATTAGACATGGAACGTGCAAAAGGTGCGAGAGCAGACGCAGAGAAAATTGCCGAATTGGAAGCGGCACTCAAAACGCAACAAGAAGCCGTAAAAGAATGGATTGTCTCTGGCGAATACACTGAAATTTATACGCAACACGGCAGCACGGGATTTAACGCTGGCACCTCTGTTGATTATACAATTTATACAGTGGAACTGCCTTCTAACAAATTAGAATTGTGGGCAATGCTTGAATCTGATCGGCTTAAGAACGCTGTCCTCCGCGAATTTTATGTTGAACGTGAAGCGGTAAAAGAGGAACGCCGAATGGTTGTGGAAACGCGTCCCGGTGGCAAATTATATGAACAGTTTATGGCTGCATCCTTCACCGCGCATCCCTACGGTATGCCGATTATCGGATGGCCTTCTGATATCGCAATGCTAAACCGCAAAAAAGCAGAAGAATTCTTCCGTATCCACTACGCTCCCAATAACTCTGTGATGGTCATTGTCGGAGATATTAATACCGAAAAAACCATCAAACTCATTGAAAAATATTTTGGTGATATTCCATCGCAACCACTCCCTGATGAAGTCACCGTTCGTGAACCTGCACAAGAAGGGGAACGAAGGATTGAGGTAGAATTTGACGCTGAACCACAGATGATGATCGGATTCCATAAACCGACAATCCCACATTTCGACGATTACGTGCTGGACATGATCAGTGCCATTCTTTCGGATGGACGCACTTCCCGTTTTTACAAAAACATCGTTGAAGAAGGCATAGCGGTTTCTGCTAATTCAATAAACGGATACCCCGGTGCTCGTTATGATAACCTCTTTGTGGTTAGTGCTACCCCTCGCTCGCCCCATACGACAGCAGATGTGGAGGAAGCAATTTATGCTCAACTGGAAAAACTGAAAACGGAACCTGTTGCAGAAAAGGAATTTAAACGTATCCTTAAACAGATTGATGCTGGCTTTATCCGCGCACTCAGTTCAAACGCTGGAATGGCAAACCAACTCGCTTTCTATGAAGGCATTGCTGGTGACTGGCGATACATACTCAATTGGCGGAAAAAGATGTATGAAATCACACCGGATGACATCATGAGAGTAGCCCAAACCTATTTTAAAAAGAGCAATCGCACCGTCGCTACACTTGTTAAGAAAGAACTTGTAGCATCTGAAAGTACTGACAAGGAGGAAAGTGAATAATGCAGAAACAGATTACCAATGGACTTTTCATAGCGGTATTAATTACCTGTTTTATCGTTTCGGGTGTTTTGCCGTTATGTGCTAAAC
This sequence comes from Candidatus Poribacteria bacterium, assembly GCA_022825825.1. Lineage (GTDB taxonomy): Bacteria > Poribacteria > WGA-4E > WGA-4E > WGA-3G > MSPOR6. Next base: position 6,122 of record JAJDWA010000012.1, read on the forward strand.
CGCACGAAGAACTCACATTTGAACCTATTCAGTTCAAACCGCCTGTACCGCAAAGACATGAACTTTCCAATGGAATGGTTTTATATCTACTGGAAGATCACGAGTTGCCGGTATTTGACATCAGCGGACTGGTTAGAACGGGTACCATCTACGACTCCAGTGACAAGATTGGATTAGCCTCTATCTTCGCGAGTGTCATGCGAACCGGTGGCACAATGTCGCGTGAACCGGATGCCTTGAACGAAGAACTTGAATCTATGGCTGCCTCCGTTGAGGTCGGCATGTCGCCTGAATACGGCACGGTGAATCTTTCAACGATGGCAGAAGATATTGAAAAAGGATTAGAAATCTTTGCTGATGTTTTACGAAACCCCGCTTTCCGCGAAGAAAAACTTGAACTCCGAAAACAACAGGCAATTGAAAGTATTCGTAGAAGAAATGATAATCCGATTCAATTGGCATGGCGGAACTTCTCTGAGATTCTTTACGGAAAAGATCATCCGTTCGGATGGTATTCTGAAATTGAGAACGTAGAGAGCATCACAGTAGACGATCTCAAAACGTTCCATACCAAATACTATCATCCTAACAACATGATGCTATCAATTACCGGCGATTTTGATACTGAAACGTTAATCGCACAACTTGAAAAAGTGTTTGAAGGATGGGACAACGCTAAAATAAAATTTCCACACATTGCTGCCGTTGAAAACGCACCAAAACCTTCTGTCAACTATATTTTCAAGGATCTACCGCAGACGACAATGCTGATTGGACATTTCGGCATCGAGCGGACTCCAGATTTCCCAGATTTTTTTGCGCTCCGTGTTATGAATGACATTCTTGGCGAAGGTGGGTTTACCTCTCGTTTAATGAAGGAGGTACGAGAAAAACACGGTCTCGCCTATATGGTCGGAAGCCTCATGCAAATGAGTCTCTACTCAAATCCTGGTGAGTGGTTCGCCTATTCACAGACACGTACAGATAAAACTGCCGAAGCAATTTCGCTCATCATCAGCATAGTACGGGGCATAAGAGAAAACCCGGTGTCTGAGGAAGAACTACAGCGTACTAAAGATTCGCTTATCAATTCGTTTGTGTTCGGTTTCGAGAGTAGTTCGCAAATCGCCTTTCAGCAGATGATGCTTGCTTATCGTGGATTCGCACCAGACTTCCTTGAAACCTATACTGACAATATCGCGAAGGTTACGGCGGAAGATGTGCAGGCTGTTGCGCAGAAGTATCTCCATCCTGATGCGCTTACAATTGTCACTGTCGGAAATCAAGATAACTTCGACCGTTCTTTGAGCGAATTCGGGAAAGTCAATGAGATTGAGATAAAACAGGCGGAACTACCACCCGCTGAACCGATGCCTGAAGCGAGTGAGACGGACATTGCAAAAGCCAAAGAAATCGTTGCTGCAGCCGTTGCGGCACACGGTGGTATAGAGAGATTGAAAGCAGTCAAAAATGTTGTTGCGAATATGCAGGTCACTATTCATACGCCAATGGGAGCAATGGATATGAAAGTTGTCCTACATCAGGTCTATCCAGATAAAATGCGACAAGATATCAACACACCTCAGGGCGAAACGAGTATCGTGTTTGACGGTGAAGCTGCCTTTGCCATGTCACAAATGGGCACGCAACCGCTACCACCTGAAATGACGACCTCCCTGAAAAATGCTATTTTCAGAGACACGGTCCCACTGCTGGTCCACCTTACACAAAACGATGTCCCAGTTCAATATGCAGGCACAGAAGAAGTGGATGGAAAACCGGCATCTGTTTTGCTTGCCAAGCAGCCTTCAGGTGAAATGCTTAAGGTCTTCATCAGTGAAGATACACATTATGTGGTTAAATTAGCATTTCGCGAAACAGAGCAGGGTGTGACGATGGAGAGAGAAACTCTGTTTTCCGATTTTCGCGACGTTGAGGGCGTTAAATTCGCGTTCCACGTTGTGCAAAATGTGAATGGTGAACTATACACCAATAATCGTGTCAATAGTGTCAAGTTGAATACTGAACTTGACGAATCACTTTTTGAGGTGCCTGAGTGAAAACATTGAATTTACAAGTCCGATATTTTCAAGATAGCACACCAGCGGATGTGCCGTGCCGTGAAACAGCGTTTATCCGCCGTGAATTTGAAATGCCGTTGCCAATTGATGAGACCGCTTTGGTCCTCGTTGATTTGTGGAACGTGCATTTCATTGAAACTTGGATTGAACGCGCAAAGCAGGTGACTGTTGATTGTGTTGTCCCTGTAATAGATGCGGCGCGACAGGTAGGCATGACAATCGTTCATGCCCCTTCGCCGTCGGTAGCGGCGCAATATCCGCACCTCAAACGGCACAAACCGCCTGAACCAGCTTCACCTTTGACGTGGCCTCCCTCCGATTTCCGAGGCAGAGAAGGCGATTATTCTGTATACCGTGGACCTCGCAGTCAACCGCCGGGTATCGGCGTCCATTGGGATAAACTTGCATCGCAACTCTCCATGTCCCCTGCAATTGACGTTAAAGAAGATGAGTTTGTCATTGCTACTGGACAACAGTTGCATGAATTGCTTGAAGAACGGAAAATCCTGCATCTCATCTTTGCAGGTTTTGCAACAAATTGGTGTGTTTTAGGCAGGGATTACGGTATCCGTTCTATGTCAAGGTACGGGTATAACATCATTCTACTCCGGGACGCCACTACAGGCGTAGAGTTCCCTGATACTTACGATAACCTGTTCACAACAGAGATAGCAATTCGGGAGGTTGAACAGCAGTATGGGTTTAGTGCGTCAAATGCCGATTTCTTTGCGGCAGTAGCAAAATAAAAATGACTATATGCACGCTAATATCATGACTTTTTTAAATAAGGCATTTTTTCTTCGATTCTAACGACAACATGCTTGTAGCATATAGAATTAAGGGAAAAAGGACAACACTGATATGTTAAGCGATATTGAGAACATTCTTTCATTGGAACTTCTCGCTACTCCTTACCCAATCGCTGTTTCTCCTGATGGTAACCAGCTGGCAGTTGTAACACAAAGTCATTGTAGACAACAAACCATAGGAAAAAAGTCTGATAAGTTCCTTCCGACAGGTTTACCAAAAGGGTTGGAAGGGAGTGAAATTTGGCTCGTGAATGTTAAGAACGGGGAATCTCAGAATCTCACACCGAATTGGGGAACAAGTTTCAGACCAGCGTGGTCGCCTGATGGAAAGAAATTAGCTTTTTATTCCGATAGACATGGAAAAGCACAGTTGTGGGTGTGGGAAGGTGAAGAAAATGAACCAAGACTTGCGAGTAAGGTCACAATCCAAACATATTATTGGGACGGCCCACCTCTTTGGACCCCAGATGGGGTACGTATCGTTGTTAAGTTGTCACCTAAAATCGAAATAAATGAGGAAACCGGACCAAATGAAAATGCTGTTTCTGTGAAAGTTTTTACCAATAATATTGCAGATGAATCGTCTGAAGGCAAAAACAATTCCGAAGGTGAATCTGAGCTATGGTGGCCTCAGGGTGTGGAAAAGTGGTTTTCAGCGGATGTAGGCGTTATAACAGTTACTACCGGAGAAGTTCGAACCTTAGCACAAGGATTTTATCCAACTGGAATCCGTATTTCACCTGATGGCAAAAATGTGGCTGTCATGAACTTTCGCGGCTTTGTCGGATTAGAAAACGCTCAGTCGGTATATGGCTTTTATCTTTTCCCTCTGGATAGCGAATTGCCAAGGTTACTTGCCGATTCGCTGAAGTTCCATGGACTCTTGTTTAGTTGGTCTCCAGATGGCCGTTATATTGCTTATGGGACAGCGGGTTATCCGGGTGCAACTCAGGCAGCAAAAAACGAACTCTTCCTCGTTTCGACATCTGATGGTAGTGAGGTGTGCCTCACTCAGGATATTGATACCGATTTAGCGAATAGCACACATCCGCCCTTATGGAGTTCAGATAGTCAACATCTATTCTGTGTTGCTCGAGGTCATCTCTGGCGAATTGATGTCACTGACAGGACAGTTGAAAAATTAACAGATGGATTTGACCAGAATGTTGTCCGGGTTGTTAGACGAGCTGAAGCAGATACTATTTGGTCACCAGACAATGCCGAATCGATATGCATTCAGACATTAAATGGAGCAGAACATGGGTTTCATCGCGTCAATCTTAAGACACTTGAGGTTACACAATTAGTTGAAGAAAAACGGGTATATAATCCAAATGGTAGAAACATGGATGTTGCTCCTCAAACGGGAGATATTTTCTATACCATTGAGGACGTAAGTCATCCAGCCGATGTGTGGGTAGCGGATACAAATTTTCTAAACCCGAGACAGCTTACTTACCTAAATATGGACGTTGAAAAAATACCTCTCGGCACTTCCAAAATCATTACTTGGCAAACTCCCGCTGGAAAACAGTTAAGAGGTGCATTATTATTGCCAGCAGACTATGCTGAAGGACAAAGTTATCCGTTAATCACACAAGTTTATGGTGGTTCTTTTCTATCGCGCATCGGGAATAATTTTGGCACAGATGGTATTGGTCATAGTTTTCTGCTTACAAAGCAAGGTTACGTTGTCTTTCTCCCCGATATGCCGATGGAAACAAATTCTCCCATTAAAGAACTGACAGAGTTGGTCCTTTCAGGCATAGATAAAGTGATTAACATGGGAATTGCCGATGCTAAACGCTTAGGGGTGATGGGGCACAGTTATGGAGGTTACTGCGTCAATGCTCTGATTACCCAGACACCACGGTTTGCCGCAGCGGTCGCAAGTGCTTCTGTTAGCAATCTGATTAGTTTAAGTGGATTATTAACTGAAGATGGCGATAGTCCATGGTTTACTTGGACAGAAAAAAGTCAAGGCAAAATGGGCGGTTCCCTTTGGGAGTTTCGCGATCGGTATATTGAAAACTCACCTATCTTTTTTCTTGACAACGTTGAGACGCCCTTATTATTGATTGTTGGAGCATTAGACGATGCCGCTGTCCCACAAGCGGGGGAAATGTTCTCTGGGTTACGCAGACTCGGAAAGAAGGCGGTTTTAGTGCGATATGAGGATGAAGGACATGTGCCACAAAAAGGACGTTATCCAAATGTGGTTGACTATTGGCAGCGGGTGCTTACTTGGTTTGATGAGCATTTTTCAGAATCCTCAGAAAAAGATTGCAAGTTATAGTCTGTTCACAACAGAGATCGCTATTCGGGAAGTGGAGCAGCAGTATGGGTTTAGTGCATCAAATACCGATTTCTTTACGACGGTAGACAGACTACCAGAGTAGTTGCGTATTGACGTTGGAATGGGATGTTTCAGATCGACGTATTTTTAGTATTGCATATCATAAACATGGTGAAGACTATTATGTGGAGGTTGGGAAACCTGATCCGCGTAACGGAGAACTTGTGATTGCGATACTCGATTCAGTGACCTATCTTGTATGTACACCTAATCGCGGCGTGCTACGAGGTATGCCGATCTTAGTGGGTGGATCGGAATTGAGAAAGGTCACGGATTTCAGACCGAATTAGAAAATTTTTGTAAAACTTAACAGTCAGTAGAGGGAGAAATCAATTGAAGACACAAATAAATATCATAAAAATCAGTTGTCTATTAATGTTTATATTAGTTGGGAGTGTTAATGCACAACAGAATCTGGCACAAGAGGCTTATGCTATCTTTGAGCAATCCTGCCTGATATGCCATGGGGAAAACGGTTCCTTTCGGGAATCACTCATCATTGAACACACAGCACTTATTGAAGGTGGAGCAGTTGTGCCCGGTGATCCAGGCGGTTCCGTGTTCTATCAACGACTCATTGAAACAAACCCTGCCAAACGGATGCCGCAAGGACAACCACCGCTTGCCCCCGAAGCAATTGAGACAATCCATCAATGGATTGCTGCCGGCGCACCCGATTGGGATGCTGTTCCCAGACCAGAGATTTCTTTCATTACCACCGATGCAATGCTTGCAACGATTGAAAACCACGTCAACTCTCTCCCCGCGCGTGACAAATCGTTTGCACGCTATTTTACGTTAACACATCTCTACAACGCAGGTGAGACGATTGAGGCATTAAACGCCTATCGGCGCGCCCTCTCAAAACTGGTTAATAGTCTCTCTTGGGGACGCAACGTTGTTAAACCGCAGCCTATTGATGCGGAACAAACCGTTTTCTATATTGACCTCCGCGATTATGAATGGGATGTGAGAAACGATGCATGGACGCAGATTGAACAAGCGTATCCATACAAAATAGCGTTTGATGCGCCAACACAAACGCATCTTCTCGAAAAACTAACGACCTTACAGCAAGAGATGAGCTGCGAAGTGCCGTTTGTGCATGTGGATTGGTTTCTTGCCAATGCATCACTGCCACCCCTCTACCACGAGATTCTCGCGTTGCCCAAAACAGACCGCGAATTAGAGGCATCACTTGAGGTGTTCGTTGCTGAAAACATCCAAAATGCACCGGGCAAACGCGTGTGGCGTGCAGGTTTCAACGATTCCGGTGTTTCACGGCACAATCGCGTTGTTGAGCGGCACATCTCACGGTATGGTGCGTATTGGAAAAGCTACGACTTTGCGGGGAGCGCAGAGTCGCAGAACATTTTTACGCATCCGCTTGATTTCACACATGACGGTGGTGAGATTATCTTCAATCTACCAAATGGGTTGCAGGCATATTATCTTGTAGATGGAGTAGGCAGTCGACTTGAGGTAGCACCGACAGACATCGTCTCCGATCCGGCTGCGAATGATCCTGCTGTGCGGAACGGGCTTTCGTGTATTGGCTGCCACACGGAAGGGATGAAGACGTTTGAAGACGAGGTGCGTGCTGTTGTTGAAAAAGCTGATAACCCACCTTTTAACAAAGAACGTGCATTAGACCTCTATGTCCCAAAATCGGTGATGGACGATCTGGTGGCAGAAGATACGCAACGTTACAAGGCAGCACTTGAAGAAGCTGGCGGTATATTTGGTGGCATTGAGCCGGTTCAACGTTTGCATGAGGTGTTTCAAGGACCTCTGAGTGCGGCGCACGCTGCAGCTGCGGTTGGATTAGAAACCGACGTGTTCCTTGCAAAAATAAGTAAAAGTGTGAGTTTACAGAATTTATTAGGAGCACTGGTGATAGAAGGCGGTGCCATCAAACGGGACGCATGGACATCAAACTTTCACGATGTGATTTCTGCGTTGAATACGCCTGATAGTGTGCTGCCGCCGGTTGTGGAACGTCCGGAGCGTATTCCGGGTGCTGGTGTCCACATTCCAGATCCGAATTTACGTGCAGCAATTGAAGAAGCACTTGATAAAGCTGCTGGTGAAGTGATTACGGTAGAGGATATGGAGACGTTGACAGAACTTAATGTAGAAAGACTGGGTATCCAAGATATAACTGGACTTGAATATGCGACAAATCTGGATTTTCTACAAATTCGCCACAATTTGATTACAGACATCAACCCGATTGCAGAATTAACTCAGATAACTTGGTTACGGGCAGCAGACAACAAGATTTCGGATATATCACCACTCACTGAATTAACAAACTTATCGTCCCTTTCAATATATGATAATGAAATATCTAATATCTCACCACTTTTAGCATTAACCAATTTAACGTATTTAAATATATTTAATAACCCATTTTCTGATATTTCACCACTTGCTAATTTAAAAAACCTTAGGACAATAAAGATAAGTGTTGAAGAGGGGGATGACCTAACTCCTATTTCCGAATTAATGAACCTGGAGAATTTTTCTTACTGGGGGCAGGGCAATCCTATTCCTGATTTGTTTCCATTAACGAAGTTACCAAAACTTCAGCATGTGGATATACGCGGGACCGGACAACCGGATTTGACATCTTTCGCAAGAGTGGAATCCTTGAAAAGTTTTGAATTTTGGGGGTCAGGTGAAGCTGCTCCCGATCTATCCCATTTATCGGAATTAATAAATTTGAAAGAACTATGGGTCATCAATTGTGGTATTACAGATTTAACCTTTTTAGAAAACTTCACAGGTTTGGAACGGTTAAATCTTGACACTAACAACATATCGGATGTGTCTCCGTTGGCAGCATTAACAAACCTGAAATGGCTAAACTTGACGCGCAATCCGATAACTGACTTCTCACCTTTAGTGGAACTTTCTCAGAATACAAATATAATTGCAGGCAGTGTTAATATTCCGGATCGAAACTTACGTGAGGCAATAGCAGAGGAACTTGGAAAAGACAATACTGCAGTTGTTGCAATAACGTTTGATGAGATGAAAACGTTAACAACTCTCAACGCAAGTGACATGGATATTAAGGATTTAACAGGGCTTGAGTTTGCGACGAATCTGGAAAGTCTCGAAGTTCGGGACAACCAAATTTCTGATTTATCGCCCTTAAAGAATTTGAAGAATCTGGCTTCGCTGAAACTTTTCAATAATCCGATATCTGACCTATCACCACTTGCAGAAATGAATCAACTTAAAGAATTAACCCTTGCCGATCATTCAAATTTTGATTTAGGAGTTGTTGATCTATCACCACTTGCAGGGTTAAACAACTTAACTTGGTTCAGCTGTGGCAATATCAAGATAGTTGACTTAAAACCTTTAGCAGGATTAGTTAATCTGGATGGGATAAGGCTTTCCAGCAATGGTGTCTCTGACTTTTCACCTTTGGCAGATTTAGTCAATCTGAGAAGTATTCATACTTGGGGCAACCCTGTATCAGATATATCATTTCTTACAAAACTAACAAATTTGGAAGAACTAAATATTTGTGGCGGGGCTAATATTTCCGATCTTTCATCTCTGTCGGGATTAACAGCTTTGAAAACGCTTTATCTGTTCGATTCAGGTATCTCGGACGTGTCTGTTTTGGCAGGGTTAACAGGTTTAACAGGATTGGAACTCAGAAACAACAACATCTCTGATGTATCACCGCTTGCGGGGTTAACTAACTTAAAATGGTTAAATCTTAGAGGAAACGTTATATCTGACTTTTCCGCTTTGGATGAATTAGCAAAATCTACTGATATCTCCCGTGCTTTCAATCCGGGTGCTCCGATTGCTGGACCGAAAATAGAAGGGCCGTGGTTATGGGTAACAGTGCCGAGAGATAACCTTGACGACCCTGTAGATTTTCTGTCGGAAGCGAGTGGCGGTGCTGTAACGGAACAGCATATCGCTACCAATGGAGCAATAGAGGGCAATTCTGTAGGTAATAGTGTATGGGTATCCAGCAAAATATCACCTGAGGAAGACAGTGCGAACATCGGACACATGCTGCACGCGCTCAATATAGAAACGCATAGACGTAAGGGGGTCGTCTACGGTACTGTGATTTTGGGTTCCGCGCGAGAACAGGACACAACAATGCTTGCAGGAAGTGCTGGGCCTCTCAAAGTTTGGCTCAATGGCGAAGTGGTTTACGAGGCAAGTGCTTGGCATAGAGGTAAAGATTATCAAGACTTTTTCCCCGTCACCTTGAAGCAGGGTGCCAATATTTTATTAGTTTCCGTTCAGATGCGCACACATAGCGAGGTTGATGGCTATTTCGGTTTTGAAGAGGGCACGGAATATACAGTGGTCCCACCAGATGTTCGCTTCACATTTTCTGCAACGGAGACAACCCTTCTTACAGATGATACGTTTACACTCAATCTCAACGCAGAAAACATCACCGATTTAGCGGGATGGCAAACTGATATTGCGTTTGACCCAAACGTACTTGAAGCAGTTGAAGTTACTGAAGGCGATTTCTTGAAGTCGAAAGTCGGCACCACCTTCTTCCAAGGTGGCACGATTGATAATACAGCAGGCAAAATCACAGATCTATTTTCGGCGCGGATAGCTGAAAGTGGTGTTAGCGGCACAGGCACACTGTTGTCAGTAACATTCAAGGCAAAAGCGGGCGGCGAAACACAAGTGACACTGGAAAACTTTGAGTTTAGTTCTATCACAGGTGACATTATTCCTGCTGTGCCTCCCAATATTAGCATCACTGTAGGTGAATATCCCCCGTGGGATGTGAATCAAGATGGACGTGTGAGTGTTCTGGACATTGTTCTTGTAGCGAGCGACTTGGGAGCAGGCGCGCCTGCCAATTTGCGAACGGATGTAAATCGAGATGGGGTTGTTGACGTCCAAGACCTTATCCTTGTGCAAGAACACATGGGTGAATCAACGGACACTGCTGCGTCTCCGATGCTTGCAATAGACAACAAAAAACTCACGCCTACAATGGTCCAAGCATGGATAACGCAAGCACAAGCTGCAGATGACGGTTCAATTATCTTCCGTCAAGGTATTGAAAATCTTGAGAGGCTATTAGCATCACTGATTCCTGAAAAGACGGTCCTTTTGGCGAATTATCCAAATCCGTTCAATCCGGAGACGTGGATTCCATATCACCTTGCGAAACCTGCGGATGTTACTTTGACGATCTATGCTGCAAATGGTGCGGTTGTTCGGACATTAGCGTTAGGGCATCAGGCTGCAGGTGTTTATCAGAGTCGTACCCGTGCGGCGCATTGGGATGGTAGAAACAGCGTGGGTGAGTCTGTGGCAAGCGGCGTCTATTTCTATACGTTAACGGCAGGAGATTGGACTGCCACGCGGAAGATGTTGATTTTGAAGTAAAATTTGATGGAGAAACCCCAGGCAAATTCCCAAGTAAACACTTCAAATGTTAAAATACGTTATAATACTCATTCTCTGCACTGTTTTAGGAAATATCGCTTTAGCCAACCGTGCCGACGAATATTACCAACGCGGCGTAAAATACTTGGCAGAAGGTCAGTATCAGAAAGCACTTAAAGCGTTTGATGAAACAATCCGTTCAGCGAAAGCAGATACAGATAAAAACTTGTTTGCTGAGGTTCATTACCAGAAAGCATCCGCTTACCACGTTTTGGAGGAGTTTGAAAAAGCAATATCAGAATATGAAAAAGCCATTGCACATAACCCAAACGCCACCGTTTACTATAACGCGCTCGGTATAACACACTCAGAGCTCAAACAATATAAGGCTGCGCTTGACGCTTACAGGAAAGCGTTAACGTTATCACCGGATAAAGCCCAACCACACTATAATATCGGGTTGGTTTATCTGAAACAGGGGACTTTTCCACTTGCTGTTGATGCGTTTAAACAAGCGATTGCTATTGATGCAAAATGGGCAGAGGCACATTACGGACTCGCTGAGGCATACCTGAAACAAGGACTTCTTCCCAAAGCAGAAAAATCTTATGCTAAGGCAGTTCTTCTGAATCCAAGTGGCATCGGTGCTATTTTAGGTTTAGGGCAGGTATATGCCAAGCAGACACGTTTTGATGATGCGATAACTCAATTTCAAAAAGTGATTGAAATTCAGCCTGACAACACGGATGCACATTACCAACTCGCTCAGGCATATATCAAACTTGGGCAGAAAGAAAAAGCAGCGTCAACAATGGCATTCTTCAAAATTCTCCGCCACACCGACCCACTTCTTCAAAAAGCGCAGAAGTGGGTTAAAATTCATCCAGATGATCCGAAAGGTTATAATAATCTCGGTATTTTGTACCTAACGCGTAAGCGGTATGACAAAGCGGTAGCAAACTATAAACGCTCCATTTCACTATCTCCATTTTTAGCTGCTGCGCATTACAATTTAGGGCTTGCCTACCACAAACAGGGAAACATAAAACTCGCAATTGCGGCATACCAAAAAGCAATCTCTATTGATGCAACACTCGCTATTGCACATAATAATATCGCTGTTTGCTATACCGAATTGAAGGCGAATCTTGATAAAGCACTATCCCATGCGAAAACTGCCACAGGCCTTGCACCAAACGAAGCGAATTATTGGGACACACTCGCCACGGTTTACACGCATCTTGGGTCGGACAGTGAAGCAAAACAAGCCCGCCAAAAGCAGGTTTCCCTTTTATCTAAATCAAAAAAATGAGATGTATTTGCTATCTGCTGTATTTAGTTTTCTTCAGTACTTCCGCTTATCCAGAAGTTCAATTTATTGATGTCACTGGGTCTGCAGGAATTGACTTTGAACATTTTGATGGCAGAAGCGGTGAAAAGTATCTCATTGAAACGCTCGGTTCTGGTGCACTCTTTTTTGACTTTAACGTTGATGGTCACCTTGACCTATATATTGTTAACGCTGCAACCAGCCCGCCACCTACGCAACCCGTAGAATCTTCTAATTATACGCATCTTCCAATAAATAAACTTTATCAGAACAAAGGTGATGGCACTTTTACGGATGTGACGCTAAAAGCAGGCGTTGGCGACACAGGATACGGTGTCGGTTGTGCCGCTGCAGATATTAACAACGATGGATTCCCTGAGATATATGTAACAAATTTCGGGAGCAATAGACTTTATTACAATAATGGTGATGGCACTTTTACTGACATTACTGAAAAAGCAGGTGTTGGCGATAAACGTTGGGGAACAGGTTGTGCCTTTTTGGATTACAATTTAGATGGAAATATAGACCTCTATGTTGTCAACTATATGATATTTTCCATTGAGGGAAACCAAGGATGGGAGTCACGCGGTGCCCGTATCTATTGTAGCCCTGTGGATCAAATGGATGGTACTCGTTTTCAAAGTGAACCAGACATTCTCTACCGTAATAATGGCGATGGCACCTTCACAGATGTCACCGATGCAGCGGGGATTACACATCGCGCCCTCGGACTCGCGGTTGCTGTGGGTGATTATGATAACGATGGCGATCCTGACCTACACATCGCTAACGATATGGAACCTGACCTGCTTTACCAAAACAGTGGTGATGGCACTTTTACAGATGTAACGGACTTTACCGGCACAGGTTATGACGAAAATGGCATCCCTGGCAGCGGCATGGGGAGCGCATTTGGGGACTATGATAATGATGGGTACCTTGATTTAGTTGTAAGCAATGCGCCATCTCAACCTGTACTGCTTTTTCACAATGAAAAAACACAATTTTTCACGGATGTCTCCTTTGCTTTAGGAATTGGTGCTGTAACTGTTCCCTATTTCAAGTGGGCAGTTGAATTCTTCGATTACAACAATGACGGATTTCAAGACATTTTCGTTTGCAATGGGCATCTTCAGGATAATATTGAACTTTTTTCCGATGACACATATCCACAAACAGACCTGCTTTTTCAGAATAACTACCGAGACGGGACACACACCTTTTCCGATGTTTCTACTGAAGTCGGTTTAACACAGCTGGCGAAAATGGTAGGGCGCGGTGCAGCTTTTGGTGATTACGATAACGACGGTGATATTGATATTTTTCTCAATCATTCCAATCAACCTGCAAAACTCCTCCGCAACGATGGTGGAAACAGTAATAATTGGATAACAATTCATACTATTGGCACGAACAGCAATGCATCTGGGATCGGCACGAAAATCACTTTGAAAGCAGGCACACTCTCGCTTGTCAAAGAGGTTCATAGCGGTTCCAGTTATCTCTCACAGAACGATCTCCGCGTTCACTTTGGGCTTGGGAAAAATACCCAGGTTGACTCTCTTGAACTTCACTGGCCAAGTGGGCATAAAGATAAATTTTTTGAACTGAACGCAAATCAGATATTCCATATTAAAGAGGGGCAGGGAATTATAAACGGACAAAAAGATTGACAATGAAATTCAGATAGGGTATCATATCAAGAGCATGATATTCTTATAGAATGAGAACTCGTAGGATTTTTATCACTTGTACTTAGGAGAAAAATTTCAATGGCAATTACGGATGCAATGCCAGAACTCAAACGTAAACTACAATTCTTCCCCGTCGAAAACGAAAATCCATCAACGTTAACGCCTGCCCAAATCCAACACTTTAATGAAAACGGATTTATCTGCCCTTTAGACGTCTACTCTGAAGCGGAAATCTCACAACATCGCGAGTACTTCAATCAACTTATGGATAAAGTTTTGGCGGAAGGTGGAAACGGGTATTCTATTAACGGATGGCATACACGTTGTCCGGGCATTCATGACCTCATTACTGAAGACAGAATACTGGATTATGTTCAAGACCTACTCGGTGAAAACCTTATCTGCTGGGGAACGCACTACTTCTGCAAACTTCCTGGCGATGAAAAACAGGTCAGCTGGCATCAGGATGCGTCTTACTGGCCCCTCTCGCCGAGTAAAACCGTTACTGTATGGCTCGCGATTGATGATGCCGCCGTTGAAAACGGTGCAATGAGTGTTATTCCGAAATCACACTTACATGGACAGATAGCGTTTGAAAGAAGCACAGCAGAGGAAAAGAATGTGCTTGGTCAGACTGTTCATGAGCCGGAACAATTTGGTGATGTGCCTGTGCCTTTTGAAATGAAGGCGGGGCAGCTTTCGTTGCATTCCGATTTACTATTGCACGGTTCAGAACCGAACACTTCTGATCGGCGTCGATGCGGTTTGACAATGCGATTTGTCCCGCCAGAAGTCCAAGCCGCGAACAATTGGAATCAACGGGCTATTATTGCCAGAGGTAGTGATCCGAATGGTCATTGGGTTCACAACCCGCGTCCCACTGAGGATACCCTCCCTTAACAACAATGGCAACCATGAATTTCCGTAAACATGAATATAAAATATAGTTTTCAAAGTGTTTCTGCAATTTCTTAGAGTTTGTCGATGTTTCCAAGACGTATCCTTTTTGCTGCATTTGCTATCTCCGCCGCCGCGAGTTTTCTTTTATGCGGGTATGAATTTATCCGCGCAGTATCAGATTCCTTATTCATTGAAGTTTACACTGCAAACAACCTTCCGCGGGTAATGGTGGCTGTCCCACCCAGTGTTTTTCTACTTCTCTATATTTATGGACGATTGCTTTCGTGGTTGGGTGCTACCCGTACTTTAGCGATCACTTCCTTCCTGTCAGCTGTTTTAATCTACGGGTGTTACTTATTACTTTTAAGAGGAGTGGGATTCGCTACTGCTATTATTTATGTTTTTCGTGAAGCGTACATTGTAATCATCATTGAACAATTTTGGTCTTTTGTCAACAGTACCCTCACTTCTAAGCAAGCAAAAACGATAAATGGTCCCTTTTGTGCAATTGCTTCAGTCGGGTCCGTTGTGGGAGGGAAGCTTGTAGCCAGATGGGCAGAAACGCTGGGCTCAGAAACACTACTTGTATTTGCTGCCAGTTCCCTTATACCAGCAGCAATTTTTGGTGTTATCGCTTATGCCTTTGCTGGAGAACCGAAACCAACTGTGGCCGAGGAAGGCGGACGACGTGGACACTTAGGTCTAAAGACGTTTTTTAGTTCTAAATATTTAGTGTTTATAGGTCTGCTGATTCTAAGTACCCAAGTCATCTCAACTGTACTTGATCTCCGATTCAAAGGGCTGGTGGAAATGGATTTGCCCGTCAAAGATGCCAGAACAGCGTATATCGGCAACTTTTATGGAAATCTTGGCGCGGTCTCAGCCGTTTTACAACTGATTGTTGTACCGTTAGCACTTCGATTTGTCTCTATACGGATTATCCATATCGGCATTCCAATAGTGCATCTGGTCAACGGACTTATTTTGACGCTTACACCATCACTTCAAGCTGGTGCAAGAGCCTTTCTAACATTTAAAGCGCTTGATTATTCACTTTTCCGTGCTGCCAAAGAGTTGTTCTATATGCCGCTCACTTATGATGAACGCTACCGCGCGAAACAGGTTATCGATTCTTTTGGATACCGTTTCGCCAAAGGTGGTAGTGCGGGCGTCATTACATTAATTGGTCTGGGTATAAAAACTATTCCCGGTATGGCCTATTCCATTACTGCTATGGTGGCATCATGTATATGGGGTGGATTTGTTACGAATTTGACATCACAATATCAAAAATTAGAAAAAACTGATAAAAACGTTGACAATGAAAACTCTATTGTGTAAAATATAGTATAGGAACTCACAGTGAAGGAGGACAAAGTTGATGACGCATCATAAGTTGAGAAGTTTCCAAAGACAACATCTGTACTTGGGTATACTTTTTTTAGTAGGTGTGTTTTTGGTCGGTTGCGCGGTGGTACCACAACCTACGGTTGAGGTCTACATAGAGGCAATTGAAGGTCGCGCAGACACAAAAATTCATCCTGAAACAGGCGCTGTTACCATGCAACAAAAAGGGGTTGCTGTTACCATTGAACCGCTTGATGTAATAGAAATATTTGCGTTAACCGATGACCCACGTATCAATCCTTATCTCGTTGTTGGCAGACGGGGTAATGTTGAACCTATCTATACAGTTTTTGAAATGACAGTTCATAACCTTGACACACCTCGGGTTTTGGTTGAAGAATCAGCGATGCTTATTGATAAGAATGGCGCGCAATACGCAAACCTACCTTATGATTACTTTGAAGACCTTTACGATAACGTGACTCGTTCTGAGCAAAACGTTTCATCTACAACATATCCGCATTACCATTCTCCTTATCGCAATTATTATCCACACTATCAAACCTACGTGGATATTGCAGCGTTAGAGGAAGGACAGGCGATAGTTGCGGAAAGTCTGTTTGAGAGTGGAAAGTTGTTCAAAGGTGCTAAGCGGCGTGGACTTATAATTTTCGACCGTCTTAATCTTGATACAACAGATATGCGGATAATTGTTCCTGAAATCAGCGTTGTACATTCAGATGAAAAACAGGAAAAACTGAAATTTAAATTTGACTTTAGGCAGGTTGTTACAGAAAAATCTGCTATAGAATAAAAGGAGTATTGAAAATGAGAAATTGGCTTATAGGGTTGTTGTTAATATCACTCGTATGCGTTTGGGGATGCGATACTGGAAACCAAGTAAGGGTAGCTGTGGCAGGTCCATTTACTGGTAGTGCAGCAGCATTTGGAGAAATGATTAAACGCGGTGCACAACTCAAAGAGAAAGAAATTAATGAGGCTGGTGGTATTAACGGTAGGCAATTAATCCTTGACTTTGAGAATGATACTGGTAAAGAGAAGGAAGCAATTCAGGTTGCAACACGTATCTCCACAAACCCACGTATTCTTGCTGTCGTCGGACACTTTAATAGTGCGTGTACTTTAAGAGGCAAAACAATTTACGGAAGAAAAGGCATCGTAGCATTGTCCCCTGGGTCAACAAACGTAACAGTTTGCGAAGGAAGTGATTGGATGTTTCGGAATTTGTATCGTGATGATTTTCAGGCCGAATTTATTGCAAAATATATTAAAAATAAACTGAGCGATCTAACATCCGTTGCTGTTTTTTACGACAATGATGCTTACGGTAAAGGGTTAGCAGATGCTTTCTTAGGTGAGGCAGAAGTAATTGGACTAAACGTCGTTGCAACGGAATCCTATGATCGTGATAATACCGACTTTAAGGCACAACTTACTAGTATTAAAGCCAAGAATCCAGACATCATTTTTATTTCTGGACTTTATAGTCAAGCTGGTCTGATTGTAAAGCAAGCGCGTGAGTCAGGGATTACTTCACGGTTCTTTGGAGCAGATGGTGTTGATTCACCGGATTTCTTAGAAATTGCGGGGGCTGCAGCAGAAGGCACTTTACTAACAACACCTTTTACGTTTGGCGCGGGGGGTGAACGCGCTCTGCAAGTTGCAGAAGCATTTAAAACTGAGTACGGTGTGGACCCTGATACTTGGGCTGCGCTCTCGTATGATGCTGTTGGCATGATTGCTGAGGCTATAGAAAAAACGTACCAACAAGACGCTTCACTTGCTGATAAGCGAAAAGCTATTCGAGACCATTTGGCATCGTTGGATACACCAGAGGAAGGTTACACGGGCATTACTGGATTAACCTATTTTGACAAAAATGGAGATACCGTTAATAAACCTGCCTACGTCAAGGTTGTCAAAGATGGAAAATTTGATACAGCTGAAATGCAGATGCTGGAATAAATTCGTGCCAACAGATATTTAGTTTATCGTGCTAAAAAAACAGATAACATAAGGGACACATAAAATATGGCTCAATTCTTAGAGCAAATCATAAATGGGTTAGTGTTAGGTGGTATCTATGCACTTATCGCTGTTGGATATACCATGGTTTATGGGATTATCCAATTGATAAATTTTGCCCACGGTGAAATATTCATGTTTGGTGCCTATTTCGCATTTACCCTTGTGACATTCTTAAATGTTCCTTTTTGGATTGCTTTACCAATGAGCATGATTCTTTGTGCAGTAATGGGAATATTAATAGATGTCATTGCATATCGTCCTCTTCGTAACGCATCTCGTTTATCAGCATTAATTACTGCTATCGGTATGTCCTTAGGCTTGCAAAACCTTGCTCAACTTATCTGGAAAGCAGACCAACGGACTATCAAAAGTGAATTACTTCCCACATTTTTTTTAAGCGAAAACGCAATTAGCCTTCCAAGCGGAGCGGCTTTACCGTACCGAGATCTCTTTATTATTCTACTTGCACTTGTTTTGATGATCGCTTTAAATCGATTGATTCACCTAACAAAGATTGGAAAGGCAATGCGCGCTTGTGCTCAAAACAAAGTTGCCGCTAATTTAATGGGTATCAAGACAAACCATGTTATAGCAGTAACATTTGCTATCGGTTCCGCTTTAGGTGCGGTTGCGGGGGTAATGGTGGGTTTACGCGAGGTGATTGAACCTATGATGGGGTATTATAAAGGTGTCGCAGCGTTTGCAGCTGCAGTTCTCGGCGGCATTGGGAACATCACGGGGGCAATGCTTGGTGGTATCTTAATCGGGCTTGCCGAAGCACTTGGAGCGGGTTATATTAACTCCAGTTATAGGATAGCAATTGCCTATATCATAATGATTGTTGTCATTCTTATACGTCCATCAGGGTTACTTGGTAAGTCTACAAGCAACCGTGCGTAACGCGTAGAAAATCTTCATATACTCAAACGAAATTGTATTTACTACAGAATTCCATGAAAAATAAGTTAACATCAAAAAGCGTAATTCTTTTTCTTTTAATTTGCTTTTTTCCTTTATTTACCTACGGAATAGATTATATCTATCGATTGTTATCCAGTCAGGGCATCTACCTTCCAATTCCAAGTGGGGATACCATGCTCCGCACTGTTATTGATGTCTGTTTATACATACTCCTCGCTGTTGGGATTAATATTGTTTGTGGGTTTACAGGACAATTAGACCTCGGATACGTTGCGTTTTATCTGGTCGGCGGATATACGGCAGGACTTTTAATGACAAGGCTCGGTATAAGTTATTGGATAGCCCTACCGGTTGCAGTCCTAAATGGAGCACTGTGGGGACTGATACGTGGTGTTCCTACCTTACGGTTGACCGGTGATTATTTTGCAATTGTGACCTTCGGTTTTGCTGAACTACTCTTTCGAGTCGTTAAAGTTGAAGATTGGTTAATCGGTGACATTGATGGGATGATCAACGACATTCCACCTCCAAAAATTTTCGGGATAGAACTCTATCAACTTTGGCATTACTATTATCAGATTTTTATATTGCTCGCTATAGTTGTATTTGTAACCTATCGTTTACTACATTCTCGTGTCGGAAGAGCATGGGTTGCTATACGGGAAGATGAACAAGCTGCAGAGAGTATGGGTATTAATGTTAGTCGTTATAAGTTGCTTGCTTTTACTGTAAGTGCAGCTATAGGGGCACTTGGTGGCGCTTTTTTAGGCCCATTCAGGGCAGGTATTAGTGCGGGAACTTTTGAATTTTGGGAATCGATCCTAATCATTTGTATGGTCGTCCTCGGAGGGTTGGGCAGCATTAAAGGAGCTATTATAGGTGGTGCCGTCCTTGCCTCCTTAGGTGAGATACTCCGCTGGGTTCTTCCTGGCCAACTCGGAGACGCACGTTATCTTATTTTTGGGATTATCCTCATCCTTTTGATGCGCTACCGTCCTGATGGGTTAATTCTCAAGAAAGCATAAATTTATATGAACCACCAAATCAATAAGGAAAATAAAACACTTGTTAATATGTGTAAACAGTATAGTAAAGCTGTTCTGCTACCAGATAGTTGTAAATGATTAACTAAGGTTCCTTCTTTTTCGATTTATCCATTTCTGAATCAGCAGCTCACCTATCAAAAGAATCAGTGCCAACCCAACAAACCACTGAAACCTTTCCTGATATTCACCATCAGAACGCACCCTGAATTTCTGCTTTTCGAGCCTTGCTAAGTCCGTCGTTAACTGGGTGGTACCCTCGTTTACATGATAATAGTTTCCATTTCCCACTTTGGCAATTTCGTATAAATAATCCGCATCTAATGCGGTTAGCACCAGTTGCCCATTGATATCTCGCTTGTATCCTGCGCTTTCAATCGGCAGTGGTATCGGAACAGGTTTATCGGGATTTCCTATACCGACACAATAGATATGTACACCCTCTCTCTTAGCTGCTTTCGCTGCCGCAATAGCATCTGTCCCATGATCTTCGCCATCTGTAAAAAGAATTAGGGCTTTTTGTCCACTGGAATCGGTCCCTGTTGTCAAATTGCTCTGATCAAAAATGAGTCTATCCGTTGCTATCTCAATTGCATTGTCAATACGGGTGCCGCTATGGACAAGTGTTTCGGGAGTCATCGCTGCTAAAAATTCTCTGAGCATAGTGACATCGCTTGTCAAGGGACATACCACAATACTTGCTTCGGCAAAATAAAGCAAACCGACACGATCACCTTCAAGCTGTTCCAACAAAGAGGACATCACATCTTTTGCGCGCGTTAGCCGTCGGATAGCGTTGTTATCTGTAGCAAGCATACTGGTGGAAATATCCAGCGCAAGCATAACGTCTAATCTTTCAGCAACTGTTTCAGGTTTAGCACCCCACTGCGGCTGCGCTATTGCGATCACTAAAAAGAGATAACTTAACATCAACAATACAGCTTGAATTTTTTGTCTTTTTAGATGTGTTGCGCGAACATTGCTTTGGAATAGCAGCATTGCCTTTCGCTTCATGTGCAATCCAAAAAGCAGCAACAAAATTAAAATAGGCAACCCGACCCATAGAAAAAATAGGAACTCCGGATTGCCAAAACGAAACCAATTCATGTTTGTTGTAACGCCAAATTTTGGACGAAAATAATCTTTTACAGATTATGATTTAACCAATGGATACGATCTTTATATTTCTTAACTTCTACTTTTGCACTCGCCTGATTCCAATTGTTACTTTCAACGAGGAATTGTGCTATTTGTGGTGCAATGTCTAACCCTTGTCCCTGTGTCCATCCGATGCGGGTGCGTCTCCACAGCAAGTCTTCTAACGTTATTGCCATTTCTCCCCAATAAGCATAGAGAATTTCTGCTTTCACAAATGGGAGAGACATGGTAATAGTCTCCGCAAGGGTAGCATCCTGATTAACAAACTCCTTAATGCTTTGATACCCTCGAATTCCATACCTTTGAATGAGACGTTCCTTATCAATTAAATGTGTGGTTTCCTTATCAGTGTCATGTCTGTTAAGTTCATCTGATATTGCACTTGGCAAGGGACAGACAGCGGTTTTACATTCACGCCGAACATTTAGAGATTCTGCTAAGTAGTCAACTGTCTCCTCAGCGATCAGACGATGCGTTGTCAGTTTTCCACCATAAACATATAAAATGCCGCTTGGACTTTCAGTGATGATATGCTCTCTTGAAACAAAATTACGATCTCCGGTTTCCTCTTTAGAATCGTTGGAGGCGATAAGAGGACGTACTCCCGCATAAGTACCGATAATAGAACTACGATCTAACGATATACTTGGAAATATCCGCTGCGCTTCAGAAAGCAGATACGTTACCTCTTTTGTAGAGGGACGAGCAGATTCCGGTCCATCCTCTGGGGTCGTTTCAGTTGTACCAACAATAGAGGTATTGTGCTCACCGGGTAAAATAAAAATCGCTCGCTGTTTTCCATTGTACGACTTTTCTGCATGTGTATATGTCACGATACCATACTGAACTGAGGTATCTCCAGCATGGCAACGTGGCAAGATAAGGTGAATTCCTTTTGCATTTTTGGTCACTAATCGAGGAACACCATCGTAACTGGGGTCTTTACACCATAACTGATCGGTCCACGGGCCTGTCGTAGAGACGATTTTGCGCGCAACGATCTCAAAGCATTCACCTGAAATGGTATCTTTAGCCATTATGCGGTGCATCGGATTTGACGCATGGGGTTGGGCAATAAAATCAAAAAACTGGACGTAATTCGTAACGATTCCGCCATGACGATGTGCGTCCTTGAGAGTTGCTACCGTCAATCTTGCATCATCAACCTTGCTATCCCAAAGTATAACACAACCTTTTAGTCCATTTTCAGCGACAGGACCGACCATGGCTTGTATTTTATGAACATCAAGAAGTAATTTAGCTTTTTCTGTAGTATCTGATTTTGAGAGATGATTATAGTATTGTGCTGCGAGTCGAATCCCGGTAAGTGGGTACGGATCCCCTTTGTAACCAAGAATCGCTATCGGTATCGGTTTAACAAGATTGGGAGCAATATGAAGTAGGGTTTCTCGTTCCTTTCGTGCCTGTTTTACAAGAGCGATATCGCGTTTTGCCAGATAGCGAAATCCGCCGTGAATAAGTTGGGAACTTGCACCACTCGTTCCACAGGCAAAATCGCCTTGCTCAATCAGCCCAGCTTTAATGCCACCGTTTAACGTGAGGTCCCGAATTAGGCCTGCCCCGACGATGCCGCCACCGATAACTAACACATCTAACGGTTCCGTCTTTAAGATTTTTATATTTTGGGTACGAGTATTGCTTGAAAATTCGCCTGACATTTTCTAAAATTTATACCGTATTCTCTTTTAGAGTATTGGCTAACAACGCTGCATGATTGGATATTTTGCGAATTGCTGTAAGTATGCGCGCTGCTGCTTTTGGAACTGGTTCCGTTAGAAGTGGCAAAAATACTAATTGTGAACACACTTTCTCGGTGATAGGTAGGTCTCCTGGGGCGTATCCTTTAAAATCTCCTCCCATTTCAGATGTACAGAGAGATCCTCGTCCATTTGTAAAAATATCAAGCCCTTTCATAAAGAGTGGAAGGGTATGAAGTAAAGGGTACGGATTGCTATTTGTTGGCAAACTCCCAGAAAAAACAGGCACCCCATCACCGACCATGAGCGGATAAGGATTATTATTTGCCAAAACACCTTCTTTCCGTAAAGCGTGAGCAAACACTGGTGCTGGTAAACCGTGCATCTCCTCCTCGCGGTAATGGATAGGAAATCCAAAGAATGCTGCTGGTTCCGCCCCTGCATACCGCTCAATAGGACTCACCCCAGAAATATCTTGCAACCCATCTCTGATTTCTTCAATATATGCACCACGGTTTACGTTGAGTTTGTCAAGTTTTTTTAACTGTACCGAAGCGATACCAATTGCTAAAGGATGCGCGCGATATTTTACGCCTAATCCCATAGGTGGGAGATGTTTGTAGTTAAGTGCACAAGGATCCAACACAGGGGCCCCGATACTATCTATAGCACGATTAACTTGACCTAATAAACAAGCACGTTCAAAAACCGTGATGTTATTCGTAGCGAGCATTCCACCTTCGCCAGCACTTACTGCTTTGCTTCCTTGTAAACTCCATGCGCCCACTTGTCCGATACTGCCGCACGGTTTACCTTTATAAGATGCCCCGTGTGCGTGCGAGCAGTCTTCTATCACAGAAACACCGGTTTCTTCACTGAGTGCCATTAAAGCATCCATGTCACACACATTACCCCATAAATGTACTGCGACAATCGCTTTTGTTCGCTCTGTAATGCGCTGTCGGACATCGTCAACGTCGATAACCAACGTTCTGGGGTCAACTTCACAAAAAACAGGTCTTGCATTTAGCATTAGTGCAGGCGTAATAGAACCCATCCATGTGTAGGTCGGACAGATAACTTCATCACCGGGACCTACGCCCAGTCCGAACATGGCACTATGTAGTGCAGCAGTACCATTACTTAGACTCATAGCAAATTGGGTCTGATGGCGTTCACGCCATATCTGCTCAAATTCCTGAACAACCGAAGACCCGCCGGACAGTTCGTTCCGCAGTGTCATTTCATAGGCAATTTGTGCCTCTGCTTCCCCGATTTGACGCCATTTATCCAATTTCGGAAATGGCGCTTCTTCAGATATTTCAAAAACTGGTTTCCCTCCTGCAACAGCCGGAAGGTTTTTTGGATCAATCTCAGTGTTAGGAAATTGTATATTTTTCATCGTCCCTTGCCTGTGTTTGATTTTGTAAAAGTTCTAATTCGGTAAATAAAAAAATTGTTCTATAGACAAAAAAAGAATATGAAATATGGGATCTTAGAATTTAATGAGACACTTTGCACCAGCACGGTTAGGAAACCGTGCCTACCGCGGGAGAGCGAAAGTGTGTATTTATTTCTAAGCTTTACTATAAAATAGGAATAACTATGAAAATCTAAATTATCGTATTGATCACAAACTTTCAGAGCAAAGATTTGAAATATTGACTGGATTACCTTAAATTGAAGTTGTCAGAAAATCCAATACAATTGTTTTAATGTTTGGCATGTGCTATACTAACAACACTCGTAAACTTGGTCCAAAAGAAAACGTTGTAAATCTAAGCAAGTTTACATCCTTTACATAATAGCACGTTTGAGATAAACTGTCAATTCTTTGTAACTTGGACTTCACGTTTCTGAGAAGATTTTGAATATCCGCCAATCTTTTACTACGTTGTTCAACAATCTGTTATTTCAGATTTTACAATTGATCCGTAACCTTTTGCCGCCGCTACTTGCTATCTGCGGATTTTTTCTTTTATGTGGGATTGTTCTAATCCTAAGGCGACAAAACCTATGGGAGTTTTATACAACAATCTTTATCAGTGGGTTTTCCAGTTTTGATGAAGTCGGTAGTGTGCTGTTTAATTCGACACCGCTTATTTTTACAGGGCTTGCAGTCGCTATAGGATATAAGTGTGGATTGTTTAATATCGGTTGTGAAGGACAACTCTATGTCGCTGCCTTTGCGGCTACGTGGGTAGGTATATATCTGAACTTACCCTCTGTTATGTTAGTCCCCCTGTGCATCGGCGCCGCAATGATTGCGGGAAGTATTTGGGGTGCGGTTCCTGGGTTCTTAAAAGCGAAATTCGGCGCGCACGAAGTTATCAACACAATTATGATGAACTTCGTTGCGTTTGCACTTACGAATTTTCTCGTCATATCTGTTTACCGTGAACCCGATCAGATGATCCCACAAACGGCTCAGATCCATGAAGCAGCGCGACTTCCACGTCTATCAAATATGTTTCCTGTCCTCTCCCAGAGTAATCTTTTAGATGCGAGTTTCTTGATTGCGTGTGCTTGTGTCGTAATCTGTTATATCTTTTTAAAATATACCCGTTGGGGATACGAACTCCGATTAGTAGGAAACGCGCCAGAAGTTGCTGAATATGGTGGTATCAATCCTCGTGTAGTGACGGTGTGGGTAATGGCACTGAGTGGCGCAATTGCGGGGTTAGCAGGTGTTGCAGACGTTATGGGATATCGACACAGATTCTTAGACGGTTTTTCATCTGGTTGGGGTTTCACCGGAATTGCTGTTGCGCTTTTGGGGAGAAATCATCCGTTTGGGGTATTGGCAGCAGCCCTATTGTTTGGTTTACTTAATAAAGTTGCTTTGGACATTGAACTTATTTTAGAAGTACCACGCGGACTGTTTCTCGTAGGCCAAGGATTACTGATTGTGGGGTTGGTCTGTATGGAAGGTATTTCAAAGAGAAATAATTGATGATTTTAGATTTAATTCCAAGCACATTGCGAATGACAACACCCCTTGGTTTTGCTGCACTTGGTGGAATATATTCGGAACGGACGGGCATTATAAATATTGCCCTTGAAGGTATGATGCTCCTTGGGGCTTACGGTTATCTGGTTGGCGCACACGCATCGAATTCAGCATGGATTGGATTGCTTGTTGGTATCGCTTTAGGGGTTGTATTAGCATTATTACATGCTGTTGCTACAATTACTTTTCATGCTGAGCAAATTGTCACGGGTATCGCGATAAATATTCTGGCCTTAGGCGTTACAGAGTATCTTATCCCCACCACTGATAGAGTGCCAGGATTACCAGAGATGGGATTGCCATTCATTGGCTCCTACAGTGTTCTTGTCTATCTGCTTCCTATATTAATGGTAGTAAGTCACATTCTGCTTTTCAAAACACCGTGGGGTTTACGGTTACGAGCTGCGGGGGAATCAACCGAGGCACTCAGAACGCTTAGTTTAAGTCGTGCCAAATGGCAGTATTTTGGTGTGATTTTGAGCGGCATCTTCGCTGGGATAGGCGGCTGTTTTATGGTATCTGATATCCATGTATTCACAAAAGGTATGATAGGAGGAAGAGGATATGTGGCATTAGCAGCCGTTATTTTTGGAAATTGGCGTCCACTCTATGGCGTTGCTGCATGTCTTCTCTTTGGATTCGCATCTTCTTTGGAACTAACTAACCTGTGGAAAATCCCCGATCAATTAATAAAAAGTTTTCCATATATTTTAACTATGATTGTGCTCGCTGGACTTGTTGGTAGAGCGCGTCCCCCAGCCGCTCTGGGGAAAAATGAATCCTAAACGATATGTAAGGAAGCCTCTTAACTCTCCTCATCTGTCAATTCATAATAACCAGAATGCCTGGTATAATAACCGTAAGATTTGGCATGCTTTGGATTTATCATGTTACATAATACCCCGATACCTTTTCCCGGTAACACTTCCTTAAGATGTTTTATTCCTGTCAATACATCAAACCGTTTGGTTTTTGTAATATCAAACACATAAACGACCGCATCAACAACAGTTGCCAAAATGACTGGGTCTGCTACTGCGCGAACAGGTGGAGAATCAATAACAATAACATCGTACTCTGATTTTGCAAGTTCCAACCATTGCGTCATCATTTCTGAATTTAAGAGTTCAATCGGATTTGGCGGTACAGTTCCGCCCGGCACCAGGTGCAAATTGGGAATACCGGTCTGTCTAACTGTAGAATATAGAACATCATAACTATTTTCGGTGTTTATACTGATAAGTGCTTCGCTCAACCCTGGTTTACGTGTGTCACTGTGCGTAACCACCGAAGGGGTGTCAGGTGTCTCTTCACCATCTTGGGACATTATCTGAAGTAGTTGGTCTGTTGGAAATGCTGTGTGCTGAGAAGGTCTACGCATATCTGCATCTATTAGCAGAACCTTGTTACCTTTTTGCGCAAGCGCAGCAGCGAGATTGGAAGAAACGGTACTTTTCCCTTCCCCGCGGGTAGAGCTTGTGACAAGAACAGTTTTTAGGGCACCACTCAGGTTAAGGAATGGTAATTTCGCAACAAGCACCCTAAATGCTTCCGCAGTCCTGGAATTAGGTGCATCATTAACTATGAGTGGAATTCGATAAGCACTACGTTTCTTAATGGACGGAATTACACCGAGAAAATTGGGTGGTTCTGGCAGCGAATCTAACTGACGGACAGAGTCCTCTAATCGCAAATAGGTATCTTTGAAATAATTTTTGGCGACTGCAAACGTAAACCCAAGGAGTGCCCCAACCATAGCACCCAAAACAAGGTTTACCTTCTTTCTCGGTTTTATAGGTTCTTCTGGGAGACGCGCTTGATCTAATACTTTAATATTTTCTGTACGCGCTTCAGCGACAATTTGTGACTCCCGAATTTTCGCCTCTAAAGCAATGACCTGCGCGTTGTAAATTTCCACATCCCGCTTGAGCCGAAATAATTCGAGATGTTCTTCTGACCATCCGCCGAGTTCCTTGACACGTTTATCAATTTGAGCAGAAACCTCTGCTTTCTGCTTTTCAAGGCTAATAATCGCTGCTTGAGCTTCATTTATCTTTTGTGCAAGAACTTGGTGTAAAGGGTTATAAGACGAAGTTGTGCTTTTTACCTCTTTTTCCTCATTTTTAAGGCGCGCTTTTGTCTCATTAATTTTTTCATCCAAAGACGTTATTTCAGGATGTTCTATGTCTCCGTATTTACCGATAAGTGCTTTCCGTTCAATTTCATATTCGTTCAAGTCATCTTGCAGTTTGGAATATGAAGGATTCCTTGCTACCGTTTCAGAGATAAGTTCCTCTTCAACCCCTTTTATGTCTTCTTCATAAGACGCCAGTCTCAATTTAGCCCCAATTAATTGACTGGTCAACTCATTTTCGCTAAATTGCAAGGATAAAACGAGTTGAGCTTGTGTGCCGCCTTCCGCATTTAAGGTGAGTTCCGGATTTTCTTGCTGAAAATCAAAGAGTTGTTTTTCGGATGTTTCCAGTTCCTGTTTAGCTTCATTGAGCATCGTTTGCGGAAGAGGTTTTTCCCACCATTTCATATCTTCCTCTTTTTCCGCTTCAATTGTATCCACAAGTACATTAGCAATTCTGTTACACAAAAGCTGCGCGTACTCTGGTTTCTGCTGCTTCACTGTGAGGGTAATCACATTGCCATCCGGGGACTCTTCAACCTTTAACTGCTCATCAATAAGTGTTTTGACGAAATAGTCTCTCCACTCAGTATCAGTGAGTTCGCCTTGTTCAGTCACACTCGAATCTAATTTAATATTCAGAAGATTCGTTAGCCACTTCACTGTGGCACCTCGGTGAATAGGTTGCGGTTTCAACAGTTCTTCATCTATCAGCTGGTTAACTGTTGGGGCGATCACTAAGTCGCGGGATTGTAGCAGCGTCGCATAAGTGCCCGACGAAGGCCCTTTTAGGAGCCCCGTTAGTGGGAACTGTGAGACTAACGAAGAGGGCGTTTGACCCTCAAGGATACGAAGCGTTGTTTCGGATTGAAAAACTGGGGGCGTGAAATCGGTTACAAGAAATGCTCCAAAAACGCAGAGTAAAAAAATAGTCAGGACACTCCACTTATTACGAAAAAGAATCCAAAAATAGTCTGATAATCGAATTTCGGTAATTTCTTCAAGTTGTCTATCTGTAGTTTCTGGCATATCTAACCTCATGCTCATTTTCCATGAACGCACCTTATGCACATAAAAGATGTAAAAAGATAAAGGGTGAAAATAGAAGAGTTATTTTCCTATATTGTCCCTTTTTCCGTACTCGTTTTTCTACCTATATCTTAGCCAAACACTTACGACCAAGTTCGTTAACGAAGCAGCAAAACTTAAAACTCGCCAATCAATCCGTGTCCGTTCTAATATCCGAAGTTGATCGTTCGGGTACAGATAAACTTCCGACTGCACCAAATTGAAGTTAAGTTCTTCTTGTGTTCCATTAGCTCGTGTAAGAATACATTTTTTCGGGTTCGCTTTCTCCTCGTTTAACCCGCCCGCCATTGCGACTGCATCTCTTAAGAGCGTTGGTTCGGTAATTACATATTGACTTGGCTTCTCAACTGCCCCGACAACGCTTATTTTGGCTTCTGCCAAGGGGACGTATAAAACATCCCCCGGCGCCATCATTGCGCTACCGTTTTCCGAAGTGAGATCAACGGGTATATTTCCTGTATCGGTGATGATCTCTGATTTTTTTAAATCTGCAAAGTTTGTTTTGGAACCCCCTGCAAGTTTGAGGGCATGGTCAGCAGAAATTTGGTCATTGGTAATGGGATAATAGCCAGGAGTGGTCACTGCTCCTATTACACGGATCCGTCGTTGCGCATAGATTGAGGGGATAATGACAACATCGTAATCTTTTAAGGGAATATCAATATTCCCTGATTCTATATGCTCATTTAAATTAATTGTTTTGAATGTTTTGCCATCGCGCAATATAGCAATTTTGGTCAGATCAGCCAGTTCATAGTTAATTCCTGATGCTGCCAAGGCGTGCATCAGATAAACTTGACCCGTTTCAAAAACATAGATATTTCCTCTTGGTCTCTGTTCAACTGCTCCGAACACCAAAATGTTACGCCTCGGTTGCATCAGCGTAACAAAAACACGGGCACTTGGAAGTTTTTTTGAAAAGGTCCGCTGCATTTCTGTCTGGAGTTCAGAAACTGTTAAGTCTGTTGCTTTGATGAGTCCAATGAGCGGATAGGAGATATAGCCATCTGGCTGAACCGGAATAGGAACACGGTCTTTGGTATATTCAGGGTAGCCTTCAACAGTAACAACAATACTGTCGCCAACTTGCAATTTATATGTAGAGGTTTCTGGGAACTGTGGACTTTTGGTCACAATGTTTTGATCGTTTTGATCAGAGGAATCCTCAGCGAAAACTAATGGAGAGAAACTTTGTAATCCTAAAATTATCACGGAAAGAAGTAGAAAAAGTAAACGTGAAAACATGTTCATAAATTTTTCATAACCTTTTGTTGCTTTCTTGGAGCAACCTTGAGGTGAGGTAATTTTGTATTGGCGTACTTGTGCCTTATGTTTTATTTTTTTAAATTCCTCGCGCAAATGTTAAGTGATGACGCGTTTTTTAGTATAAAATGTTCCATATTTTAAAGTATTTTAGCAAGAATTGAGCAAAGATTCAAGTGAAAATAGGAAAACTACTGAGACATTCAACCTTTGATTTATATGTCAATTCATCAATATTATAGAGTTACCTTTTCTTATTCTATTGAATTGGTCTAATAACACCTAACTTCTCATGAAATAGTAGTATTTGGTAACTCTATTTATCCTGTTTGTTGTAATCAGTTTTGTTTTTCTTCAAGAAATTTAGAAAAAGTTACATATACTTGGTTGAGAGTGTGTGTAAATATTTTTGCATGTGTGTTGCCTGAATCGCGGAAAGCGCGGATTTCACCAAATCAACGGATAGAGAATCCATCCGCGTTCTCCGCGCTTTCCGCGATGCTGACAACACAAAACGCAAACTAAAAGGTTGCGGTACGAAGAGAGGCTACACCCAGTGGATAGGAAAAAGAAAAGGCAGGGGCCAAAAACGGGTCCCTGCCTGTGTGAATAGGACTGAATACTATGGATTGCCTCCAGTATTGTAGGCGGTTCTCAGACTGCTGCACGCGGAGCAACTTGCCCCCGACGACCCAGCATAACCGCAATAGATGCCATACTCAGATGGAGTGGTCGGAGCATAGGCCTTAGATGCGTAGTCCTCACCCTTTGACGGGTGTCTACCAATTGCATCTGCTTCTGCTGTCCCAGATACTTGGGTTGGGTCTACAAACCTGTTTACGGACCCACTAACGAATATTGAATGTGACCAGCTACCCGTTTTAGTTTTTTTGGATTTCTGTCGGATTGTGTAATCTGAGCTATATTCCATGCCTATTTCAGCATATAATTCGTACTTGGATCTGTACTGGTCATAGTCTGGTGTGCAACTTGCCCACGCATACGCGGTTGACTCTGTCCAGCGATTCGGTTCCCAAACAGTATACATTCCGAGAGGTAACCCTTTTTTCAGGTTGGGTTGTATACGGCCCGTGTAATTTTGGGGGATATGGTCATTATCGCTTTCAAGTAGACTAAAATGTTCCCATTTTCCGCCACTTGTGTAAATGTGAGCATACGCATTGCCACCCGTAGAAAGGGCATCCTCACCGTCTGTACCTGTCCTATCTCGCATAGAAAAACTAAATTTATTCTTTTCCTTTTTATACTTGTCCGTTGCAAAGTAGTATTCAGGGTATGTGTTGATCTCAAAATCTATGGCGTCCGTAAAGCGGTTTGCTTCCTCATCGTCAAAGGATAGATCGGATCGGCCAAGTGTTGTCATTCCCAATAACAGTAGAATGATACTGAGTATCTGAACTATTTGATATTTCATAGCGGTTCTCCTTATTTCTCGATCCCTAAATATTCATAGGGATCAATACTGATTTCATCAGGCGTTACAACTTTGAGATGCGACGGTATTTCGCTCGCATCTTTATATATACCTAATGCTAAATCGTCTGGGTGTGCTTCCACACTCCAGATTTTTTTATTTCCGTGTGCGTCAGTATAATATTCAACCAGGACAGTACCACGTTCAATAGGTTCAATGAGTCCTGTTTCGTGGTTAATTCCGACGCTACCATATTCTTTCCCTTCGTGCCAAATCTTTATCATGAAACGGAGTAATAATTCGGTTTCTACGTCTTCAATATCATCCCAATAGTAATGTGCATTCCATTCTGGCGGTGGTTTTGGTAATTCCCCGAGCCCGAAGGGTGACATCTTTGGTATTGATGTTTCTGTAGATACCGTGACGTTATCCTGTGTTTTTTTGGCCGTTGGTTTCTCTGCGGGTGGCGTTTCGCTTTCCGCAGGGGTTACATCGGTTGCCTGTTGTGCCGTGTTACCTGTCTTGGAAACCTGTTTAAGTTTCTTCGATTGGCGTAGCAGTTTTTCTGCCTCAGCAGCTTCTTGTTTGTAGGGTGCGATGTCGTGCTGATACCAGAAATAGCACGCACCCGCAACAATCAGCAGCACCACAATGCCACCGATGATCCATCGGGCATAAAATCTATCTGTCATTTTATACCTCCTGTTGTGCCACATTTAGATGCGGCTTTAGTTGTTTATAGGCTTCCTTTATCAGTTACTTCAGCGGCAGGTTTACCCATTGCTTAAAAAAATCACGGGCATCCCCAGCTACCAAGCCACAACTAACGAATATATGTTAAAAAAGGATACCCATATTGTGTTAGTTGCATTTGGTAGTGTAAATAGTATACAACAAAAAGTCAAATTAAATTTGGAAAAGATTTGAAATTTAATTTTATTTTTCAAAAAAGTCCGGAGGTTCTCCGTGTCCTCCGCGATAATCTGTGATTCAGACAGAAAATAGTAAACGACTCAGACAACGCGCCTTATCCCAAATTTATGCAAAAAACTTTACACACCCGTGGTTGAGAATGTTTGTTGCTTTAATTTATAGAGTTGTGTTAATATAATCTTGTGAATTTAAAAAATGTTTTTACACAAATTCAAAATAAAAAGGTGATGGTAATCGGAGACATCATTGTGGATGAATACATCTGGGGTGACGTGAACCGTATTTCGCCTGAAGCACCTGTTCCGGTGTTCGAGACGACCGAAGAAAGAAAAGGCTGTGGTGGTGCTGCTAACGTCGCACAAAACATCGCCAGTTTAGGTGGTGAGGCGCAATTAATCGGTGTTATCGGGAAAGACAGAGATGGCGAAAAACTTATCCAGATGTTAAATCATACAGGTGTTGGCACTACTGACATCTCTATAGACGTCCAGCGCCCCACGAGCAAAAAAACTCGCGTGATTGTTAGTGCTGCTACTACTGATTCCCTACAACGAAATGCCAACAGTCTTGAACCTATGTCTCTGCATCAAGGACATCATTTGCTTCGGATTGATAGAGAGTCTAAGCAGCAAATTAGTGCCTTAATAAAGGAACGTCTAATGAGTGCTATCACTTCTCAAATAGCAAAAAGCGATGCAATCATTTTTGCTGACTATGACAAAGGTGTTGTTAGTGCTGAGTTGATAAAGGCAGTCGTAACAGATGCCAAACCTTATGGTATACCGATTATCGTTGACCCAAAACAGAATAATTTTTGGCATTATCAAGGCGTGACCGCGCTTACACCGAACCATAAAGAAGCAGGGGCAGCTTTACAGCAAGAAATCTCCGATGTGTCACACCTAATTACTGTAGGTGAAAAGATATTGGATCAGTTATCGCTAAAAGCTTTATTGATTACGCGTGAGGAGGACGGAATGTCTCTATTTAAACGTGACTTAGATGGTACCCTTGAAGTAGATCATTTACCTCCCCACTCAGGAGAAGTAACGGATGTAACAGGTGCAGGAGATACGGTGGTTGCTGTTTTCACACTTTCACTTGCGGCACAAATTGATTATCACAGCGCGGCTCAACTGGCAAACCTCGCTGGCGGAATTGTGGTTGGAAAAATGGGGTGTGCGACTGTTACACCGGAAGAACTACATCAGGCTATTCACGCATTGCCCGAAATATAACTTTGGTGTCAATTTTTCTAAATTTAACCAAATATCCACATTTGTGATATAGCATGAAAACTATCTTCCTTGACCGGGATGGGGTTATAAACAAAAACCCATCGGACTACGGTTATGTATGCAACTGGACAGATTTTACCTTTCTTCCGAATGCGTTAGAGGCGATTCGAGACCTAACCCATAACGGTTTTCGCATTATTGTGGCAACCAATCAAGCAGGAATTGGAAAAGGAATTTATACCGAGCAGGATTTAACTGATATTCATTGTCAAATGCTTACTGAAATTGAGGAAACAGGCGGATATATTCACAA
Source organism: Candidatus Poribacteria bacterium (assembly GCA_022825825.1). GTDB lineage: Bacteria > Poribacteria > WGA-4E > WGA-4E > WGA-3G > MSPOR6. The sequence continues at coordinate 40,349 of JAJDWA010000012.1, forward strand.
AATTTACTACTGTCCACATCATCCAGATGCAGGATGCGAATGCCGAAAGCCAAAACCAGGAATGTTAATTCAAGCCGCACGCGAACACAATATTGATGTGTCAAAAACATTTTATATTGGGGATTCAATTACAGATATTCAGGCAGCAAGAAGGGCAGACATATCACCAATACTTGTCTTAACTGGGCACGGGCGAGATTCCTATAACCACTGTATCAATTCTGATTCAACCGCTAAAACAGATAAGCCGAATAAAATCTTTACTAACCTCTATACTGCTTCACGTTGGCTGATTCAATGCTGAAATTACAATATAGTAAAATCCATAATTATTTGGACACTACGAATCAACGCCAAATGTACGTATGGCATTTAGCCAAATCAACGCTGAATCCGCGTATGGTATTCAGCCAAATCAACGCCAAATGCGCTTTTTGGCATTTGGCGGGTTCGGTTTCCTAGTCAAACCTGTGTAAATAGTGCGGTTAGAAACCGCACCTACCGGGAGTGTGCACATATTTTCAGATTTCACTATAAAATATAAAAGACATGCAAAGTATTAAATTCCGATTTTAGATTATGATATTAAAAAAAATAGAAACTTGCAGTGCACATGCTGGCGTAATCGGGCTTGGATATGTCGGGTTATCCCTTATGGTTGCTATTGCCGATGCAGGCTTCAGAGTCACTGGGATTGATATCAATCCAGAAAAAATAGAGCGGCTGAAACGCGGTATATCTGATGTTCCTGATGTTCCTGAAGCTATTCTCGGCCCGCTGATTAAGTCAGGACAAATTCAGGTTACAACCAATTATCATGTTCTTAGTGAACTGGATATAATCAACATTTGCGTGCCAACCCCCTTAAAAGAAAACAGAATCCCTGATATGCAATTCATTACCGCTGCTGTGGCGGAAATTGCTCTCCATTTGCATTCCGAACAACTGATAATACTTGAAAGCACGACCTATCCTGGGACGACTGAAGAGATCGTACTGCCAATGCTTCAATCCAACCTCAACGAAAAATTGGGTGAAGCCAACTCTTCGAGTTTAAGTTCTGATTCTTCCAAACCATTACAAGTAGGACGAGATTTCTATCTCGCTTTTTCACCAGAACGAATTGAACCTGGGAATAGTACCTACTTTATGACGAATACGCCAAAAATTGTCGGTGGTGTGACGCCAAAATGCACCCAAGTTGCCAAAACTTTTTATGAACAGTTTATCAATAAGACGCATACTGTCTCCTCACCTCGAATAGCAGAAATGGCAAAATTGCTTGAAAATACATTTCGGAGTGTAAATATAGGGTTAATCAACGAAGTTGCGCTTATCTGTGATCGGATGGGTTTAGATGTATGGGAAATTATTGAGGCTGCTGCGACTAAACCCTTCGGATTTATGCCTTTCTATCCGGGTCCAGGTCTTGGAGGACATTGCATACCGATTGATCCGCACTATCTCTCTTGGCAAGCGCGCAATTACAACTACCACGCGCGATTCATTGAACTTGCCAGCGAAATTAACAGCAGCATGCCTAAATACGTTCTTGACAAAGTCATTCAGGCACTAAATCTCCATCAGAAGCCTCTCAATGGCTCAAAAATATTAATATTAGGTGTGGCATACAAAAAAGATATCGGAGACACACGTGAATCCCCTGCGTATGAAGTAATAAGATTAATGCTTGACAAAGGTGCATATATTTTATATCATGACCCACATGTTGCACAGATTGTTCTTGCGGAAGGAGAAATCTATTATTCACATACATTAACAGCCGCTATGATAGAAAGTGTTGATTGCGTTGTAATCCTTACTGACCACAGCACTGTAGACTACGACTTGATTGTTCAACACGCTCCTGTCGTCGTTGATACCCGCAACGCAACCCACGCTACTCAAAACGGATCCAGCAAAATAATTAAAATTTAAAATGTTACATTGCGTTGACTAAAATACAAATCCGTTTATTCTATAAGTTTATTATCTCGTATTAGATTAAGAGGTATTGCAATTACTCCTTAAAGTCCAAAACATATAAAAGTTATCTCAAAATACAGTTCACGAGCAAAATTAATTACGTCTCTATTCTCTCTATGTGAACTGAATATCTTTGGAGCACTTTCATGATAGAACCTAATCCAAAATTAAAGATACATCATGATCAACTTACATGGTTTCTTGCTATATTTTTAAATGAAAAAGAAATTTTCCAATTACTGATGCACACCAACCTTGTTACGGATACCGATAAGTTACATTCTTCTTCAAAACAGGAGTTGTTGAATAGGTTAACCAACGCTTTTTCCAGGCAATCGCATATTGATGAAATTGTTATTGAACACCTTTCACAAAAGGCGGAGCATGCGATCTCAAGAATTGGATACATGGTAGTTGATGAAATCCATACTTTTTTTAAATCTCCTGGTCCTCTAATTGAATCAGGAGAATTTGGCGAAGTAGTCTGGGCACTTTTGACGGATTCGCGAGAAGATGTGCACTCACATGGAATTCGTTTATTAACAGCAGCGTATAAAACTCATAAAGACTCTGCTGAGGGAGAGGTACATCAGTTCTCTGATTATCTTGCTGCTCCGCAAACATCTTCCCCAGAAATCCAAAAGATACAAACAAAATATGCCAACAGTTTAAAAGAGGTGCAAAAGGAGGTTGATGAACAGACCACCGAAATTGAAAACCTTAAAAATACTTTAGCAAACTTACAAGTTGAGTACACAGCGATTGAGAAAAAGAATAAACAGTTGGAACAGCATTGCCAATTAATACTTGAAGAAAATGAGACATTAAAAATAAAAGAAGATGTGTATCAAGAAAACAAAAATCAGATTGTTTCTTTACAACAGGAAAATGAAAGTCTTCACGAAAAAGCGACACAGTATTCGGAAACCAGCACTTCCCTCATTAAATTGGAGGCTGAACACCAGCAGCTGCTGGCAAAATATGGGGATGTCACAGCTCAACTCAATGAGATCACACAAATCAGGGCATCCAAGGAAACTTTCATGGGTGAACTAAAGTTAGTTGAAGAAGCTGTTTATAAGGAATTTCAGACTTTAGAACAACTAAAAACTGATCTACAAACCTATTTTGATGTAATTGAAAAATCACATCAAGCATCCCGGAACGCGCTCAACCAAATTCGACAAACAGTAGATCATTTAGACGAACCTGAATCGGAGTCTATAAATCAAGAGGATCGGACAGGAACGCAACCGCGTGTGGGTGTATTTGTTGATGTTCAAAATATGTTCTACGCTGCAAAGGATCGGTTTGAACGCCGAGTTGATTACATTAAACTTCTTGATTTGATCGTTGGTCCGAGGCAGCTCATATCTGCATACGCTTATATTGTACAGATTCCTGAAATTAAACAAGGTAATTTCATTTCTCTATTAGAGCACAACGGCTATACAATTCGTAGTAAAGACTTACGTCTGCGCGGAGACGGTTCAGCAAAAGGGGATTGGGATGTCGGAATCGCCGTAGACGTAGTCTCTATGCTCGGAATGTTAGATGTTGTTATTTTAGCAAGCGGAGATGGGGATTTTTGCCCATTAGCTGAACTCATCAAACAGCAGCATAAGCGAATAGAGATAGTCGCATTTGAGCACAACACATCAATGGATTTACAAGCAGTGGCAGACCAATTTTTCCCGATAGGGGAAGAATTGTTAATGTAGTTTAGGTTTTCAGCATAAGGCTTCGGGAAATTATGTTCGTTTCTGATTGTTCCTCAATGTTTAATTGCTCACGGTTACGTTTTTCCTCATGTAAACCCATCCCTTACGGCTTGTTACTCTTTCTTCTTTTTATTACTCCTCTCTCCATTGCCCAACCAGAATGGCTGCCAACGGAAAATGTACCGGTATGTACGGCTGAAAATGCTCAATATTTTCCTGTATTAACAACGGATGGTGAAGATGGTGTTATTGTTGCTTGGCGTGATGCGCGAAACGGCAACTACGACATTTATGCGCAACGTGTTAACAGCAAGGGCGAGATGAGCTGGACACCAAATGGGATTGCTGTCTGTGAGCACGAAGCGCCTCAAAGTAGCCCTGCTATTGTTTCTGACTTGGCAGGTGGTGCGATCATCGTGTGGGGCGATACGCGGAACGGTACGCAAGATAGTTACGCGCAACGCATCAATGCAAACGGTGAAGAACTGTGGGGGCCTGATGGTATCGAAGTTTGTACAGATGCCGCTTTACAAAATGATTTTATCGTTATTCCAGATGGGAACGGAGGCGTGGTTGTTGCCTGGGAGGATTGGCGTGCTGGTAACCAAGATATATATGTTCAAAAAATTTCAGCTGAAGGAGAAGCAATTTGGAAAAAGAATGGGATTCCTGTGTATAGCGGGGAAGGAAACCAATATGATCCTGTTATAATCAGCGATGCCGAAGACGGTTTCATCGTTGTGTGGTGGGATATTAGTACACCTGACTGGAACATATTCGCGCAACGGATCGATAGCGAAGGAAATAAGGTGTGGGATTCTCCTATTCCTGTCTGCACTGCACAAGGCAATCAAGGAGCACCAACCATCGTTACTGATGGAAATGGCGGAGCATTCTGTGTTTGGTCGGACTATAGAAATGACCCGAATTTTTTTACAAAAGCTCAACTTTATGCACAGCACATAGCTGCAGATGGCACAACCTTATGGGAAAAAGATGGTATACCGATTTGTGAATTGCCTGTCAATCAACAACAAGCAAATTGTATCAGTGATGGTGAAGGGGGATTCATCGTTGTGTGGTGGGATGATCGGGATGTTTTTGCTGACATCTACGCCCAGCGCGTTAATGTCCAAGGTAAAATTTTATGGAATAAAACCGGTGTGCCAGTTTGCACAGAGGGAGGCGTCCAACAAGTTCCCATGCTTGTTTCTGATGGTGCAGGCGGCGCAATAGCCTATTGGCTCGACTATAGAATGGATTTCGGGGATACAACTGAAGATGCTATCTACGCGCAGCGGATTAGTGCTGAAGGGGCACCACTTTGGAAAGAGAACGGCGTACCGGTCTGTACTGCAAATAAAGAACAGATTACGCCGAAAGGAGTCTCTGCAGGGGGTGGTAGCGCAATTGTGGTCTGGAGTGATGCCCGCGGCGACGATTACGACATCTATATCCACCGTGTCCATTAATACAAACGTTGAATGTTTATCGATCAGATTTGACAATCCTTGCCTTGCATGGTATTATAATAAGCGGTAAAAATTTTTTGGAAGGATAACTCCCATGTCAAATCTTTTTGAGACCCTACAAGAACGGGGCTTCATTCAGCAGTGTACGAATGCAGAGCAGCTTTCCTGCTTACTCTCTGAAAATCAAATAACATATTACGTTGGTTTTGATCCAACAGCAGACAGCCTCCATGCTGGTAGTCTTGTGCCGATTATGGCGATGGCACATTTGCAACGTGGTGGACACAAACCGATCGCAATCATCGGCGGCGGAACTACGATGATCGGCGATCCGACTGATAAAACTGAGATGCGTTCAATGCTCTCTGCTGAACAGATTGAAAAAAATGGAGCAAGCATTCTACAACAACTACAGCGTTACCTTGATTTAGATGATGATACTGCAGGATTTTTTTTGAATAATGCTGAGTGGCTGCTTTCCCTAAATTATATTGAATTTCTACGCGATATCGGTAAACATTTTCGTGTCAATGAGATGATACGTGCTGAAGGGTATCGGCAGCGGCTTGAACGCGAGATGGGACTTTCATTCCTTGAATTTAATTACCAATTGCTGCAAGCGTACGATTATCTGTGTCTTTTCCAAAAATACGATTGCGTTCTCCAACTCGGTGGCGATGACCAGTGGGGTAATATCCTTGCAGGAGTCGATCTGGTGCGTAGGATTGAGGGGAAACGTGTCCACGGTCTGACCTTTCCATTACTTACGACAGCCGGTGGTGCAAAAATGGGAAAAACAGCCGGTGGTGCTGTCTGGCTCGATTCACATCGAACCTCCCCATACCAATTCTACCAGTATTGGATTAACATTGATGACCGCGATGTTGAACGGTTTTTAGCATATTTCACCTTTTTACCGATGGATGAGGTGAAGCGACTTGGCAGCTTGGAACATGATGAAATCCGGGAAGCAAAAGCCGTGCTTGCATACCAAGCGACGAAACTGGCACACGGAAAAGTTGAAGCAGATAAAGCACAGGAAACATCGCGCGCTGCATTTGGCGGCGGCGGACTTGATCTTGATGCAATGCCGACTACTACAATCTCTACAGAACAACTTGATTCAGGTATTCCAATAATGGATTTGTTTCATGAAGTTGGCTTAACCAGTTCAAAAAGTGAAGCGCGCCGCCTAATTCAACAGGGAGGTGCCTATATCAATGAAAAGCAGTATAAGGCTATAGATGTTATCATTGATGCTGATCTGTTAGAAGAAAATGCGTTGATGCTGCGTGCAGGCAAAAAACGTTATCACCGCGTTGTGGTTGAAGAGGCGTAGAATCATATAGATGGACAATGCACTCTCTATCTGAATAATTGGGTTGTTTAAACTGTTTTGTAAGAAAAAATAAAAAATACAATTAAAAACTTGACTTTACCTTATAAAATGTGTTATCATATTGAAAAGTAGTTTCAATATTTTTAAACGTTTTGTTTGGAATAACGTTTTATAAGGCAAGAAAACGAGAAGGCTTACAACCAAAGAAATTTAGGATATTTTGTGATGCAAAAGTTTGAACACACGACCACCTCTACAGTACAGACGAGTGGTGCACAGTCTACTCTCATATTTTTACGGGACTATTATTTTACCCTTTGGGCGCTCTTTACGCTCGGGTTGTTCCCGTTTTTGTACTGCGGCGGTAGGTGGTGATAGTTTGTAAGCACTCATGAAAAAGTTTTAATCGATCTCATACATCACTACCCAGCGTCGATAACAATTCGATGGTGGGTTATTTTTTTAGTAATCATCTACATTGACTTGAAACAGAGTTATTGTCGGAGGGAATTGATAACCATGGTAATCGTTACCAAAACGGATGCAACACCCGATCAGATTGACGCAATTGTCAAACGGATTGAGAGTGTAGGGTTGAAAGCACAGATTTCAACTGGCGAACAACGCACCGTCATCGGTGTAATAGGAGATAAAACATTGCTTGGCGATATTCCGATGGAGTCAATGTCGGGCGTTGAAAGGACAATGCCGATCACTGCCCCATATAAATTAGCAAGCCGCCAATTTCGGGATGAACCGACTGTTATCTCTACGAACGGGACGAAAATTGGAGGACGGAAGTTAGCAGTTATGGCGGGCCCTTGTGCAGTTGAGAGCACTGAACAGATTGTAACTATTGCAAAACTGGTAAAAAAGGCGGGCGCCGGTTTTATTAGAGGTGGCGCGTTTAAACCTCGCACAGGCCCCTATAGTTTCCAAGGCTTCGGAGCAGATGCATTGCAAATGCTGGTCGCAGCCAAAGAAGAAACTGGCTTGGGTATCGTTACAGAGGTCATGACTCCCCATGAAGTTGAACTTGTCGGAGAATATACGGACATATTTCAACTCGGCACGCGGAATATGACAAACTTCTATCTACTGCGTGAAGTTGGCCGCGCACGTAAACCTGTTATTCTGAAGCGCGGGATGTCCTCAACAATTGAAGAATGGCTGCTTGCTGCGGAATACATCCTTTCCGAAGGGAATCCTGATGTTATTCTTTGCGAGCGAGGTATCCGCACCTTTGAAACCCACACGCGTAACACACTGGACCTCAACGCAGTTCCCGTTGTTCACGAATTAAGCCATCTCCCCATCGTCGTTGACCCGAGCCACGGTACTGGTATCCGCAGTTTAGTGTGCGATATGACGAAAGCATCCGTTGCATCTGGTGCAGACGGGCTGTTATTGGAAGTACATCATGACCCAGATAACTCTATGACAGGTGATGGTGCGCAATCTCTGTTTCCCGATCAATTTGAGACACTCATGCAAGAACTAAAACCGATTGCAATCGCTGTTGGGCGTGAAATATAAGTGACAAAGTGAATTCTAACTTAAGTCCATTGTGAAGTGATTTAACTTACAATGACGGGTACCTTTTTGGAGGAAATAACCGTGGACGATTTTGAAACTAACCAAGAAAAGGTTTATATTTTTGATACAACACTCCGAGATGCGGAGCAAACTCCCGGAGCCGCTCTCGGCATTGAAGAAAAATTGGAGATTGCCAAGCACCTTGCGAAATTAAATGTTGATGTCATTGAAGCTGGTTTTCCAATTTCGTCACCGGGTGATTTTGATGCCGTTCAACGCATCGCTAACGAGGTGAAGGGACCCGAAATTTGCGCACTTTCACGCGTTGTCGAAAAGGATATTACGGCAGCATGGAAAGCGATTCAGGATGCTCCCCGTGCCCGTATCCATACATTTGTTGGTACATCAACTATCCACATGGAACGCATCACTCGCACAACACCAGAGAGAACTCTTGAAATGGCGGTAGATGCGGTTACTTATGCAAAAAGTTTGTGTGCAGATCATCCGGATGCTACCGTTGAGTTTTCACCGATGGACGCAGGCAGAACAGAATTGGCATATCTGTACGAGGTAGTTGAAGCCACTATTGCCGCAGGAGCAACCGTAGTCAATATTCCTGAAACTGTGGGATGGACAGTGCCTGCTGAATTTGGTGGTCTCATTGCAGGCATCAAGGAAAATGTCTCAAATATTAATGATGCCATTATTAGTGTTCACTGCCATAACGATTTAGGGTTGGCTGTGGCAAATAGTCTTGTAGCTATTGAACAGGGCGCACGGCAGGTAGAGTGCACTATCAATGGGCTTGGTGAACGTGCGGGAAACACTTCACTTGAAGAGGTGGTCATGGCAATCCGAACCCGACGTGATTACTTTAAAGCGTATTACACCGATATTAATGCCAAAGAGATTGTTCCTATCAGTAGACGTGTAAGTCGCACGATGGGTATTCCTGTGCAACCGAATAAGGCGATTGTCGGTGAAAACGCTTTTGCCCACAGTTCAGGAATCCATCAAGATGGGATTATTAAGTCGCGTGTGACTTTTGAAATCATTGACCCGAAAGAGATCGGTTGGCAAACGAGCCAGATAATTCTCAGTCCACGTTCTGGACGGAACGCCTTGAAACATCGTCTCAGCGAACTCGGATATGAACTGGATTCGGAGCAATTAGAGAAGGTTTATGAAAGATTCCTCCGCGTTGCAGATAAGAAAAAAGCTGTTCATGATGCCGATCTTGAGGCAATCATGAGCGATGAGATTCGTACCGTCCCTGCCACCTTTGAACTTGACTACATTCAAGTTGTTAGTGGGACAAAGATTTCACCGACAACCACCGTCGGTATCCGTACGGAGGATGGAATAGTTGAAGATGCTTCCACCGGCGATGGCCCTGTGGACGCAGCCTTTAAGGCAATTAATCAAATTGTCAAAATCAAACTGAACTTAATTGATTATCAAATACGTTCGGTAACGGAAGGCGAAGACGCCATCGGTGAGGTTACGTTGAAGGTGCAGGACAATGGGCACGTCATCACAGGACACGGTGCGAGTACGGATATTATTGAGGCAAGTGCCAAGGCGTATATCCATGCTGTAAATAAATTGATTCAACTCCGTTCAGAGGGATAGGATTCATCACAACAATTAAACTTAAAGGACAAGAGGCTTTCACAAAAAGTTTTAATCTCTATGTCGGTTTTCCAGTGTTGTTGTGATATAACAAAAAGGCAAATAACCTTTCCTGTTACTTGCCTTTTTGTTGGTGTACGTTAGTTATAACGGACATCTTAGTAAGGATAACCCAGTCCCATATAGTTTATTTCGCCCTTTCTAGATGTCTGATCCCAAATACGATATGCACCAACCCACAAGACACCATCAACAGATACAAGGTGGTAATGATCGCCGACGATTGCAATTGCACGACAGCCGTTGTTAAAATAATCTATATGCCTATCTTTTCGTGTTGGGATATAACTTAGCAAAGGTGCAAAGGAAGATTTATACGTCTTCGCAGATACTTCATAAAACCCATAACGGTACCAGTGCGCTGCGGCTAACGCATGAACATGTGCCCGTGTAGTGGACCAAAAAACACTTCCGATACGAATGGTTGACCGGGTGATTTCTCCATGGGATTCCCCATGCAAACTTGATGGCAAATCACTGTTTTGAGGAAAATCTGCTGATTCACCAAGCTGTGTTGATATACCTATTACCACAGAAATTATCAATATTAAAACAGCAAATAACTTAATAATATTGTATTGGACTGTTTTTGTTCATTTTTTACTCCTTATAAGGTAGACCCAGGAATTGATACGGATCAATTCCTGTAGACTCTATATCTAAAATACGAAGGTGATCTGGTGGGTTATCGGATAAAAAGTCATGTGCGTCAAAAACAACCTGAGGTCCTGATATTAACCGGGTAGGATATCGCTTCATTGTTCCATCAGGCATCCGCGTTTCGCCATAAAGAACATAGACGGTGTTGTCATAGTGAGGATAAATTTTGTCGTTATAGGTACTTCCGCTACCATGGAAACTTTTATCACCCTCTGTCCATAATTTAATAAGAACGCGTTCTATGAGTTCAATATTTTTGAGAGCATGGTCAGGAAGATTTGCTTGCCTATCAGGGTCATTCCAACTGAGAGCCGCTGGAAAACCCAACGGGACTTCCGGATACTCTCCAAATCCAAACGGTGAAACACGAACATTTTCTTTTGTTTCTTCAAAAGTTTTTGATAAAAGTGCTTTAGTACTTTTGACTTTTGTGTCATCTGATACTGAGTCGAAAACGTTAACGGTTCCCTTGGAGGTTGTAGGGTTTTCAGTTTTCGACTCGTCTGCAACAATGTTAGATTTTTCCTCTGGTTGGGTAATTCCTCGAGTTTTTTGGGAGGCTGTATATCGGCGGGCGTATTCTCTGGATGCCCTCTCCTGCTGCCGGTATGGCTCCGTATCGTACTGATACCAAAGGTAGCATCCAAGGGAAAAGAGAAATAGAAACCCTATACCACTGCAAAACCATAGATTAGTGAAAAATTTTCGTAACATATTTCTGCCTCAATAGATGTAAGACCCTCGCGAAGTGTCAGTTAAAATGTGATTTTGTAACGGTTTTTAAGACAATTGTGAGTGTTAGTGCTCAAACGTTTGAGACTACATTCAAAATAATTGTAAGCAATTTTCGTGCCAATATTTGCAAGTGACGTCCTGCATTGATATGTAGCGAGGTATTTACACATGGAAGCTGCTTTCTTCTATTTTTCTTTTTTATAGTAGAGATTAGAATTAACGCTACATTCCTAAATTGTAGGAGGGAACTCCGATTCCCGACTAACAGTGGTTTGGTCGCGATTCGGAGATCGCTCCTACAGAATATATGTCCACTTATTTACATAATTTACTATAATCTTCATACAGATTGTACTCCACAAGTAGCAACTTAGGTTTAATTAACGAGAAGTTCATTGAAAAGTGCGCGGGTCTTCTCTGTCCACTTTCCATAATCCTGCAAAAATGCTTCCACAATAGGCACTTCTTCGGTTTCGACGTATCCGAGGCGCCGTGCTAATTGTGTCAATTCTGCCCGATTTGTAGGCAACGCATCTAACGCGCGGTCGTGAACAATCCGTAACGCGTTTTCCACACGCCGAAGAAATTTGTACGCCTCTGATAATCCTTTGCGCTGTACCTCTGTCAGAACATCAATAGCATGTAATCTGTCAATTGCAAGGAGTGTATTAGCGACACGGACAGAGGGTGTCTCAGTTCCGTGGATAAGTTGCAGCGTCTGCACAGCAAATTCAATATCAACAAGTCCACCATATCCTGATTTTACATTAGCAGCAGGTCTTTGAACTTTGCCACTACGTCTGCGTCGTGGTTTTGTTTTTTGGGTAGCTTGCGCTTCTTTTCGTTGGCGTGTCCGCACAATCTCAGCAACATTTTCAGAGATGAGTGGTTGCTTATAGCAAAAGGCATGTGCAATATCCATAAATTGGTTTCCCAACCCTTCTACATCTCCTGCTACGACGCGTGCGCGTGTGAGTGCCTGTCGTTCCCAGATTTCTGCGGTGTTGTCATAGTAATTCTGATACCCCTTCAGCGGCAATGCTATAGCACCGCCTGTGCCGTAGGGACGGAGTCGTAGATCAAGCTCATAAATACTCATGCCGTGATCCCCGCTGAGCTGCTTTACTAACTCCAAACCGAGGATAGAGAAGTATTCTGAATTGGGCATTCCGTTTGTTGTCTTTCCGTCCGCCGTGTAGACACACATCACATCTAAATCTGAGCTAAAGTTAAGTTCCCGTCCTCCAAATTTGCCCATTGCGATGATGGCAAACGTCGCGGGTATTTCGTCATCAGTCATTGGGATACCGTGTTCTTCGCGTAACTGAACGTCGATCTGTGGATAGATAGCTTGCAGGATCGCTTCGGCTAAATCGGAGAGTTCTTCGGTCGTCGTAGGGAGATCAGCATTGCCGAGAATGTTTCGTAAGGCGATACGCCAAATCTCATCGTTCTTGTAACGCCTGAGTGATCTCAGTATGTGAGCATCGGATGTATCCGAAAGGAGTTGTCCAACCTCTTCATGTTTTTGGGCAAGTGTTTTCGGGGATTCGGTAAAGGTAGGCACTGTCAACAGGTCAAACAATTCGGGGCTTGCAATCAACAAATCTGCCAAGTAAAGGCTTGAACCACAAACACTGGTGAGTGCTTCAAGTGCCTCTTGTCTTTCCATGAACATCGTGTAGTAGCTGCTGCGTGCGCCAACTTTCGCGGCAAATGCGTCAAAATAGCGAAGTGCCATATCTGGATCGGGGGCTGCGCTTAAACATTTCAAGAGAGTCGGGGCGAGTTTGAAGAAAGTCCGTCTAACTGCGGGGGAAAACTGCTGTCCGTCGGTACCATTAGCAAGTTGTCGTAGTAAGCGATGTGCTTCGCGTACATTCTCAAAACCGAACTTGCCCAATTGCGTCTGAATCTCTTCAGGGTCATCTTGGCTAAGTAGCACAGCTATATCTAATTGATCCGGTTCCCGGACGTTCATCACTTTTTCAAAAATCTCACGAACCCGTGCTTTATGCATTCGGTAATCTTGCCGAAATGTTTCAAGCGGAGTATCATAGTATCTCAAACGTCGGGCGAACTGAATTTCTTCATCTTCCTTTGCTGGGACCGAATACCGTTGTTGGTCTGCTTCAATTTGTATGCTGTTTTCAACCCTTCGTAAAAACCGATAGGCATCTGATAAGGCATCAGCGTCTTCTACGTCCAAAAGCTCGTTAGCCTTCAACGCTTCAAGTGTCTCCAACGTATTTTGCGAACAGAGTGACTTTCGCTGCCCACCATGAATCATCTGCAAGCACTGAACAGTAAATTCAATATCCCGAATAGCACCTGGACCGAGTTTGACATGTTTTTCAAGGTCTACCCTCTCTCCTACGAGCCGTTCTTCTATGCGTGCTTTTGTATTGCGAATGTCTACCTTAATTTCATTAAGCGTTACACCGTCTAAATAGCGTTGATATACAAACGGCTGAATCATGCGGATAAATTCATCTCCAAATGCCATATCCCCCGCGACAGGACGTGCTTTAATCAGAGCCTGACGTTCCCATAAATCACCCCAACCTTCATAATAACTTTCGTAACTTTCCATAGAACGGATGATGACGCCAGCGCTGCTCTCAGGTCGCAAACGAATATCCACACGAAACACATAGCCTTCTACCGTTACTTCGCTCATCGCCTTAATTAAAAACTCGCACAAACGTGCGTAATATTCGCTATTATCAATGCCTTTATCGGTCTGTCCTTCGTCTGAGTAAACAAAGATTAGATCTATATCAGAACTAAAGTTGAGTTCATATCCCCCAAATTTCCCCATGCCGATAACAGCAAAGCGGCAAGGATCTGTGCCTTCTTCATTGAGCGGAGTACCAAACTTCGGCGTCATTACCTGATCACAACCAATTTTATAGCAGTGTTGTAATGTTGCTTCTGCCAAATTACTCATCTCCATGGTTGTGGTTTCAACGGCTGTTACTTGGAGCAAGTCGCGTAGTGCGATGCGGAGGCTTTCGCGACGCTTGTATCGTCTAATTATCCGAAGTTTCTGATCAAGGTCCCTATATCTGCTGAGTGCCGCGGAAAGTTCATCGGACATTTGTTCACGGGTCTTTGGCGTGTCCATCACGTTTGCATCAATGATGTCGTAAAAGTAGATCGGGTTGCGAATCAGAATATCGGATAGATATGAGGATGCTCCGAAACTGAGCATCACAGTTTGCATCAGAAACGGTGCATCCCGCAAAAGTTCATAAATCCACTTTCGACTAAACGTTACGAGTGCGAAACGTGAGAAATTATTTAAAGCAGCTTCAGGGTTAGGGCAATTTAGACAAGTTTCTAATATCGGGATGACAATGTCGGCAAAACAGGTTTGGACATCAGCATCGTCAGTAGCAAGTTCTTGTAGACTTCGCAATATGGAGGTGTTATCTACGCTTCCGTCTCTATCGGATGTGTCCGATAAAATTCGATGAATTTCGTCTTTCTGACTTTGTGGAAGCGGTAGTTCTACGTAATTCATCTTTTTCCTCTATACAATACCTTCGTCAATTATCTTGGGTTTAATTCAGGTCGCGTGTAGTGAATAGCACCGATTGATCCCAGATGTTCATTGATTTGCTGAATAACAATAGGTTCAGGTTTTTGCGGAAATCCTTTTAACGTTTCGTCTAAATGCTTCAAACCTTGATATAGTGTTTTTAGGTCTAAAACACTATATTCGGTATTCGGATGATGGAATGTCTCTATGAGTTAGCACTCATTGATACCATAAACATTGATAAGTTTGCTGCTTTGTTCACGGGTATCTTGTGGACATTCATAAAACCTTGTCCTATTGTGTTAGTACAACCTATCTCATAAATCATTGTAGGGCGAGGTCCCTGTGCCTCGCCTGTCTTGAGGATTGAACAACGGGCGGGCACAGGGACCCGCCCCTACAATAGAAGTGAACTTGGGTGAGAACAACGAATATACTCAAAAATCCGATTTATGAGATACGCTATAGAAATACAGTCCTTCACATCAATCTGTCGGGGATTGAGGAGCTCTCCGTATGCAGCCGAAAATTCTTAAAACTAAATAACTCTGGCAAGATTCACAAATGGCAGACTTGACAGTTGCTTTGTTCGCAAGCTTCCGGATAAATAGGTCTATCTTGATATTTGAATTGGTTCCCCGGACTTCCCTAAAAGATCATTAGTGAGGGAAAACCTTCTAATAGATATTCTACTTACCTTTTAAGGTTTGCCCATGTTATCGCCAATTTGCCGCGGGCAGAAACATCCAATGTATTGTCAACGATTTTCTGGATGTCTGCCTCAGAAAGCGGATAGTTGGCTAACATCAGTTCGTCCATGCGACCTTGAAAGAAACGAGGACAGCACGCGTTGCTCTCCCCACCAAATCGCAATACTTTATCAGGTGAACTCCTGCCAGTTCCTTTTTGTGGAATAACCTTGCCATCGTGCTCGCCGTTAATATAGAAACGCGCCTCTGTTCCGTCCCACACAAGTGCAACATGTGACCATTCTTTCGCCATCACCTTACCGAAAGAAATATGGTAACCGGGGTTATCAGTGTCATAAAAGTAGTAAGCGAGTTGACCTGCCCCGGGTTCTATTTGCAGATAATAGGTGTTTTTGTAGAAAATAGTAGCTTTGTTCTCCGGCCCACCGGCGGGGAGGGGATCAGGATAAATCCACGCCATCATCGTAATCGCTTTGTCTATATCAATCTCATCGGAGTGTGCGACCTCTACATAATCGGGTTCTCCGGCTTTTCCAGCCATCTGTACGGCTTTGCCGAGGATACCCTCTGTCCATTTGACATTACCATTGAATTTACCGACTAAGCCAGCAGTAGCGTCTTTCGTCTCTTTTCCGCTGCCTTCGTCAAAGTGCCAGACATATACTTTCTTACCAAGTTGTGCCACATTGCCTTTTCCACCAGCGGCGAACGTAACTTGGCAGAGGAGTAGACTTAAGAAAATGCTTAAGAAGATAATTTTCTGAGTTTTCATATTAATTCCTCCTTGAAAACGTATTTCAATTTATGGAAAGTTGGAAACTACAATGTTTAGCGCTGATTGGAAATGTAACAGAAGCGGGTCTTAGAACCCACCTATAAAACAGAATTGGAAAAATATACGACAGGTATGCGTTTTGCCTATCTTTTTAGGTTTGCCCAAGTTGTGGCGAGTTTACCCCCTGGATCAACTGCAAAGAACACACCATTGTTCATATCCTGATTGATTTCGTCTTCGGAAAGGGCGCGGTTGTAGATGGCTACCTCGTCAACAAGACATACTGTACCAGAGAGTCCTGTCTGGGATTTGCCGATGCGGAATACAACATCAACACTGAAAATCTCATTGCCAGGCGGTTTCCATTCAACATCCAACTCACCATCAATATATTGGCGGATCATATTACCGTCAAAAGTAGAAGATACGTGATGCCATTCGTTCAATTTGGGTTTGATAGTCTGTTTATTACGAGACCCTTGCCACCCACCACCGACGTTCATCCACGTTTCAATTTGTGGTGCGCCGGTAGGGTTCGAACTCCACTGAAGACAATATCCTCCCGTGTTGTTTGCTGTCCTACGTCCCATCAGGTTAGAATCACCTTGGTCCTGTTCTGGGAAAAACCATGCTTGAATCGTGAGTTCATCCGTAATATCAAGTTCGGGGACTGACGCAACTTCTACAAAGTGCTCTGTATTTGCCAAATGGATGCACGCACCTAATTTACCATCTTTTGACCATGTTGCCCCATTCAGGGTAGCCTCAAGATTATTTCCGCTTGCATCTTTGGCTTTGTTACCGTTTCCCTCATCAAAAGGGAGGTACATCATGAGTGTCTTGTCATCCTTTAATGCCCAAGCATTGATACTGAGACTTAGGGCAATGAGGAGAACAGTAGTAATAAGTTTCATGTCAAAACTCCTTTGTCACGATCATGAAGTTTCTCTGATCGGACATATTAAAACTTAGAAATCTGAATTTCCTTTGCTGTAATAAATTCAAGTAGCGCAGGAACACCTTCCTGCGTTTTTTGGATACCGCGCTGGATAGCGGGTACAATTTGGTCCGGTGTTTCAACGCGTTCGCCATAGCCACCGAACGCCTTTGCCATATCTGCGTAGTTGCCAGAAATGTCTGTACTCCGATATTTCTCGGTAGATACAGGCATAATCGGAATTTCAATTGCCATAGAGAAATTATTAAATAGGACAGATAAAATCGGAATTTGTTCACGCACTGCGGTTTCAAAATCCATGCCGGTAAACCCGATTGCTGCGTCCCCCCAAACATTGATGCAGAGTGCGTCCGGCTTTGCGAGTTTTGCTCCCATTGCAAGACCGAGACCGTAGCCAAGTTGAGTCGTTTTGCCCCAACCGATGTAGGAGAGCGGACTTTCACAATGCCAAAACGGGGACAGTTGATCGCGAGGACTTCCTGCATCATGCGTGATAATTGTGTTCTTGACATCAACGGTGTGCATCAGATCCCAGATAACGCGATAAGGCGTCATCGGCACTTCGTCGGAGGTGAGTTTTGGCATCCACTCTTCCAACCATTCGGCTTTGACGTTACTGATCTCTTCTGTAACTGCAGCCGTGCGACTTTCAGATGCGTCACCAGAACGTTCACGAACAGCCTCAACTAAGCCCTCTAAAATCAAGCGTGCATCACCGACAAGCGCTGCCGCAACGGGTACATCTTTATTGATGTCTGCGGGATCTAACGTTGCATGGATGACCCGTTTACCTTCCGGAATTGTTACACCGAAGTGAGTTCTGCTGAAACTGCATCCGATACCGAAAAGGAGGTCTGTCTTTTGGAGGAAGTGATGCACCGGTTTTGGGATGGAGCGTCCCCCGGAACCGAGTGCCAACGGATGATCTTCGGGAAAAGCACTTTTTCCGCCCAAACTTGTAGTGACTGGCGCTGCAAGAAGTTCCGCGAGTTCCTTCAAAGCATTCCACGCCTGTGCGTAGTGAACTCCTTGTCCCGCATAAATAACAGGACATTCAGCATCAATTAAAGCATCTGCAACAGCTTCAATTTCAGCACTGTCAGGACCGTAACGTACAGTGGGAACAGGTGTCGGTTCAAACGGTTCGGGCACTTCCTGTGACATTAAATCGCCGGGAATTTCAACAAGCGCGGGTCTCGGTCTACCGTTCCGCGCTTGCGTAAAGGCGCGCCGCATCACTTCTGGCAGTGCTTCTGGCACTGTAAGTTGTTCACAAGACTTTGTCACGTGCCGATAGTTCAATGCCGAATTGAAGTTAGGTTGAATTTGGGTCAATGGTCGTGAATATCCCATCGGTAGAACAACAATTGGGGCGGAATCACCGTAAGCCTGTGCAACGCCACCGAATGCATTTTCAGAACCAGGACCGCTCTGCATGCAGAACACACCGATCTGTTGTCCAGAGGTCATGCGGCTCACTGCGTCTGCCATGTGGAGTCCGATGCGTTCTTGGCGAACAATGATGGGGCGAATATCCAATTTCGCGGCCGCCTCAATAATTGGGTTAACGGGATATGCAAACAGATATTCCACACCTTCTGTCTTCAGCACTTTTGCAACCGCATCAACAACTTTCATAAAATTCTCCTATAACGTTAAACTATGGGGCGATTGGACTGCCAGCGTCCATCACAAGCGGAAAATGGTCACCAGCTAATTTTTCGCCATCATTGACGGTAACAAAAGGCTTCATCACATGGTTTCCGCTTTCATCATAAAGCGTTTCATTTGTCATATAATGCACTGCAATAGCGCGCCGTGGTTGTTTACTTGCGTTGTCATGTGATCCGTGCCACGTTAAGGAATGATGATAATGAACATACCCTTTTGGTACGGGACAAAGTTCCACTTCCAATTCGTGCTCTTCAAAGCGGTTTGGCATGGAATGAATATCTTTGACGGAATGCAGAAAGGAAATCTGATTACCCCAATGGTATGAACCAGGCACCATACGCATACAACCGTTGCTTTCATCAACATCGTCTAATGCGACCCATCCGGTTACCTGACTCGTTTTTGGTGTAAGTATCGGCCAATAAGGTGAATCCTGATGCCACATATTGACACCGCCAACCTCAGCCGGTTTATATTGGATTTGATCGTGCCAGACGCGCACTTCTGTTGCTGAAGTGAGTTGTGCAATTTCTTCAACGATGATAGGATTATGCACAAGTTTATGATAAGCAGAACTTGCTTCCCAGATGTTAACGATTTGCCAGACAGGCGTTTCTTCCCTGCCGCCGAGGTTCACAATATGGACAGGTTGCGGGATATCCTCTTTTTTGTAGTCATCAATAACGCGAGCCAATTCTGACCGCAATTCCTCAACTTGTTCATCGTTTAAAACACGACTTCCAAGGAGAAAGCCCTTCTCACGAAATGCGTCTATTTGGGCTTGGTTAAGCATATTTGTCTCCTAAAACCTTGCTTTTTATAAAAAAGTATTTTTAATTATCCAGAGTTTCGGCACTCAGTGATCATACTATCGGGTTTGTCGGTGTTCCATTCTCCATCACAAGTGGAAAATGATCACCCGCCAATTTTTCATCGCCATTGACAGTAACAAAAGGTTTCATGAGGTGATTGCCTTCTTCATGGTAAACCGTTTCGCTTGTCATATAATGCACTGCAATAGCGCGGCGTGCAGCGTCACTGTTGTTGTCGTGTGATCCGTGCCATGTCAATGAATGATGATAATGCACATGCCCTTTCGGTACCGGACAGAGTTCTACGGATAGTTTATTTTCTTCAAAGTTGTCGTGCATTTTATGGATGTCTCCGACACTGCCCAAAAACTTCATCTGAGGACCCCAATGATAGGAACCTGGGACCATCCGCATACATCCGTTGCTTTCATTCGCATCGTCTAATGCGACCCATGCGGTCACCTGACTCGTTTTCGGCATAAGTATCCCCCACAGTGGTGAATCCTGATGCCATCTGTTGACGCCGCCAATTTGAGGCGGTTTATATTGGATCTGATCATGCCAGACGCGCAACTCTGTTGCTGATGTGAGTTGTCCAATTTCCTCTACAATAACCGGATTGTAAATAAGTCGCTGGTAGGCAGAACTCGCCTCCCAAATATTAACGATTTGCCAGACAGGACTCTCTTCTCGGCCACCAAGGTTAGCAATTCGTACGGGCTGCGGCACATCGGCTTTTTCGTAATCATCAATAACGCGTGCTAATTCTGACCGCAATTCTTCAACCTGTTCGTCAGTTAGGACACGATTTCCGAGCAGAAAACCTTTCTCACGGAACGTGTCAACCTGGGTTTGGGTAAGCATATTTGTCTCCTATGGAATTTTGTCTAAAGCATTATAGCATTTTTATATCTTTGTGTCAATTTGTTAACCTGCGTGTATCTGTAAAAAGCTTGACCTTACAGAGATCGTGTGGTATCCTTAATAAAAACAGTGGAAATTAAAACTCGCCTATCACACAATTCTGAAATATCTGTTGACTGCATTAGAGAAAGGAAATTTGGAAAATATGTTGGATAAAGATAATACCTTCATCAATAACATAAGAAACAAAGCAACAAAATATGTTTTACTATTAGTTTTTGCTGCCCAAATTTTCGGAAGCGGTTGCGATGATATGAATAATCCCGTAAAAGTTATGGAGCAAATGGAAGACAGAACAGTCGCAGAAATAAAAACTGAGGCACCAAAACAGGAAACAAGATTATCCAACAACACAATTGACGAAAACAACAAACCGGACGCAGTAATTGGAAAGTTCATAAACGAAAGCGGAGACAATTTACAATATTTCATAAAAAATGAAGATGACAAAAAAATTGTATACGTAAATAAAGACAACGAACTTGTAGCAAAAATTTCTTTTGATTTTGAAAAAACGCCAAGATATGATATAGAAGTCGGCGAAAAGAATTTAGGGACAGACGACACAAAATTTAATACTTATGAAATTCTAATAAACAATTTACGAGAGGCAGGGGACATTATGCTCTCAAACAACACAATTGACGAAAACGCACGCCCAAACACAAAAGTTGGAGAGTTTATAACAGAAGAAGGACAGAAACTTAAATATTCAATTCCAGGAAAAAGTCCTGATTTTTACATAAATGACAAAAACGAACTGCTAACCAAAAGAGAACTTGACTTTGAAACACAACCAAAATATAGTTTACAAATCGCAGAGAAAAATGTTGAAACAGGAGAAACAGTAGAAAAAAATATTGAAATTTTGGTTAATGATTTACGAGAGGCAGGTGACATTATGCTCTCCAACAACACAATTGACGAAAACGCACACCCAAATACAAAAGTTGGAGCGTTTATAACAGAAGAAGGACAGAAACTTAAATATTCAATTCCAGGAAAAAGTCCTGATTTTTACATAAACGATAAAAATGAACTGCTAACCAAAAGAGAATTTGACTTTGAAACACAACCAAAATATAGTTTACAAATCGCAGAGAAAAATGTTGAAACAGGAGAAACAGTAGAAAAAAATATTGAAATTTTGGTTAATGATTTACGAGAACTTGAAGATATAAAAGTTTTAGCACCTGATAACACAGAAAACTTGTCAATTGAAGAAAACAGAGAAAAGGGAACAATTGTCGGAACTTTTCAAGATGGAGAAGGACAGCAAATTGTAGGCAGTGGCAGCAATTATTTTGAAGTTGATGGAAAAAATTTAGTTATAAAACAATCTCTAAATTTTGAAGAGCTCATAAGACAATCACGCCTAACGCCAAACCAAGAAATGGAAATAAGCGTCCAAGAACCAAAAGTTGAGGGACAAAAAGTTTTCACAATAAAAATAGTAGATGTAAATGAAGCGCCTTATGATATTCAGCTTTCAAATAATTCTTTTAGTTCAGACGATTCAATCGGAACAGAATTTGCGGAAATCCTATCTTACGATGAAGACATAGAGGACACGCACACATACAGGATTACAAAAGGGCACGAATTTATAGGAGTTAACGGAGGAAAATTAGTAAAATTACAAAACCTCCCAAGCTCAGAAATAGATATAGAAATTGAAGCAACAGATAAAGGTGGGCTAAAATGGACAAAACAATTTACAATCACACAAACCCAACCTGAACCGATTATTCCACCAGAAGAACCTCAACAACCGCCAGAAGATCCTGTACCTCCCCAAGACGATGACGATCCTGACCCTCCCGAAGATCCACCAAGCGACCCAGATCCAAATCTTCCACCCGGCGATTGGTTCAATTGAAATTAGCGGTGAGCATTTGAGGACCCAGATCCAAATCTTCTACCCGGCGATGGTGGAGGACATTAGTTCGTAAGTTGGGTAGAGCGGAACTGAGTAGAGGGATCTTCACATCCCAATCGACCTGAATAAAGGACTGTGTCGGTTTCAGCCAGTTAGGAGCGAAACCCAACAGGTATACTGTTCCTCTTCCTGTAGGAGCGAGCTTTGCTCGCGACCTTTCGTTCGGTGTCGCGAGCAAAGCTCGCTCCTACAAGAGGTTGTTGGGTTTCGCTTCGCTCTACCTCATAGATGTCAACTTAAGACATCCGCCTCTCTGGTAGGCGCGTTTTCTAAACGCGCCGGTCTCAATTTGAGATCGAAAACACAGCGCGTTTCCAAAACGCGCCTACTAAAACTTAGGATCCGGTGCGGTTAGGAAACCGCACCTACCGAGTGAGGCGTTTTAAACGTTATTATCTCCTTAAGTTAATACATAATGCCAAAATATTTACACCCAACCTGCGTTAATCTCTTATTACCCGGTTTTTGAGTTCTACCCATTCGTCATCGGAAAGTTTGGGAGGCCATGCAATCCTTTCGCCAATCAGCGCTGAGCGATATGCCGCCATAACCAGATCGAAACCGAGCAAAGCGAACTCTAACCTATTGCGATGCGGTTGATTCTCGTCATCAAGCCATGTCGCGATTGCCTGTGTAAAGGCGCGTTGCCCGTCTCTATCATCTATTCCAAAATCGGTCTTCTCAACGAAGGTCTCTGCCATACCGTCAAGTTGGTATCCCCATGAACCGTTTTCACGCCACCACATACGTCCTTTTGTTCCCCAAAAATCCAGGTTACAGCGCGGATTACTACCGGGAAAGTCTATTGTACCAAACGCATTTCGCGCGGATTCAAAAAATACGCGTGCGCCGTTTTCAAATGTATAAATCGCCATTAAATCTTCAGGGCACTGAAGAATTGGAACGTCGTAGGTTTCACCACCTTCAACGCTTCCCCACACGTGCGTAATAGGAATATCCTTAAGCGCAAAAAGCACAACATCCATCAGATGCGTGTCCATATCAGTAATTTCCCCTTGTGTGGCGGCGCGAATGAAGTGTATGTCGCCAAGGCTGTCTTCAGCAAAAAATTCCAGTAGTTTTTCAGCAAACGGAAGATATCTGCGTTGGTGATTAACAATAATTTTTAATCCTGTTTGCTCGTGTGCAATGGCAAGTGCTTCCGCTTCGCTGGGTCTGAGCGCGATCGGTTTTTCTATCACCAACGCTTTAACGCCCGCTTCAGCGGCAGGTTCTACCCATATATGCCGTGGCACTGTCGGTTGGGTAACTGCATGCACAATATCAGGTTTTTCAGCTTTTAACATCTCTGTGTAGTCTGAATATCCATTAACGTTCAGTTCTGCGATAGCCTCTTTTAGTCTATCGGCATCAATTTCACAAAGTGCGGTAACCTGCATATTTTCGATGCCAGCGTAGCATCGTGCATGGTGGACACCGCGTCTGCCTCCTACGATTGCAGTCCTATACATTGCCATATTTCCCTCCATTTGTTCTTAATATGTAAGTTAACGTGAGTTTGATAAATCCCGTAGACTTTCTAAGCCCGATTTAGGACCCCCTGGTAGGCGCGTTTTGGAAACGCGCCTGTCCCTATGCTGAAGATTAAGCTAACGGCGCGTTTAGAAAACGCGCCTACCAGGGGTGGGGACCGCTAAATTGACGCATAAAGGTCTCGCTGCGCTCTACCCAACGGACTGTACTCAATCTAATTATCAAGCTCACGTTAAGTTACAATTGTATTATATCAGAATTTAACCGAAAATGTTATAAATGTCTATAGATTTGCTTAAAGTCAGATTTGACAATTGTATGATAATAGTGTATAATATGAAGTAAAAGGTATTTCAGCGAAACGTTGTCCGTTTCAGCTAAGCAGCGCGCTATGTATACCCAACAAGTAACAGAGCATTTTGAAAACCCGCGCAATATCGGAACAATTGCTGATGCAGACGGCACAGCAACTATCGGTTCTGCCACAAGCGGAGAGATGCTAAAACTTACGCTTAAAATTGTAGATGGAACAGTAATTGCAGCGAAGTTTAGGGCTTTTGGGTGTCCGACAGTGATTGCCAGCGGTTCAGTGCTAACCGAATTGGCCACCGGTAGCCGAATCTCAGATGCACTGGAGATTACAGCAGTGCATATCTCAAAAGCTTTAGGCGGTCTACCGGCAGATAAGCAACGTTACGCCACTTATGCCGAAAATGTATTAAAAACAGCGATTGAAAATTCGCTTTCAAAACAGGAGACGCACCAATGATTACTGTAACAGAATCTGCGGCAGAAAAAGCGATTACACTCATAAACAGCAATGAAAGTAGTGCAGAAGCAGAACTCGGTTTGCGCATGCAGGTTATCGGCGGCGGTTGTTCAGGTTTCCAATATAACCTTGAGTTTGGCGAAGCGAAAGGCACAGATAGGGTCTTTGAATTTCACGGTTTGAAGGTGTTCATTGATCAGCGCAGTTCCTTATACCTCGCGGGCTCGGTGCTGGATTACAATGACGGCTTAATGGACTCGGGTTTTAAGATTACCAACCCAAACGCCCAAAACACTTGTGGCTGCGGCGAATCGTTTAGCGTTTAAAAAATCCGGTAGACGCACTCACAAAGCATGTCTACCGGAACAAAACGTTTAATTCAATCTCTGATTGACTATCAGTGCTTGAAGATTCGTGGTTTACAGTGTTTTGTATAGTTCGGCATGTCGTTGCAGCACCGCATCCGAATCCTTTGGATTGATAACCTCTATAGAGATGAATCCTGTATACCCATCCTGCGCGAGAAGTGTTAGAGAGTCTTTTTCTGTGTCGGGCATTGGGCCATCAGCACCAAAGTTGACATGTGCATGTCGAACCTTATCACGCAGATGCACATACGCGACATCCACAGGTTGCCCGTGTCGGACATGGTGTCCTGCATGCCAATTCACATAAGTATTTTGTGCTTCTGAACGGTATAGTACTTCAGCCACATAGCTTGCAATAAGATTGCCGTGTGTTTCCAAACAGAGCGTAACTCCCGCCTCACCAGCTAACGCATCACATGCCCGTATACCGTCTGCTTCCCAATCAAGCGTTTGATCTACCTCAATCGGTGTTTTCGGCACTGGATCTCCAAAGATACGTATATTCTTTGCCCCCATCTTTTCAGAAAGATCAATATATCGCTTGAGTAGATCAACTTGTTCTGCGCGTTTTTGTGCGTCAGGATTAACAAATCTCACCCCAGTTGCGATACATGATAACGTTATGCCGCTATCTGCTAAGCGCGTCTTAGCCTCGTTGAGTTGTTGCGGTGTAGAATCCAATTCAACACCGTGTCCGTGGTCCCATTCTACACGGAGTTCTAAGTGTTCGTAGTTATAATGTTTTGCTTTATCAATGAGTTCTGCCAGTGTTAACGGTGGGCAGACAGACGACATGAAACCGAATTGCATGTTGTGCCTCCAGTTTGTTAGAAGTGATTCTTTGAGATTTGCAAGCTTATGTAATAAACCTGCAAATCAGTTTTAATTTATATCAATATATGAACTACCGTTACCCCGTTTCCTGACTTTAATTTTGACAGGTAAACGTCTTGTTAATTCCTGAACGTGACTGATAAGATAGATGCTACGTCCCTGCATGCGGAGTCCTTCCAACGCTGCAATTGCAATATCAAGTGTTTCTGTATCAAGTGTTCCAAACCCCTCATCAAGGAATAGTGAATTCAGTTGTGCGCGCCCTTGGCTGAGTTCAGACAGTGCTAATGCAAGTGCAAGACTTGTCAAAAAGGATTCTCCGCCAGAGAGCGTTTCAACAGGACGTTTTTCATTTGCATTCCACCGATCAATAACGGTTAACTTACCGATGGTTTCTACATCAAGTTGGTAACGATCTGAGGTTAAATATGCTAACTGAACATTGGCGATACGGCTCACCTGTTGGAACATAATATCCAAAGCAAAATCACGCAGCTCATTTCTGGGAATTATCTGCTGCAGATTTTTCCAACGTTCCATTTCTTGCTTTGTAGTATCTACTTCACTATCAAGTTTTTCACGTTTTTGAAGATCGTCTTTTAAACCTTTGATTTTCTGCTCTTGTGCACCAGTGTTTTGCTGTATTTCTTGAATCTCCGCCGCAATTTTTTCTGCTAAAGTTGTAACCTGTGTTAATACCTTGGGATCAAACGGAGTCTCTACAAACCGCGTTCGCAACGCAACAATTTCTACATCAAGCAGATGCTTTTCGCTTTCATGCGTGTCAATTTTTTCGTTTAGTGCTTGTATCTGTGTGTCGTCTCGGAATGCCGAATCATGTGTGTCGGGAGAATCAAATCCTGCTTTGTCTAACTTATGAAAATAAAGATCGCGCGCTGCTTCAAAATTTTCATTTTTCTCCTTCAACTGTTCTTCGCGAAATTCCTGGGCCATTTCTTTTTCAGTTAATAATGTGCGACTTTCCTCTAACTGTTGTTTAGCCTCATCACGAGCGTTTTCCATAGTCTGCAGTTCAGCGTCTAACTTGTTGGTCGCTGCGTTGATCTCGTCTTCCGTTTCTAACCCGTCAGTTTTCTCTCGCACATCTTCCAAAATCTTTTCTACTTCGTTTTGATAGCGCTTAATTTCATCCTCAAGCTCCTTTTGGCGTTCTTGTAAATCTCCAAGTTTACGTTGGTCGTTCTGAATTTCAGTGTTAAGCACCTTAAGTTGATTGTTTTTCGTGGTAAGTTCTTGCTCACGCAGCTCAACTGCTTTGATCTTATCATCAAATTGTTGGACAGCTTCATCGGGTGTAACACCTTGAAAAACTTCAGGCATTGAAGTCCAAAAACTCTCTTCGGTATCAGCAATACCTAACTTTAAATCTTCAATTTCAACGGTTATGTCATCAAGTTTCTGCTTTGTATCTTCTAATAGTTCACTTTCCCGTGCATGATCGCGTTCACAGGTTTGGAGTTGATGAGAAACTTCATTCAACTTGTTGGATACTTTGTTGCAAGTCTCTTGAGTAGCGTTG
Organism: Candidatus Poribacteria bacterium; assembly: GCA_022825825.1. Taxonomy (GTDB): domain Bacteria; phylum Poribacteria; class WGA-4E; order WGA-4E; family WGA-3G; genus MSPOR6. The sequence goes on from JAJDWA010000012.1 coordinate 67,834, forward strand.
AGATTATCAATTGCAGCGTCCGCTTCATTAAACCTTTCATCAACCCATTCAGATGAAATGTCCATAGATTCGTAAAGTCCTTGCCACTGTAAGTGAAAGTCTTCGGTTTCAGAATTCAGGGACTCTATTTCTTCTATGCACGTTTCAATTTGTTCAGTGGTGTTTGACTTGTCCTGTTTTAAACGCACCTGATCCTGTTCAATTTTTTGCTTCTGTTCTCGCGCCTTCTTCGCCTCCATTTCGGCATCGCCTAATGCTTTCTGAATACTTTCAAGTAACGCCTCGCTTTCAACTTTATCAACATAAGGATGCTCTGTAGAACCGCATACACGACAAGGTTCCCCTTCCTCTAATTGCTGTCGAAGTGCATTAACAGGTTCTACTAAAAGTGCCAATTCCTTTTCTGCTTCTAATTTTTTAACTTCTGCATCTGCACGTTTACAGAGTTGAGATTGAATTTGAAGTTTTTTCTCAATGTCCTTGAGGGAATCATCATGTCCGATGATATTTTTTTTAAATTCCGCGAGCTCGCCCCTCTTATCACAGAGTTGGTCAACCAAATTTTCATACTGCTGTGCTATCGGTTGTGCCTTTCTTGCATTATCTCTTCGGCTTTGCCAATCCTTAACAGTCCCGTTATCTTGAAGTTCTTTAAATTTAGTCTCTGCCTGTATACGGGAAGTTTCTGCAGTTTCCTTTTTTGATTGGAGTTTTTCTCGGTTCTTAGATAGTTTTTTTACCTCTTCCTCCAACCCATCTATTTCTGATTTATACTGCAATTCGTCATCCATTTTCTCCGCTTGCTGTTTATGTTGCGAGTTGATTTCTACCTGAAGAGCGGTGACTCGGGTAAGACGGGACCGACGATCTGATGGGAGCGGGTTTTTATCTATGAAAGTTTGTGCTTCAGCAATCTGTTCTTGTAATTCGATCTGCTCCGTTTGTCTATCACTTAACTGGTTTGACGATGTTTCAATCTGTTCATTCAAATCTTCCAATGTAGGCGTGCGCTTATCAACCTCTGCCAATCGTTCTGTTGCGCGTTCTACATCTAATTTTGCCTCAGCGTATATCTCCATCTTCTGATCTCGTTCGGTAGAGGCAGTAGTGTAAACATCTTCTTTTTTCTCAAAATCAGTTTGAGCAGACTCTACTTGCTTTCGCGCATCCGCAAGTTCAGTTTCAGCCTTTTGTAGTGCCTCCGCTGCTTTTTCGTGGTCGGACTTTGTGGTATCATACACCTGTTTTTCGGGGCGAAGTTGGTTGGCACGTTCAGCGTCCTCAAGTTCAGATTTGAGTCCATCAATTATCGGTTGCTGATTGATAAGCATTTTTTGATCTTCTTTAGAAGATTGGAGTATTTCATAATCCTCCTTCCGTTTCGTCTCTTGTTCTTTTTCCGTCTGAATTTGCCGACTTTTTACACCTAACTTCTCTGCTTCTGCCTCAAGGTTGCTGAGTTCTGTTTCTGCTTCCGTAAGTTGTTCACGAGAAGCTTCAGGAATAGCCTCCAGTTTTCCTAAAACCCTCTGATATTCCGTTTCAACAAGTCCCACTTTTTCGTTTAGCGATCTTTTTAATTCATCGTAGATATCAACACTTGCAGCTGCTTCCAGTATTGCGCGCCTATTTTCGCTACTTGCTTTCAGGAACGCTGCAAACTCTCCTTGCGCTAACATCACAGACCGATTAAACCCATCAAAATCAAGTCCCAATATAGATTTAATCTCATCACTGATTGTCCTTTCAGAATCCCCTAATGATTTACCTTTACTTGAAAGTCTATCAGTAATGAGTTGCTCAGTGTCAGCATTATACAAGCTGCCTTGAGGAGATCTCTTATGTTTACCGGACCAGGTAGCAATGTAACGCGTATTATTTGCTATAAAATGTACTTCTGCAAAACATTCCTTTTCACCATGACTAATAAGGTTATTTGGGTTCTGAGTGCCAGAACCTGTAAGGCGCGGCGTTTTTCCATAAAGTGCAACGCAAATCGCATCTAACAACGTTGTTTTTCCCGCACCCGTGGGACCAGTAATCGCTACGAGTGATGCATCGTCTAACGGAGGTTTTTCAAAGTCTACTTCAATCTCTTCACGAAAGCTATTTAGATTTTTTAGTTTCAGTTTACACAATTTCATTAAGATTTCTCAACCATCTGGAGTAATTCGTTAAACGTTTGCGCTAAGGTTTCATCGGGTGGCTTGCCGTCATGTTTTGCCTTATAGTATTGTTCAAAGATTTCCTCGGGTCGTTTCATATCTTCAACAGGGATATTAATATCATGTTTTGCTTCTGGTAACTCAATTTCTACACTCAAGACATCACCACCCCGTTCCGCAAACGCTTGCCGAATTCTGTCATTGATACCGGCTTCTACAGCGTCTAATTTTAGTTTGACTTGAATGTACTTCCCATCCCAATTTTCAGTCATTGCTTGAAATAAAATGCTGGTTTCATCACCCGTGATAGTACATAATTCCTTAAAAACAGGTATTTCAATTTCCTCGTCTAACGTCAGCGTTCCATCGTCAGACAGTTCCAGCAGAAACACTTTTTTACGGTAATTTGCCTCGTTGAATCGCATTGGAATTGGCGATCCTGAATATCGGATAAGATAAACGGTGCCTTCTATCGTTTGTGGTCTATGGAGGTGTCCAAGTGCAACATAATTCACGTCATCGGGAAAATCGCTGGCACGGACAGCGGAAGCACCGCCAATTTGGATATTGCGTTCAGAATTAGTTTCTTTTCCACCATCAACAAAGAGATGTCCCATCAGTATCTTCGGGAGTTCCAATGGCATGTGAGACACACAATCCGCATAGAACATTTTGAGTCGTTCGCGATACCTTTCGTTTTTTTCTATATCAGATTCAAAAGAGACAGGTTCAAGTTCATTTTCAGACAGATATGGCACAGCAGCAACAGCAACGCGAGGGTTTTTAGGTGGGATATTGATAACGCATTCAGCCGCTTCTTTTGCCAAACCAACAACATGAATTCTACCCATTTTGAGGAATTCGCGAGGTGCTTCCAAATGTCGTGGCGAGTCGTGGTTGCCTGCTGCAATCACCGTATATGTCTCTGTTTCATTAAAAAGGCGAAAAAGAAATTCATAATAGAGATTTGTTGCTTCTGCTGATGGTAGGGCGGTATCAAAAATATCGCCTGAAACGAGGAGCAGTTCGACCTTATGTTCTTGGATTGTGTGTAGAAGCCAATTTAGAAATTCTTTGTGTTCGTCATGCCGTTGGCGTTCATGAAGTCTTTGCCCGATATGCCAATCGGCAGTGTGCAAAATGCGCATGCATGCCTCTTTTTTTACTTTATTTGTTATTTTTATGATATAATTGTTATAGAAAATTTTCAAGTGAAATCTGACTAAGTCTAAAGGAGGAAAAAATGCGTTTCACACTGTTATTTATTCTATGCACCGTGGTGGTGTTAACTCTGTTTGCTTCAATGAGTGCTTCAGCAGAGTTGTTGTTCCATGACGATTTTGAGAAAGATACCATTGACCAAGAACCGAAAAAATGGGAAATTGGGTTTGCTGGCAATACGAAGGCAATAGTTGTTGCCGACCCGAAAGATGCAGGAAATAAAGTTCTGAAGACATCTAATAAAGCATCAAATGCATCACGACATGATGGCCCTGGCGGGTCAATTTATGTATGTGGAGATGATGATTGGGACGATTATGTTGCTGAATGGGACATGATGTTTCCCGATGACTTCTATATGGGAGTTGTGTTTCGTTTTCAAGATGGCGAGAAGTTCTATCTGAGCGACCGCCGGCAAGGTGGCAAAATATATCGATTCTATAAACGCAAAAATGGATGGCCACTTATAGGAGACGGGGTGGTGGATAACAAGCCGCAGGTTTGGTATCGCGCACAACTTACGTTGGAAGGTGATTCATTCACTTTTAAGCTCAAAGAACGGGATGATAAAACACCCTTTAAAAATGTTGCTATCGCCACTGAAGCAACAGACGGTGATTATAAAACAGGCAAGTTTGGTAACTACGGTTTGGTCTATATTGATAATCTCTTTATCGGTGATGCCGTAGACGATTTAGTTTTGCCTGTGGAACCACAGGATAAGTTAAGCACAACTTGGGGCAGTATTAAAGCTGCATATTAATTTTAAATGTTAGAGGGCGAGATAATTATGTTCTCGTCCTCTTTCACAAATACAGATATTAACACTATGTCAACTTACATCGCCCACGGTGGAAAAGACACCATCATTACAACTGAAGAAAAACGCGCATTATTGCAAGAGGCACTGCTCAAGTTAGGTGGTATCCCGAAAAAGATTCTGGTAGTTCCGCCGGATATAACTCGCCTTCACTCAAATGCAGGAGAACTTACGCGGACTCTCTATGAACTTTGGGATGCAGCAAACGGCACAACCTTTGATATTCTACCCGCCATTGGTACGCATGCGTCGATGACTGAAACACAGATCGCTGAGATGTACGGCGATCTGCCCAAAGCAACATACCATGTCCATCACTGGCGGACAGGACTTTATCACTTTGGGGAAGTACCATCCGAGTTTATCCGTGAGGTGTCTGCGGAAAAGCTGGATTATAGTATTCCTGTGGCAGTAAACCGCAGCCTTGTGGAGGGAGACTACGAACTCATTATTTCTGTTGGACAGGTAATTCCGCACGAGGTTATCGGAATAGCAAACGGATTTAAGAATGTTCTTATCGGTGCAGGCGGGGTTGAGATGATTAACAAATCTCATTTCCTCGGTGCTGTTGACGGTATGGAAAGGTTAATGGGACGCACAGATACATCTGTTAGGAGAGTGTTGAATTACGCCCATGCACATTACCTGAAGCAACTCGGCATTGTTTATATCATGAGCGTTATGGATGTGGATATAGATGGCAATCGTGTGATGCGTGGGCTTTACATCGGTGATGATGCACGCACTTTCGAAACTGCTGCGGAATTAAGTAGAAATGTGAATATGACATTTTTAGATGCGCCATTAGAAAAAGTAGTCGTCTACTTGGATCCGAAGGAGTTTAGAAGCACATGGCTTGGGAACAAGGCTATCTATCGCACACGGATGGCAATGGCGGACGATGGCGAGTTAATCATCATCGCACCAGGGCTACGCGAATTTGGTGAGGATGCCGAAATTGACCGGCTCATCCGGAAGTATGGCTATCGCGGCACGCCTGCTACGCTCAAAGCGGTTGAGGAAAACAGCGAATTGCAAAACAATCTCTCGGCGGCCGCACATTTGATACATGGGAGTACTGAAGGGCGTTTTAAGGTTGTCTATGCCACTGAATATCTCACGCAGAAAGAGATTGAATCGGTCGGTTACGAGTGGAGACCTTTAAACGAAGTAATTACGCAATACAATCCCGAAACACTCGTTGATGGATTCAATGATGGTGGCTTTTTCTATATTAGTGAACCGGGGCAAGGGTTGTGGGCATTACGTTCGCAATTTCGTCAATAAATGCAGAAACGCTCAGTTCTCCTATATTTGATGCCTTGATCAAGGCCTTTGCAGGAATTGCGTTGATTTCTGTAGAAAGTTAATGTAAAATTTTGATAAAAAGTAGATGGAGGATATTTTTAAATGCGTACAATTCAAGAAATAGCAGCATCATTACCAAACCTGACGACTGCCGAGTTACATCACATTGAGCAAGTTATCCACAATTTATATAGGGTACGCCATGAACCTATCATTTACGATGATGACTACGGTATCTGGACAGAGTACGATCAAGTCTCAGTCGCATCAGAGGTCCTGGAAATGTTTGATGAAGAGGAAGAATTAGAAGGCAATGCCTAGGCGTGGTGAAGTCTGGTTAGCTGATCTCGGATTGGCAGCAAAAACACGACCAGTTTTAGTGCTAAGCGTCCCTTTTTCAGCCTCTGATTACGCTTTAATTACGGTTGTGCCACACACAACAAGCCCAAGAAGTTCAAACTTTAAAGTCACGCTTTCTGTGTCCGGTTTGAGACCGGGTGCTTTCAATGTCCAAGGGCTAATGACAACTCAACCCTCCAAGTTCATTCGCAAGTTAGGAACATTGAGTCCAGCACAAATGAAAGAAATCGAGGTGACAGTAAAAAGATGGTTAGGATGTCAGTAATGCCCTGCTAATCTTTCGACCCGATCTATACCAGGAGAACAAAATGCAACCGTTTAAAGTGATTGTTGAAAAACATATTGATGGTTATGTCGCCTATCCACTTGGGCTCAAAGGCGTTGTTATAGGGCAAGGCGATACATACAAAGAAAGTTTGATGCGTGAACATCAAGTGAAACTTCTTTTCGCTAAAACATATAAAACGCTCTATAAAGGAAGTTTTGGAACGCCTCAAAAATAAATATCTTCGTTTAACTCATCATGAATTGGAAATTAACTGTCAAACACGACGTGTGAAATAGCCGCGGCTGTCTCAATGTTCGTAGGTATTGAATCACCACCCATATCTGGCGTATACGGACCACCGATTAAAGTAGTAGACGGTGCAACCACTTTACCTGAAGTTGACGATCTGTTTAAGTTGCTTACACGAGCATGAGCCGCGCCAAGGCAATACTCATCATTGTTGCTCATAAAAGCTATGAGGAGCACTTGGCGTTGAAACGGGTTTTGGGTCTGATTACGAAGATCATATAGAATTTATGGAGCAAATGGCCAAAGATTGCGACTCGATATTGTAAAATCAAGATTTTAAGTTTTCAAGGTGTACATCAATTTTGGTGTTGTCCTCAAAACCCTCGTCACGTGCTGCTTCAAAACACTCCCGAGCCCTGATTTCATTGGGTAAGAATAGAAATGATACTCCCTCATAGTAGGCGGCCGCAGCTAAGTTGCCAGACTTATAGTAATCATCAGATACGCTTTTCAATAGTTCTCGAGCCTCATGCACCGCACCCTCTCCCCCTAATCTGAATTTATCATCAACGAAATCAGTCGCATAATTAGGGCAGAACCGTACAGCGTTATCGTAATCCTTGATAGCCAGATCATAATCATCTAATTTCTGGTATAGATAGCCCCTATTAACGTAGGTGCCAACACGTTTAGGATCAAGTTCAATAGCTTTGTCGTAATCTGCGATAGCGTTTTCATACTCACCTTTTTCGGCGTAAGCGTTGCCTCTAATGTAGTATGCTGTGGCATCTTCGGGGTCAATTTCAATAGCTTTGCTATAGTCTATGATAGCCTTGTCATACTCACCTTTTTCGTAGTAGGCGACACCTCTATTATTGTATGCTGTGGCATATTTGGGGTCAATTTCAATAGCTTTGTCATAGTCTATGATGGCTCTATCATACTCGCCTTTTTCGTAGTAGGCGAGGCCTCTATTGTTGTATGCAGTGGCATATTTGGGGTCAATTTCAATAGCTTTATCATAGTCTATGATGGCTCTATCATACTCGCCTTTTTTGAAGTGGTAGGTGATGCCCCTATTGTTGTATGCAGTGGCATATTTGGGGTCAATTTCAATAGCTTTATCATAGTCTATGATGGCTCTATCATACTCGCCTTTTTCGGCGTAGGTGCCGCCCCTATTGTTGTATGCTGGGACATGATTAGGTTCAATTTCAATAGCTTTATCATAGTCTATGATGGCTCTATCATACTCGCCTTTTTCGGCGTAGGTGCCGCCCCTATTGTTGTATACTGTGGCATTATTAGGTTCAATTTCAATAGCTTTGTCATAGTCTATGATGGCTCTGTCATGCTCGCCTTTTATATCGTAGATGATGCCTCTACTGTTGTATACTGTGGCATATTTGGGGTCAAGTTCAATAGCTTTGTCATAGTCTATGATGGCTCTGTCATACTCGCCTTTTATATCGTAGGCGTTGCCTCTATTATAGTATGCTGTGGCATCTTCGGGGTTGAGTTCAATAATTTTGCTATAGTCTATGATGGCTCTATCATACTCGCCTTTTTCCTCGTAGGCGTTGACTCTATTATAGTATGCTGTGGCATATTTGGGGTCAAGTTCAATAGCTTTGTCATAGTCTATGATGGCTCTATCATACTCACCTTTTTTGTAGTAGGTTGTTCCTCTACTGTTGTATGCTAAGACATGATTAGGTTCAATTTCAATAGCTTTTTCATAGTCTATGATGGCTCTATCATACTCGCCTTTTTCGTAGTAGGCGATGCCCCTATTGATGTATGCTGAGGCATTATTAGGTTCAATTTCAATAGCTTTGTCATAGTCTATGATGGCTCTATCATACTCGCCTTTTTCCCTGTAGGCGTTGCCCCTATTATAGTATGCTGTGGCATCTTCGGGTTCAAGTTCAATAACTTTGCTAAAGTCTATGACGGCTCTATCATACTCACCTTTACCTTGGTTGGCGTTGCCCCTATTGTAGTATGCTGAGTATGCTGTGGCATCTTCGGGTTCAATTTCAATAGCTTTTTCATAGTCTATGATGGCTCTATCATACTCGCCTTTTTCGTAGTAGGCGATGCCCCTATTGATGTAGTTTGTAGCATCTTCAGGGTTAAGTTTAATAGCTTCATCTAATTCTTGGATAGTTTGATCATTCATGTAGTATCTCCACTATACTTTACGTTTTAACCTTTAAATTTATTATCCAATATTTCGCGAAAATGGTCAAATTATTTCATTGTCCCTTCCCTTAAGCAATTCCTGCAGTTCAGCAAGGCTATGAATTGTCTCTTCCCATCTGCCTTCTTGTGAACCAACACGATCAATCAGAATTGGACGAATGCCTACCCCTTGTGCGCCGATGATGTCGGCTTCATACGTGTCGCCAACATGCACAGCTTCTTCCGCAGAAACGCCAACTGCTTCTAACGTATATTCAAATATATGCGGGTCTGGTTTTGCCGACCGAACGCGTTCGTCATGTGAGGCGACAATTATGTCAAAATAGTGTGCAATACCGAGCCGTTCTGCAAGCGGATCCAGCGGCGTATCCCAATTGGAAACGATTGCTAACTTATAACCTTCGTCTTGCAATTGTTGGAGCGTTGGCACAGTATCGTCGTAGAGCGTGGCAACATTGGCGGCAAAAAGTGAGTGTCCAGATTGCAACAATTCCCATGCCATCTGTTCAGCATGTTCCCGAACACCGAGTTCTCTAACAAACTCACAGTAACTGTCCACGATTTTTTGCATTGTGCCAAGCAGGGAGTGTGTAGTTGGATCTGAGTCTGACGCCTCCGCGAACAGATTCTGGACTGCCGCAGCGTAACGTTCCCAGTCAATTTCAAATTGGTATCGATCTGCAATTTTTTGGAGACTATCTTCAAGTGGTTGTCCCCAAACACATAAAGTGTAATAAAAATCAAAGAATACTGCTTTTATCATAATTTACTGAATGCCCTCTATATGAAGGTGGAGGGGCAGCTGTCCCTACTGTATTTCCGATTTGAAGAGCGTTTTGGTGAAGGCGTCAAGGGTGTTTGCATTGATAGCATTAAGAGGCAGCTGCTCAAGACGTTTTATCAGAAGAATCACGCTGAATTCTTAAGAAGGAATGTAAACGATTTGGTGAGGTTGAATAGTTCGTAGTACTTCTTGCACCTGTGGCATCAGCGGGAGGAGTGCTTCTAATTCATTCCGAGGCGCGACCAGCACGACAACAGCGATGCTAAACTTCTTGAGGTTCTGTTGATATTCAATGTTTTGATCGGCAGTTACCCAAACATTGAATTCATTTTCTGCCCGGTGGAGCAATTCCCCGTTCTTCATGCCAGCCCAGCCTTTTTCTTGTACCGTAAAAACATTATGCCCTGTTAATTCGTGCTTTAGCTTTTTAGGCAAGCATTCATCAATGAGAACGTGCATAGGCGTGCGTTAGGAGCATCTCCTTCGCGAGTTTCAATGTTTGGATCGCTTGCTCACGACTGACAGAAGGAAAGTCCTCCAAAAACGCATCAAGACTTTCCCCAACCTCTAAATAATCTATTAGGTTTTTTATGGGAACTCGGGTATTTTTGAACACCGGAGTCCCACTCATAATCTCAGTATCACAGGTTATAAGTTCCTCAGCTGCTGTTGGTGGTGTTCGGCTATCAAATTGCATGCTTCCATTCCTCCAGAATATCTTTTCCTATCATATTCTTGTGCTATATTGGTATTATACAATAGGTTGTTGCTAACTGTCAAGGACGAAAATTAGCAGACATCAACGCGTCTCTAAGAGGGGCGTAGTGCCTTCCACATTTAGCGATAACGGGCCGGATCAGGAATCCCTGCCTCTTTAAAGCCCCTCTTTCGGAGCATGCAACTATCGCATTCACCACACGCTCTGGAATCCATATCTGGATCGTAACAACTGAGTGTGAGGCTATAATCCACGCCAAGTTCAGTGCCAATTTGGATTATCTCAGCTTTTGTTTTATCAATAAGTGGAGTGCGGATTGTCAGTTTTGTTTTGCCTTCTACACCAGCTTGTGTTGCGAGGTTTGCCATCGTTTGATAGGCATGTATATATTCCGGACGACAATCTGGATATCCACTGTAATCGATAGCATTGACACCGATGAAAATCGTCCCGGCTGTGAGAACTTCTGCCCATGCAAGCGCGTAGGAAAGAAAGATGGTATTCCGAGCAGGTACATAAGTGATCGGTATGCCATCTTCCATCTCTGTATCTGATCTGCCTTTTGGAACGTCAATATCATCTGTTAAGGCAGATTTTCCAAAGGTGCGGAGGTCAATGTCAATAATGTTGTGCTGCTTGCCCCCCATTAACTTTGCGATGTTTTCTGCACATTGAAGTTCTACCTTGTTCCGTTGTCCATAACGAAAACTCATTACATAGCAATCATACCCCTCGTCGATCGCGATTGCTAATGTGGTAGTTGAATCTAAACCGCCACTCAGTAGGACAACTGCTTTTTTACTCAAATTCTTTCCTTTATTACGGGGGCAGCAGTCAGCCATCAGCAAAAGAGTTACCAGCTTTCAGCTGAGTGCTGACTGCTAATTGCTATTCACTTTCAAACTCAAGTTTTGCAAAACGGAGAAAAATTCCGCCTCCCGGTCTGGCAAGAGGACCGTTGATAGCCAAACATGCGAGGACATGTTTAGCACCCGGCTCAGCACTTTCAGATACAACAACGCGTTGCGGGGCGTTGAAACCAGACGCAGCACCACGCCCAGACTCTCCAAAAGCCAAGTCAATTTCACCATCAACCCAGACTTCACCATAGTCGTCAATACAGGTGTGAAACCATACTTTTGAGCCGGCAACGGACTTCCCATCAACTTCTTCAGGAATAGTGACAGTAATCCGATACCAACCGAAGCAGAGTCCCGATAAGATGATTTCTTGAATATTTTCACAGATGTCCCACCCTGAATCGTCATAATCAGCGAGGCGGGCAGGTGTTTCTTCCAGTCGATCGACCAAGCCGCCGTTCGGTTCACCGGGGACAAGTCCTTCGGCAAAACGCCACTGTGCATTTGTGAGTTCAAGATGTTCCGAATTTTCTAAATCGAGTTCAGCAATAATCATAGCTGTTCCTTCCTTATATTAAATTTAGTGTGCCAAAGTTTATAGGCAATCAGTGTTGAACAAATCAGGAAAAATCCTGCAACAATAAATGGGACGTAAACAGAAATTTTAATTAGAAACCCACTTGCGACATAACCGAGCAGAAACCCAGTGCTCCATGCTAAATGTGTTATGCCTACCCCGTGTCCCTTCTCATGAGGTGTGGTAAATTCATTGATAAACCGTGGTATTGTGGTAGAAAGTGCCCACGCTGCCCCTCCACCGAGTATACCAAATAATTGTAGACCAGCTAACGAGTTGTGATAAAAAACTAATCCAAAAGCGAGAATAGTAACGACAACATTTGCGACTAAAGCAGGAATTCTATGCCCTACTACATCACATATTTTTCCAGTAACAAACTGGCAAACAAATGCAAAGAGTAATTTAGCCGCCCCGTAATATCCAGTTGCCTTATCCCCTCCAAGGTTATTAACCAAAATCGGCATGAGCAGGTTTACAGATCCCCAATAGTACGTTGGGAAAACGCGTAAACCAATTAACATCTTTATGTTTGATCTACGACATAAGTTGGCATATTTCCCAATATTTAAGGTTGATTTCCAAATGCCATCTTGTTTCTGTTGACTGTTGTTGACATGCCGTCTGAGTCGGGGTAAAAGGAGACATGCTCCAACAAACAACAAACTTGACAGGAATACCGCTCCAGTTCCGAAGGTTCTATAGTTGATCCGATCAATAATCTCACCAGCAATAGCATTTCCAACAGCACTTCCGACAGTGCTACTAATAAAGTATAGTCCTGTTGCGAATCCTAATTGCTTTGGTGGCACTGAGCTGATGAGATACGATTGTCCACCTGCTGTTTTGAACCCGGAGGCGATGCCTTCATAGCAGAGAATACCCCATAGAAACAAGGGTATCTGTGTGGTAAAAAGTTCTCCTATTACAACGGCACCAGTCATTCCGATAAGCAGTGTTGGTTTGCGTCCGAATCGGTCACTAAGCGTTCCCCCAATGAGGGCAGTTATCCCACCGAGTCCAATAGGTATGGCACGTAATAACCCCGCGAAAAACGCTGTTTCCCCTAAAACCTTTTCGGCATATACCGGAAAGAACCAGTGTACTGGTCCAGTTATTAAGCCGATTACAAACACGATAAGGCAGAGCGAAATAAATCCTCGTGTCCACATCAGAACACACCAGAAAATGTGGTCATATAAAAACCCGCCATATCGGTTTACAGTTTATGTATTTAAACGCATCAAACTATCCGTAATATTAGGCGCAGCGGTGCCGAGTCCGCAAGCACTTGTTGCCTTCATCACTGCTCCAATTTCTGCAATCAACTCTTTCGATTTCTGGTTCAACGGTTCAGACAATAGTTCCGTAAGTCGATGTGTGCCGATGCGGCACGGAAAACACTTTCCACAAGATTCCTCAGCGAAAAATTCCATTGCGTTATGCGCCACATCAAACATATCTCTTGTGTCATCAAACACCATGATACCAGCTGCACCGAGCATCGCGCCGACCTTTTGAAAACTCGGTTCATCAATCGTGATGTCAAAGTCTTTTTTACCGATAAACCCACCTGATAACCCTGCTGATGTAATTGCTTGAATTGAACGTCCTTCTAACGGTCCACCTGCCCATTCGTAAAGTAAAGTTTTTAATGGTAGCCCAAATGCCACCTCGTAATTCCCAGGTTGTTGTATATCACCTGAGAGACTGATGATTTTTGTGCCTGCCAGATTTCTATCGTAACTCAGACTTTTATACCATGCAGCACCGTGTCGTAGAATCTGTGTAGCGGCGGCAAGTGTCTCTACGTTGTTTACCACGGTAGGTAGATTTTCAAAGCCGTGTGTTACAGGGTAAGGCGGTCTATTCCTCGGAAAAGGATGTTTTCCTTCCAAACTGTTCAGCAACGAACCTTCTTCACCACATACATAAGCACCCGCACCGCGGCGGATATAGATATGAAAATTAAATTGTTTTCCGAGAATCTCATCACCAATCAATCCTTCTGTTTCAGCTTCCTTGAGTGCCTGTTCAAGTATTTTTAAGGTTTCTGGATATTCATAGCGGAGGTAGATAAAGCCTCGCGTTGCTCCCGTTGCGTAAGCAGCGAGTGTCATGCCTTCAATTACCGAATGTGGTGTATAATCAAGAATAACGCGATCCTTAAAACAACCGGGTTCGCCTTCATCTGCATTGCAGACAACCGTTTTCGGTTCGCCGGGGGCATTTAGTACCGATTCCCACTTCATGCCTGTGGGAAATCCAGCACCACCTCTACCAGCAAGTTGACTCTCTTTGAGTGTGTCAATAACTTCTTCAGGGTTAAGAGACGTTATCGCGTGTTTTAACCCTTCGTAGCCACCTGTTCGTTGGTAGCCAGCAAGCGTTCTGCGGTTCGGTTCGCGAATTTCCGCGAAAATACACTCTTCGCCATCACCAGGATATAGTGGCGGTAATGGGGTTGGTTGAACGGAAAGCGTGTCTGCTTGCTTTCCTGTGAATACTTGATGCCCTTTTAGCACTGGAACACAATCGTCACATCTTCCGGCACACGGCATTGCTGTTGCACCTTCGGTTTTAAGTGCCTTAAGGATTTCTAATCCGCCTTGCAACCGACAAACGGGTCCGGTACAAACGCGCGGAGAACTTTGTCCTGGCGCTTCACGTGCAAAGTGATAGTAAAAAGTTAAGGTGCCAAAAAGTTCTGCAAGTGGAATTCGAAGTCCGACTGCAATGTCACGGAGAGCTGCTTCGGATATAAATCCATCTCTATCATGAAACGCGTGTAATATGCTGAGCAATGGTGCTGGCGCTTCACGCCAAATTTCAATCAGTTCTGCATTCGTTGGCATTTATCTCTCCAGTAGTATTTGGTAAATATCTGGATGGACAAGTATTTTAAGATCAACGTCTTCCACCAAAAAATTGAGTTTGTAATTAGAGTATCAGATTTTAAGGTTATGGTCAACTTTTTTGTGCTTTAAATTCAACATCTTTCTGTTGACATCCAATCCTAATCATGCGATAATAAAACAATATCTGAATTAGAGTTAATACGAATATGGCAACAGTAAAACTGGAAAACGTTACAAAACGGTTCGGCGACCTTACTGCTCTGGACAACATCACACTTGATGTAAAAGATGAAGAATTCTTTGTCCTACTCGGTCAAACAGGGGCGGGAAAAACGACAACGCTCCGCTGCATAGCCGGATTAGACAAACCTGAAGAAGGCAGCATCTACTTAGACGGTGTCCGTGTCAACGATAAAACACCCGCTGAACGCGATGTTGCATTTGTCTTTCAATCCCATATCCTTTATCCGCACCTCACCGTTTACGAGAATATGGCGTTCCCCCTACATCCTCGCAAACTCTCTGCTGAAGAGATTGATCACCGCGTCAATGATATTGCGCAGATGCTACACATTGAGCATCTCCTGATGCGTAAACCGAATCAGTTAAGTGGTGGTGAAACACAGCGCGTCGGCCTCGGTAGAGCCATGGTACGCCGCCCACAAGTATTCCTGATGGATGAACCGATTTCTAACCTTGATGCGAAACTACGTGCCGAAATGCGTGTTGAAATTAGGTGGCGGCAACGCGAACTCGGCACCACTACATTTTATGTAACACACGATCAGGTGGAAGCGATGTCCATGGCAGACCGGATTGCCGTGCTTGATTCCGGTAAGATCCAACAGTTGGGAACACCCTCCGAAATTTATAACCACCCTGCGAATCTGTTTGTTGCTGGCTTTATCGGTAGTCCAAACATGAACTGTATCCCGTGCAGAATCTCCAGCAATAATGGTAATCTTCAGTTAACCTTGTTTGGCGGTGAAAACGAAAACAATACGTTTGCGATTCAGGATGACCGTATTGCTAAAGCAGTAAGTGAAATCAAGACAGATCAGGTCTTAGTATTCGGTGTTCACCCAGAAGATGTCCTCGTTGACCATCAACCTGTCCCGAACGCATTTCAGGCTGAAGTTTATAGTGTTGAACCGCTTGGCGCAGAAACGATAGTTGAAATTACGCTCGGAACCGATGCGGGGGGTGCTCGGACGATCATCAAATCCCGTACTGCTCCCAACTTTGAAGCAGAGATAGAACAACACCTTTATGTTTCTTTTGTGCCTGAACGAATTCATCTTTTTGATAAGGTTACAGGCGAAGCATTACTGACTTAATTGTATATCCCAATCGTAACTATGGTGAATTATTGAAATAATTATACACCTTACCTGTAGGAGCGATCTCCGAATCGCGACCAAAGCCACTCGTAGTCGGGAATCGGAGTTCCCTCCTACAAACCCGTAATGTCTAATTAATTCTAAAATCTACTATATTATGAATTGGCAGCTAAGACTTTTTAACCTACTTCCCAATTATGTCAAGAAAATCGGGTGTCTATTTTTGCGGAAACTTGGACGTGATCCAGATGCTTGGTTGGAAAATTTCCTTAAAAAACACAAAGGAGAGTAAATAAAGCGTGAACGGCGGCGATATTCTCATTGAATGTTTGAAAGCGCAGGGTGTTTCGGCAGTTTTTGGCATGCCCGGCACGCAAAACATTCATATTTACGATTCACTGCTTCGCAGAGGATCCGGGGCAATTAACCACTATCTCATTCGGCATGAATATGCTGCAACGCAGATGGCAGATGGATTCGCCCGTGCAACAGGTGAGGTCGGTGTTGCTATCACTGTGCCAGGTCCGGGCGCAAGCAATGCTTCTACAGGGATTTTAGAGGCTTTCACCGATTGTATTCCTGTTTTATTGATTACTGGACAGAGCCATTCCGATTCCTACAGCAGGCATCCGAGTAAGATGTTCCATGGCTTGGATCAGATGCGGTTTTTTGAGCCAATTACCAAGTATTGTGCTATTGCGCGTACTGTCTATGAGATTCCTATTGTAGTTGAAAACGCCTTTAGAGCAATGCGAAACGGCAGACCGGGACCAACGGTGTTGGAATTCCCGATGGATGTGACCACTGGAGATGGTGAAGTCGGTATTCCATCCCGTGTTGAACGTGAAGATTTGCCCTCACCCGATAATTCAGCATTAAGCACAGCAGTTGATAAAATACGCAATGCGAAATTACCTCTGATTTTTGCCGGTTCTGCTGTGATTCATGCCAATGCCAGAAATGAGTTGAGATTGCTTGCTGAAAAATTGAATGCTCCTGTAATTGTTTCTCGTTGTGCAAAAGGTGCTTTGCCGGAAGACCACGCATTAGCGTTGCAAATCTGTTACGGCTTTTTGGGACAAGAAGCACTCAAACACGCTGACTGTTTAATCGGTATTGGACCTCGGTTTACCTCCATTGATACCCGCAGTTGGAGCATGAAACTGCCGCAGCCATTCATCCAAATTGACGAAGACGAAAACGAAATTGGGCGTGAATATCCGTGTGAAATAGGGGTAGTAGGTGATTTGAAACTTACCTTGCAAGCACTCATTGAAGATATTTCTACGGATCAAAACAGTTGGGATGCCGTGCTGCCGCAACTTCGTGAAAAGTTTGATTCGCAGCCTCCATTGCCTATCATTCACGAACTCCAAGATGTTCTGCCACGAGATACCATCTATTCGATTGATGTTCATTCCCTCGGCTATGCTTCTTTTGCTGAATTTCCTATCTACGATCCGCGGACTTTCCTCTATCCAAATATCGGTGTGGCGTTAGGATATGCCTATCCTGCGGCGATCGGTGCCAAGGTGGCGTCCCCTAACCGTCCTGTTGTATGCTTTAGTGGCGATGGTGGTTTTCTGATGGGAGCAATGGAAATGGCGACAGCGATGAAATACGGTATTAACGTCGTGGCAATTGTGGTCAATGACGATTCATTATCAGCGATTAAAGGATCCCAATTGAAAGGGTTTGACGGACGGACTATTGACACGGACCTGCATAACCCCGATTTTGTTGAATTTGCGCGGTCCTTTGGTGCTTATGCAAGGAAGGTTGAAAATTTGGAGGACTTTAAGCCGATCTTGCGGGACGCGCTCGCTGCCGAAAAACCTGCACTCATTGAGGTGATGATGCGGGAACATCAAGATCAAATTATTGATTCTATTGGTTGGTTGAAAGCTGATGCACTCCGATGACCCCATAAAGGGTTCAACCCATCTACCTTCAAAAGACCAGTCTACAGTTCGCTTTATGAAAGGGACAAGCTTGCTTTTAATTCCTTGACACTTAATCGGTGGAATCATAACTTTCATCATCGGTTTCCACAGATAGTTTAATCTGTTCTGAGATCAACGCTATAGTCCTTTATGCGATTCAATTCTCGCCGCGTGCGTTCCAACCGGGATACTGCTCTTCCAATGCCTCAAGCGTTTGTGGTGTATAGTATGGATGCCCAGCAGGTGGAAACCGAAAAACCTCGCGCTCTGCCGCGGTCAATGCGCCAATGAATTTAGAGAACGTCTCGTGCCGTCCTTTGTCTGTGTAGTGTCGAAAGCCTTCCCAATAGTGGTCTGCCCGTCCTAAACCGAATCCCCAGGTAAAGCGCTGTCCATCTTCTCGTAGATAATCGCTTGCTGAATGCAAGGTGTAGTTGCTGAAGATACAGAGAGTCCCGCCTTTGCAAACAAGCGGCTCACATTTAGACATATCCCGTCCGTACTCGGTAGCGAGTAATCTAAGCGGTGCCTGATCTTCGTCAACATCCTCAAGGTGTACCCAAAAGACAAGTTGTCCAAATTCCGGGGCGGACTGTGACTGCGGTAGCAATGAGTTGTTGCCATTATCAATATGCAGACCACTTGCATCGCTACCGACACCACCACCTTTGAATCCGGGATAACGTGCAATCATACACCCCGCACGGAAGTGGATGTGCTCTGTCTTGAACCACTTACGCGCAAAGTCCCACGCTTCGTAGTCCACAATCCCGCGCAGTAAAACCATCTCAGACGATGGGAATTCGGTTAAAATCGCTCTGCCCGACGGTGGATTGTCTTTGACCTCCTCCCACGTCGGCAGCACGCGGCGTTGTGCAGCTTGCATCTCAGCGAGCTGTTCCCCCGAATAGTAATCAGGAACGATTAGATAGCCTTTCGCAGCGAATTCGTCAAGATGAGCATCGGTAAGTTTTATGGGCATGTTACCCTCCACTGAAAAAGTAGGGAAAATCTGAGCAGGAACACGTTAAAAAAATGCTGACGAACCTTGACAACCAAAATGAATGGCAAGCCCGCCAGCAAAATTGAAAACTCCCCCAGACGGACTCGAACCGCCGACACGGTGGTTAACAGCCACCTGCTCTACCGACTGAGCTATGGGGGAATATAATTAATCTAACATTTTAATTATACACCATCATATAACCAATTGCAAGTTAAAATGCATTTTTTACGATTTTAACATCCACATTTAATTTCCTTACCTTGGGATCCCTGTTTTCCTTTCGTCTCATAACCATCACGTTTCCACCAATCTAAACCGCCAAGCAATTCTTTGACGTTAAACCCTAATTTTGCCATATTCAACGCCCCTTTAGTAGAAGCATTGCAACCAATGCCGTCACAATAAGTAACATACGACTTTGATTTGTCAAGATCACGTGTAGTTGCCTCAGACATTGATCTATGCGGGATATTTATTGCTGTTGGTATATGTTCAAGTGTGTATGCTTCTGGTGAACGAGCGTCTATAACGATAATACCTCCTCCATTATTGAGTGCCTCACTGAGGTCCCAAGAATCGGTTTCATAAGCTAATTTTGCTTGATAAAATTCAAGTCGATCCATTTTATTGATATGACTCCTTCATCCGTGCCCAAGTGGTTGCTATTTTGTCTGCGGGTGATACGAACAATGCTTCTTCCAGTCCGTTATTCATAATGTCATTAAGGTCATCTTCTGATAGCGGTTTGTTAAAGACTCCAACTTCATCAATGATGCCTGTGAAATCCCATCCTGCCTTTCGCCATGCCGCTAATCGTATTTCAGTCCCCACTTTTTCATCAGCTTTTCCAACGGCTTTTTCCCCGACAAGTTCACCGTCAACATAAAGTTTAAGTACATCACCATCATGTGTAATTGCAACAAAATTCCACTCATCCAGCTCCCATGCGCCACCTCGGACGTTGGTTTGCGCTTGGTCAGCATTTGCTGCAGTACTGCCGTAATAGTCATTCGGACCAATTTGGATTGTGGGATTATGCCAATCATGTTCAATCACCCGCGTGTTAGCGTTTGGTGGGTTTGCAGTAGGTTGTACCCATAACAGATAGGTAAAACCCTCAAGATAATTGTCAATAGTTTTACTTCCAGGTATCTCGGCTCGAGATGCCCCATTAAACGCAAGTGCATTACCGATTTTTCCATCAGTCCACTTTGCCCCGATAATTTGTCCGTCATTTCCATTTCTCGAAAAATCTTTGATTTCTTTTCCTTGTCCCTCGTCAAGCAGCCAGATACCTACAATTGATTCTGGGTCAATTTCAGCATGAATCCCCTTGAAAGAGATTACGAAGCTTGTGAGACAAAGTATCGCCACTATTATATTTCTCATTTTGATTGTATCTCCTTTTAAATTAATTATCTATTTAGTTCTTCCCATAATGCTCGATAGAAATTCATCACTCGCACTGGGTCAGAACTCCCCGCAATTTCTGCCAAAGTATAGCCTGAATATCCAGATTCCTTCAGCAAAGTGAACAGTTCGCGCCACGGATATTCCCGTCGATGCAGTTCTGTAATATGAACCAAACCGATTCTCCCTTTCACATAGTTGAAGTTATTCTGAATAGAACCGTTTTCCACTTCTCCGAAGTTAGAATTCCAACATACAGATACGTTCTTGTGGTCGGCGACATCAATAATAGTGCGTATATGTCGGAGTTCGGAAGTGCCGCCTCCGTGTACTTCCAGTCGAATTTGAACACCAAGGTCTGCAGCGAATTCACCACATTCCTGCAACGCTAATCCGATCTGCTCTAACGTTTTTTCGACGGGAACTTCACTGGGAAGTCCATTTGGACGCACCTTTACGCCCGGCGCGCCGACATCTGCTGCCAACTGAGAATATTCTTTCGTTCCCTCTATATTTTCCCGAACTGCATCTTGATCAGTTGAATGGTAGTCGAAAGCGGAACCCAAACCTGCAAGCTCAATAGGCGAATCCTCAAACTGTTGTTTAACCGCTGCACGTTCACTCGCGGAGAGGTTAACTTCAACGCCGTGTGCATGAGTTGTCCGCAACTCTACACCTGAAAATCCTGTTTCCGAACACCGTTCTATGATAGTCGGAACATCCCAATCTTTTGCCATATTATAAGTTACTAAACCAAGTTTCATAAAATTCTCCTTATTCAAATAGTTGTGCCACTGGACAAGAAAACCCTTCAATGACATTTTCTCCTGTAAGTGTATCTGTACGTGTAAGCAACTTAATGTCTATTTCTGATCTAAACACCGTTAATGTCTTTGATCTTGGTTCAAGAACCCAAACAATCTGTGTACCAGCTTCCAGATAGGCAAAGGCTTTATCAATAGTACGTCGTGTTATATCTGTGTGTGAAATCACCTCAACAGCAAGGTCTGGCGGTACAGGGCACGCACGACTATGATCATCTGGCAGTCTATCTTTAGAAAGGAAGGCAACATCTGGTTTCAGCACGCGTTCACCGACCTGGAAACCTGTGTCCGGCGTAACTACTTCACCCAGTTGGTGTTCCTGTACATATAAAACCAAACGTGAAAAGACCCTTGAGCAAATTAAGCCGTGCTCCAATGACGCAGCTGGTATCCGAATTATTTCTCCTTTAATGTATTCATATCCCTCTAAGTCGCTCTCAAGAAATTCCTCTAAAGTCATTGAAAAGTTTTCTGGTGGCAGAGTTTCATGTGAAAATTCGTTGATATCTTGTGGATTCATTTTCATTTCTCCGTAGTTTTTATCGTCCCGGCATCATATCTATTCAAATAGTTGTGCTACCGGACAGGAAAATCCTTCAACGACATCCTCTCCTGTAAGCGTATCCTTGCGTGTGAGTGTTTTAATGTTTGTTTCTGAACGATAGACCGTTACCGTTTTGCCGATAGGTTCAATAATCCAAACGAGACGGGTAGCAGCATTAGCAAGGTCTGGAGGTATTGGAGATCCTTGGCGTCTGTTTTCCGGCAACCGTTCTGTTGAAACAAACGCAATATCAGGTTTCACCAATCTGTCACCTAACTTAAATGTGGTATCTGCGGGATACAGACGGCCTAACTGTTTTTCACGAATATAAATACCTAAAGGTAAAATAAGACTCATACTTATTTCATCATGCTCCATCGTCGGTGGGGACATCGGAACTAATTCTCCTTTAACATATTCATATCCCTCTATATCGCTGGCAAGAAATTCTTCCAACGTCATATCAGTTTTTATTGGGGCAAGAGATATCTCAGCTTGTTCATAACCGTTTTTTAGAATACTCATAAGATGCCTCTTTTGAATTGCTATATACCGATTTTTTTGCTATAATTTCTCTAACTCTACAAATAAAGGAGAACACATTCAATGGCATACGTACTTGAAGACGAATTTGGTGACATCATTGGTAAAGCCAGACGTGGACAAAATATGTCCCACAGTGATATTGCCGCAACCGCTGGAATCACAGAATCCGATTTGTCACGTATGGAACAGTATACCTTAAAACCGACAGAAGCGCAAGTCTTTAAACTTGCAGAAGTACTTAATTTAGATGGTGCAAAACTACTTGCAATTGCGAAAGAACAGTGGGAACCCGAACCTGTTCAACAACCTGACGATGCAAGGCTTGATGTGATAACGATAAGCGCGCCCGTTGGCGGATGGCCAGTCAACGCCTACCTCTTAATCTGCAAAGCCACAGACGAAGCTGCAATCATTGATACTGCAGCTCATCCTGACCTAATTTTACAACAACTTGATACACATAAAGTTAATCCAACCGCTATCCTATTGACCCATTCACACAAAGACCACACCGATGGATTACCGCAACTCGAAAACGCTACCGGATGTCAAGCTTATATCCATAAAAATGAACCAAAACCTCGGAGTGCAAGCAAATTGCGGGAACTCGTCCATTCGGATGTTGTAGAAATTGGCGCACTTATGGTGACTGTGCTTGATACCCCCGGTCATACCCCTGGTGGTTGTAGTTTCCTAACACAAACAGCAGCTTTCGTAGGTGATGCAATTTTCGCGGGTTCGGTCGGAGGGCCGAATATATCTTATCAAGATGAAATTAATAGTGTCCGCGATAATCTGCTTACGCTTCCAGATGATGTGAGACTTTTCCCCGGCCACGGTCCTGCGACAACTGTCGGTGAAGAGAAGTTACACAACCCATTTTTCTAAGTTCACACCACTTGTTATGATGTATATGTTGCTTGTCTTTGCCGTGTGAGGCTTGAGTATTGCTCTCTTATCTAATTCAACGTTTTTTCTCCATCGGTTTATCACTTCTTGGCGTATCCCTCCTTGTTTTCTTAATGGTTCATCTGATTCCCGGTGATGCAGCCCTCACTATTGCAGGTGAACGCGCCACTGAAGAGGTGCTTATCCAACTCCGAGAAGATATGGGGCTTGACAAACCACTGTATCATCAATACGCGAAATTTCTTTGGGACCTGGTACGCCTTGACTTAGGACGCTCTTTCAAAACAAAGCAGCCTGTTTTAGAAGAAATCAAACGTTATTTTCCTGCAACTGCCGAATTAACGCTCGCAGCGATGGCATTTTCCATCTTTTTTGGTATAGCAGCAGGCATTATTGCGGCTGTCTATCGCGGTAAGTTTTGGGACTACTTTTCCATGTCTACATCCCTCGCGGGTATCTCAATGCCGATCTTCTGGCTGGGGTTGATGCTAATCCTACTTTTTTCCTATTATTTAAAGATATTGCCTGCCACAGGACGTTTAGATACTGTTTTAAGTTTGGATATTGAATCCCGAACGGGTTTTTACTTAATTGATACCCTACTTATGGGCAACTTCGCTGCATTTAAAGATGCAATTGCACATCTTATACTTCCCGCAATTACCTTAGGCACAATTCCGTTAGCCATTATTGCACGGATGACTCGTTCAAGTCTGCTTGAAGTACTAAATCAGCCATACATTACCACTGCCTACGCAAAAGGCTTGTCAAAATGGGGGGTTATTATCAAACATGCGTTGAAAAATAGCATGGTACCAGTTTTGACAGTTATTGGACTTGAATTTGGTTATTTGATGGGAGGTGCGATTTTAACCGAACACATTTTTTCGTGGCCCGGACTCGGTTCATGGTTGCGCGATGCTGTTGAAGCGCGTGATGTTCGCGCTGTCCAAGGCGGTGTGCTTTTCGTCTCGTTTTTATTTATGTTTGTCAACCTTATTGTTGATCTTTTATACGCCTATTTTGATCCACGCATCCGAGTGGGAGACGAAGCTACATGAATGACACTTCAATATCAACAGGGCAACACAATGTCTTCCGAAAACTTCTGCGGCACCCTTCAGCTACTATCGGTGCGTCTATAATCCTCTTTTTTATTATCGTAGCAATCTTCGCGCCCATTATTGCAACGCACGATCCAATGCGAGCTGAGATCACAAAACGTCTTGAAGGTCAGTCTGGTGAACATTATCTTGGCACGGATGGCACTGGGCGTGATGTTTTTAGCCGAATTGTTTACGGTTCCCGTATCTCCCTGAAGGTAGGATTGATTGCGATTACCTTTTCGCTTGGACTCGGCACTCTCTTCGGAGCAGTTGCTGGCTATTTCGGTGGATGGTTAGACAACTTGGTTATGCGTGTGATGGATATGATGCTTGCGATGCCGAGTATTCTGCTTGCGATGGTTATTGTTACTATTTTGGGACAGAGTCTCACGAATGCGATTATCGCTGTTTCTATTGTTTATATCCCACAATATGCGCGGATTCTACGCGCTTCCGTTCTCAAAGTGCGCGAGTTGGATTACGTAACTGCAGCGAAAGTTATTGGTGCAAGTGACATCCGTATTCTGCTTACTACCGTTCTACCGAATTGTCTTGCGCCGTTGATTGTTCAAGCCACTTTAGGCATCGGGGCTGCAATTTTAGATGCGGCGGGGCTCAGTTTTCTCGGACTCGGAGCGGAAGTTGGTGTGCCTGAATGGGGGGCAATGCTCAATGAAAATACAAAGTATATTCGTAAGGCACCGCTGGCTGTTACGGCTCCTGGTATAGCAATCTTTCTTATTGTTTTAGGTTTTAATCTACTTGGCGATGCGCTACGAGACGCGCTTGACCCGCAAATAGATTGAGGCAACATCATGTTTAAACCTGAATTCAATTATACACATAACATTGTTAGAAATCTGATGAATATTGAAGGAGCGAAAGAAGTTATTGAAAACTCTCCTATCCTCCCTGTTTGGCAATCGCGGCTCCAAAAAGAGGCATTAGTACGCCAAGCACATCATACCACTCGGATTGAGGGAACACAACTCACTATAGAACAGGTTCGAGACCTGATTGATGAGAAACCTGTTGTTGCACGAGAACGAGATATACAGGAGGTACGCAATTATTTAAAAGTCGCTGCCTTTATAGATGAAGTCTATGACGATCCTGACATGGAACTTGATCTCCGAACGATCCGACATATACATTACTTGATACTTGATGGAATTGAAGGCGGTTATGAACCGGGGGAATTCCGTAAAATCCAGAATTATGTCGTAAACAACAAAACTAAAGAAGTTGTCTACACACCACCGCTCGCTTCTGAAGTGCCAATTCTCATGCTTGAATTGGTTGATTGGTTGCGTTCAGACGAGGCAAGCGAACTATCGCCTTTACTAAAGGCAGGCATCGCTCACTACCAGTTGGTTGGCATCCATCCATTCCTTGATGGTAACGGCAGAACAGCACGCGCGCTTGCAAACCTCATTCTATACCATGCTGGCTATGACATAAAAAAACTCTTTTCCCTTGAAGAATATTACGACATGAATCCAGCGGGTTATTATGAAGCTTTGCAAAGTGTTCGGACAACAGGCGCATTCACAACGTGGTTGGAATATTTTACTGCTGGCATTGCCACAGAAATGCAGAAAATTAAAGAATTAGTGCTTACTCACAGTAGAGATAGAGCTTTACGAGATAAAATTGGACAAGTGGCACTTTCCGAACGGCAGCTGGCTATTCTTGCTTATGTCGAAAAACATGGACAGATTACCAATCGGGAATTACAGCAACTTGCCGATCTTTCACATGCAACGGCTCATAAAGAATTGTTGACGTTGGTACAAAGTGGGTTGTTAAATAAAAAGGGGAAAGCGAGGGGAACCTATTATGTACTGGTTGATGATTTCTAACGAATTTGGTTGATGATTACGCTATGAACCCACACTATATCAATGTTTACATCGGTTGATGATTTGGTTGATGATTCTAACTGATTTTAGTTAATGATTAGCCTTTCATGCTTTACTATAACAGGGTTTAGAGGGGTTGATGATTCGGTTGATGATTTCGGCATTTGCAAGGTTTAATTTCTGTTGATTTCAAACTGTATTTGTAATAAAATGTAATTGTGAATTTATCCGTATGTAAATCATTCAATACGATTATCTGAATATAGACAATGTATAAGGACCCAGTTATATGAACATCCTCGTTCTCCACGGACCAAACCTACATCTCTTAGGCAAACGCCAACCAGAGATTTACGGACACCAAACATTGAATGACATCAATGGTGCGCTCGATCAGTTTGTAGCTGCATCGCCTCACGATGTCGTGCTGAAAATCTTGCAGTCCAACCATGAAGGCGAGCTTGTCTCTATTATCGGTGACCACATGGATTGGGCGGATGGTATACTAATAAATCCTGCTGCGTATACACATACCAGCATTGCTATTCGAGATGCGCTTGCGACTGTCGGAGTCCCTGTTATTGAAATTCATCTCTCTAACATCTACGCTCGCGAGGAATTTCGGCATCATTCGTATATATCAGGCGTTGCCGTTGGAGTTGTCGGTGGTTTCGGTGCGTATAGTTACATTCTTGCACTTGAAGCGATGATTCATATTTTAGGTCCGAATTTAACCGATAATGTAGATGAATAAATTGAAGGAAATTTTTTGTGGAACAGAAACCGTTTGTCCCTTTTAGTCGCCCGTGGATTGACGATACTGAAATCGAAGCAGTTAGCGAAGTGCTTGCTTCTAAATGGATAAGTACTGGTGCAAGAGTGCGTGAGTTTGAACGTGCTTTTGCCGAATACCTTGGTGTCAAACACGCAATCGCTGTGAGTTCTTGCACTGCAGCTTTACATCTCAGTCTTGTAGTGTCTGGTATCGGTGTTGGAAACGAAGTTATCACAACACCCTGGACCTTTACTGCCACTGCTGAAGCCATCCGATACGTCGGAGCAAAACCTGTTTTTGTTGACATCTGCCCTGAAACATTAAATATTGATGTTACCAAAATTGAGCAGGCGATAACCTCGCGTACCAAAGCGATAATGCCTGTCCACATCGCTGGACTCCCGTGTGATATGGATGTGTTACAGGAGATTTGTCAAACCTATAATCTTGTTCTTATTGACGATGCTGCCCACGCCATTCCTGTTGAATATAACGGACAATATATCGGAACACTTGGTGATCTCTCTTGTTTCAGTTTTTATGCGAATAAAAATATGACCACAGGGGAAGGTGGCATGATAACTACTAACAACGATGCACTTGCTGAACCACTCCGAACGATGCGTCTGCACGGTATTGACAAAGACGCATGGGCGCGGCAGTCGAAACGTAGCATTTGGCGATACGACATCACCACCGAAGGCTATAAATACAACATGACCGATATTCAGGCGGCAATGGGATTATGTCAACTCATGAAACTCAACAAACAGCATGAACGCCGCCAGAATTTTGCTCAGATATATCAATCAGAATTGGCGAAATTTCCTCAGATTAGCACGCCCTTTGTGCCAGATAACCCAAAAGAACACGCGTGGCATCTTTACATTATTCAACTTCATACCAGCAACCGTGATGAATTCGTGGAAGCCTTACGCGATGCAAATATTGAATGTAGCGTACACTATATTCCTTTACACCTCTTCGAATTTTATCAGCAGCAGTACGGTTATAGGGTTGGTGATTTTCCACGTGCTGAGGAAGTTTTTGAGCGCGTAGTAAGTTTACCGCTCCATCCAGGATTAACAGAGTCGGACGTGCATATTGTAATTGATGCTATCGATAAAATACTGAGGATCATGTAAAAGATATGTGCGCCTTTTGTTTAATTGTGCTATTAATATCAAGTCTATCACTGTTGAGTTTATATTAAAACTTGTCCAACGTACTTATTCTTGACATGAGCCAAAAAATCTGTTAAAATAATAATTAAACTGAATTTACGCGCAATAAGGAGTTGCAAAATGATTTACAAGTGTGTTCTTTCCCTTTCACTTGTCTGTTTTATAGTGATTATGACAGGTTGTAGTGCTTTGCTCTTACAACAAGAATGGAGCGAAAACTACGCGCTACTTGATGGTTCTCAATCAACTATTCCACAAATGATTGATGGGGATATCAGTACCGTAGGAAAAACAAAACCAACCGATGGAGCGGTCAGTCTCACAGACAAAACCGCCTTACCTGAAGTTGTCATAACATTACCAGAAAAGAAGGTTATCCGAAAAGTCATCATTCACTCGGATAATATTAAGAAGTTTAACCTTTATGCCAATAAAGGCGGTAGTCCAATTCCAGGGACAGATTGGCAGCTGATAAAAGAGGAACAAAATGCCAAAACCGGCAAGATTGTCATCTCGGTTTTTGACTCATTTCCTACAGATAGTATCCGTCTTGTAGTTTTAGGAACGAAAGACGATGCTTCTTTTACACGGAACGAAGTTGAGCTCGCAGCACAAATCTGTTCTGTTTCAAGTGGCTCTTCGTGAGGGACTCCAACCGGGACCGGTGGTCCTCCCAAGCGCATTGCCTCAGCTGAAATTAGTGAAATTGAAATTTATGGATATGTAACTGCCGAAAAAACTGATGACGACCCGCGTGAAGAATCTGTAATGTCTCTGTTATTTTAACCCCAAGTTTGTCACATAGTAGCACAATCTGTATGAAGATTAATTCGGTAATTTTGGAGAAAGCTCGGATGCGGTTGGGAAACCGCATCTACCGGGGTTTGGATAAAATAAATATTACCGAAATATTTACTTAATCTTCATTTAGATTGTGCCTGTGAGGACGCAAACTTAATTGCTACGGAATCTTGCGAAAAATGGGTCATTCTCTATAAAAAACGGTTTGCATGTCTAAAATCTTGGCTCATGTCGAGAATAAGTGTCAATGAAAATTTAACCCGCATGGTTGTTGACTTTATGAAAGAGATGGCACATACTTTTTACATGAGCCAATTCTGACATCATAATGCACCTAATCGATGTATTATTCTTGTTGGAATAAGGCACGACATGTCTATCTCAAAACTCTACCAGATCATTCCCAGTGATGTGTGTTTCTCTTGCGATGTTTGCTGCCGTTTTTTAGAGTCAGATAGCCCTCTCGCGCCAATTTTTACTGAAGCAGAGAAACAACACACAATCTCTCAAGGCGCAGCCCCAACTTTATTTCAGCCACAAGCAGACGGAAAAAGTTCACAAATCAAGTTAAAACCGTATAAGGATTTTTACATCTGTCCCTTCTTTGAGTCTGAAACGAGTAGATGCAGCATCTATGCGAATCGTCCACTTGATTGTCAACTCTATCCCTTTGCCTTGATGTTTAATGAGGACAAAAGCAGCGTTGTGTTAGGTGTGGATATGCTCTGCCCATTCGGTGAGACCCATCTTGAAACAGAAGCCTTTCAGCTACATCTCCAGCATGTGATTGAATATGTTGAATCTGAAAAGATTAGTAGACAGATTACCACAAACTGTAGTCTCATCGGTGAATACCAGGATACGGTGAAGGTTTTTTACACGCTCAATCTAAAAATGACACATGCAACTCCGACCGTTAACACTTGACGATAAACCGATTTTTGACAAATATGTCCGTAGTCCCTGCATGTCTCTGTCTAACTATGCATTCGCAGCGCTTTATGTGTGGCGAAGGCACTTTCAGTTCTATTGGACACTGCTACATGACCACTTCTGTATCTTTGCCAAGCAGGGAGATGACTATTTTATGCCGATTTTGCCGATACCGTGTGCTGTCGGTAACCTTTCATATTTAAAGACGGTTCGTTATGCGTCTCAATTCATGCTTAAATCAAATCAGAATCCGCAGATTGCACGCATTGAAAATGTTCCAGAAGAACTACTCCCTGTTTTCCAAAATGAAGGTTTTCACGCTATCCTAAAGGAAACTGAATATGTCTATAGAGCAGAAGATTTAGGTAAGTTACGCGGAGATCGTTATAAACGGCAACGGAATGCTTACAACGCTTTTGTAGCACGATACCCTTCTATAAAATGTGAACCGTATCAACCAATTATTGATCGGGATGCTTGCCTTCAGCTATACGAGAGATGGCGAAAGGCGCGCTCAGAAAAATATGATGACCCAATCTATCAAGCAATGCTGGACGATTCACAATCTGCCCATCGTATTGGTATAACACATGCGAAGGAATTAAGACTGGTAGGGAGGGTTGTCCGTATTGATGGTGAGTTGCGCGCTTATACCTTCGGATATGAATTGAACAGTGAGACGTTCTGTGTGCTTTTTGAAATTGCAGACCTCAACATAAAAGGACTGTCCCAGTTCATCTATCGGGAATTTTGCAAAGAATTGATAGGTCCCTACAAATGGATAAACGCTATGGATGATTCGGGGTTAGAGAATTTAAAACGTGTCAAACGTTCCTATCATCCTACGCGATTGATACCATCATATAACATTTATGAAAGCAGCGTTAATCTTCCTTAACGGATACTACGACACACGCTATCTGGATTTTTACCAGCAAGAGATAGAATACGCGGTAAAAACAGGTTCCCCGCTTATTTGTGCCGATGGCGGTATCCGAATATTTGACGAATTGAATCAGCATAAGAGTGATACGCTTATCCCAGATATTCTTATCGGGGATTTAGATTCAGTCGAGGAGAGTACAACTGAAGCAAAACGTACTGTTGAAAAGTGGATAGGGAAAACAGATAAGGACTATACCGATGGGCAGTTAGCTGTTAAATATGCTTTGGATACGTATAACTCTCAACATATTATCCTATATGGTGGATTACCACGTCCTGAAGAATATGAGACAGATCATTTTCTTGGAAATTTAAAACTGATGCGTTTTGGACATTATTTCGTAAAAGATAATCGCGCAAACTACAAAGCTGAAACGCGTGATCCGCGACAAACTATCCACTATGTATTATCAGAACTACGGTTAGTCCGAAAAAACAGCGGTTTGCAGCGCGTTTCGCTCATTGCAGAAAAAGCCAACGTCGTCGTAGAAAGCAGCCAAAACCTGCGTTGGGACCTGACATCGTTACATATCCATCCTGACTTAACAAACGCGCTGCGGAACGAATTTGTTGAAGGCGCGGCATGGGCGGAACTTCAATTAACTGAAAACTCAAACCCTGTTTACGTGATTCATAATTGGTCCGATTAGGAATCGGTCAATACCTCCTTAAGTGTGTCCATATCCAAGTTGCCCCCGCTCATTACCATGACTACGTTCTGTCCAGCTAACGTATCCGAAAGTTTGAACGCAGCTGCGAGTGCCGCTGCACCTGCACCTTCCGCTAAATTGTGTGTCCATCGCAACGCTGATTGGATACCGGATATTATTTCTTTCTCGCTGACCGTGACAATGTCATGAACACCATCTTTAATGATGGAGAATGGGAGTTTGAATGGGACACGCGTCGCGAGACCATCAGCGATTGTGTTACATGAATCGGTTTCTACATGTTTGCCTGCTTTCCAAGAACGGTATATAGCTGGTGCGTTCTCCGCCTGGACTCCGATAATCTTAACATTCGGATTGATAGCCTTGGCGACGGTGATTGCTCCGCAGACACCACTACCACCACCGATTGGGACAATAATTGTGTGTACATTGGGAAGACTTTCAAAAATCTCAAGCGAATATGTGCCAACACCATGGAAAAGTGGTGGTTCCATGCACGGATGCACATAGTATAAACCGCGTTCTGCTTGAAGTGTGTCACACAATTCGCGCGCTTCGTCAAAATCATTACCGTGCTCAATCAATTCCGCACCAAATGCACGCATCGCGCTGTTTTTCTCTGGGTTGTTCCCATGTGGCACAACAATAGTCGCTTGGACGCCGAATTGTGCCGCAGCATAAGCAATAGATTGTCCGTGGTTGCCACGTGTTGCCGTAACGACACCCCGTTTTTTGTGTTCTGCTGGCAAATTAGACATAAAATTAATGCCGCCGCGCACCTTGAAGCTACCTGTCGGTAAATGGTTTTCATGTTTGATATATGCCTGAAATCCGAGTTTTTCTGATAATTCGGGGTAATGGGTTAAAGGTGTCGATTTTAAAAAATAGGTAACTATTTTTCTGGCAGCGATAATTCCGTGAAATGTAACAGATTTCAATTTTTTCTCCTCAATTTTTTGTGAAATGTTTACAACATCAGGACTTACGCAAATTCAGGTATCCCTGTTTAGAATTTTGTCCTTTCAAGGATTTTAACTCTGATTCTTTGTCCTTTTCAAGGCTTACCCCCCTTTATCCCCCCGCAAGCGAGGGGAATGCGTAAGTCCTGAACATAAACATTATGTATCCCGTGCTTGCATCTCAATATCAAACCCCTCTTTCCGAATACGTTGGTTGAAGTAAAGAAGGGTGATACCGATGATCCAAATTGGATATGAAATTGCAAAAACACAAAGGTGTATTGCGATCAAAATCGCATAAAAAAATGGTGTGCTGTTCTCAAAAGGTTCCGAGAGTAATCCCCATTCAAGAATATCAATGAAGCCAATTTCACCACCAAGATTTGTAAAAATAAGTATGAATCCGATAGAAATTTCTAATATCATGTGAACAAGTGTACTAAACAAAAAGATCGCAAGTAACATCCCAAATATCTGCCACCACATCCCACTAACAAGTTGACCACTCCGCCTAAAAGGTCTGTTAACCACAGGCTTTTCCAGCATGACCGTTCCAATGAAAAACCCCCATCGGACAGCAAAAAAGATTGCAAACGGTATACCGATGATCGTAATTGCTAAACCACCCACAACTAACGACCAAAGGAAAAAACAAACCAGCAATTCCCAAAACCTTTGAATTGTTTGCTGTAATGCTGAACGGATTGTAATATCCTCAGCCAAATAGGTTGCCCCACTAATGATAACTATTCCACCTATCCCTATGATGAAAAAAGCAACTGTAATTATGACGATTGTTATTCCCAATAAAGGATTAGGAGGAAAGAAAAAATCGGAAAAATCAATTAAAAGATGTGATAATAACTCCGCCAAAACAGAAAATGCGACAAGGCCCAAAAATAGCGAAAAATGTTTCCGATAAAGACTAAATATGGTATCAAGTATTTCCCCAAATCCCATCGGTTTAAGGGGGGTTGCTACTAAAGCAGATTTGTTATTATCTTGTAGTGATATATCGTTCTGCTCTAACATATTTCCTCCAATTAACCAATATAATAGAAAGTCTCTTGCCCAAACCCAAAAATCTATGTTAACATAATAACATGCGTAAAAAAACATATCAATTTGATTTGTAAGGAGACAACATGGGCCAGGAATGGTACGCCAGACAAGTTTCTATTGACAAGAAGGTTGACCCAATTGAGGCTTGCTATGAAAACGGATGGACTGATGGTCTTCCCGTTGTTCCACCAACACCAGAACGTGTTGAAAGAATGCTCAGTGGTACAGAACGTTCACCAGAGGAATTAATCGCATCGGTCCCACCAAAATGGGGTAGGGCGACGATTGAAAGAATAGCAATTAACGCAGTTTTGGCAGGTTGCCGACCAGCGTATCTTCCAGTTGTCCTGGCTGCTGTAGAAGCCATGGTATCCGAGGAATTTAACCTACACGGCGTGCAGGTTACAACATCGCATGCTTCTCCCATGCTGGTTGTAAATGGTCCCATCCGTAAACAATTAGACATTAACGACGGCTTTAATCTTTTCGGACAGGGATGGCGTGCAAACGCAACTATTGGCAGAGCAGTCCGACTTATCTGTACAAATGTTGGGGGAGCACTACCAGGAGAATTAGACCGTGCTGCCTTTGGACATGTCGGCAAATATACCTGTTGCATAGCAGAAAAAGAGGAGGAAAGTCCTTGGGATCCGCTCCACGTTGAACGCGACTTTCAGCCAAATGAGAGTACTGTGACCGTCTTCGCTGGTGTGGGGCCACAGAGTGTGAACGATCATGGCAGTAACACAGCGGAAGAAATTCTTAATACTATCTGTCAAAATATCTCTTCTCCTGGCAACAGCAGTGGTGAAACACTTATTGTTATCGGAATTGAACATGCAAAAACAATTTCAGCAGATGGCTTCAGCAAAGCAGATGTACGACGCTATATTGCTGAGACGACAAAGCGATATTCGGAAGATGATCTGCTTCTGATGATTGCTGGCGGGCCGGCAGGAAGATGGAGTATGGTCGTTCCCGGCTGGGGTTCTCCGTCTTCGCGTGCGGTTACGGTAGCGTTGAGAAATTAATCTGTTTCTATTTTTACTCCTGATAATGCCACACCAAAATTTACTTGCAAATTCATAGCAAATATAGTATCCTAATAAGAAACAATAAGAAACCCAACCCTATTTTCTAACGTTAACATCAAGGAGTCTATACGATGGACGCGAGAACATTATCGTTACCGATTAGCACACTTGATTACAAACAACCTACCACCGTCCAAGTAGGTTCCCCGGTCTCAGATGCTGTTGACATTATGCAAGCAGAGGGATTCGGATGTATCCTTGTTGTTGACAGTGAACAACGTTTAGTTGGGATTCTCACTGATCGTGACCTGCTCGTTCATGTGTGTGGAAAACGGTTAGATCCTACAAACGTCAACGTTGAAGAAATCATGTCAGCAAACCCGGAATCGTTACGCGCAAGCGATCCGATTGCTTTCGCCTTGAATCTTATGCACCTCGGACATTTTCGACATGTTCCCCTCTGTATTTGGGATGACCAGAATCAAGAATTTCCGATCGGATTGATTTCAACACGTGATATTTTAGATCACGTCGCTATATTTATTGAGAGTCAGGAAGGAGGCGCATAACTATGCTTTATGACCAAGCAATTGATGAAGAATTAGCACAAATGGATCAAGATGCGGAGGCGTCTCTTAAAGCGTTGCAAGTAGGTGAAATTCAGGTGCCGCTCCGACACCTAATGCGGTCTTGTGTTACGATCAACATTTCGGCAAGTACGCAAGACGCGATTGATCTGCTAATTGCACATCATATTGGTGCTGCGCCCATTGTAGAAGAGGGTGTGCTTCGTGGTATTTTTGGCGAACGTGACGTATTACGCAAAGTTTTAAACAAACAGATGGGCGATCTAACACAAATTCCTGTGACACAATTCATGAAAGCTGATCCGCAAACAGCAAGGGCAGAAGATATGTTGAACATAGCGATTTTGTATATGGCACGAGGCGGTTTTCGACACTTACCAATAGTTGATGAACAGCAACACCCAATCGGCATGGTATCAATTAGAGATGTTATCTCTTATCTCGTGGAGTATTTTCCACAAGAGGTTCTGACATTGCCCCCTAATCCAGTACGCGATGCTTTGAAAGCACGAGAAGGAGCATAACACATGGACGAGGTCTTTTATAGGTGGACTCTGTGGTCTCACCTCTACCAAATAGCATATAAAAAGGCTGAACACTGATGCGTAAGCAAGTAGAGCAAATTCAGGCGGCAACAGTTCTGTTTGCTGGAGACTCAGGTGATGGGTCCCAAACAATCGGAACGCAAATGACAGAAACCTCCGCTATTGTCGGGAACGATGTCGCTACGTTGCCCGATTACCCAGCTGAAATTAAAGCCCCTGCAGGTTCGCTTGCTGGGGTCTCAGGATTCCAATTACACTTCTCCAGTGAAACCATACACACACCTGGTGATACTTGTGATGTCCTTGTAGCGATGAATCCTGCTGCATTAAAAGTCAACTTACATAAATTAAAAGATAACGGTATCCTAATTGTCAATTCTGATAATTTCGCACGCAAAAATTTACGACTTGCTGGCTACACAGACAATCCATTAGAGGACGATACGCTCACAAAATATCAGGTTTTTCCTGTCGAATTGACAACACTTACTCGTAAAGCACTTGAAGATACCGACCTCGATTTGAGTAAGCGGGACCTGTGTAAAAACTTTTTTGCCCTCGGTATGATTTTGTGGTTATACAACCGGCCTATGGATTACACCATAAGATGGGTTAAAACCAAATTTTCGACTAAAAATCCGCACCTTATTGAACCAAATATCTTAGCACTTCGAGCAGGTAATACATACTGTGAAGCAACTGAACAATTCGTGACCTCTTATGAGGTGAAACCCGCAAAATTTGCCCCAGGGAAATACCGAAATATTGCAGGCAACACATCAACTGTTTTGGGACTCGTGGCAGCTGCACATCAATCTGGGTTACAGTTGGTTTACGGCAGCTACCCGATTACACCTGCAAGTGATATTCTTCATGGATTAGCAAACTATCGAAACTTTGACATTGTGACAATGCAGATGGAAGACGAAATTGCTGCTGTTGGGGTTGCTATCGGTGCTGCTTTTAGTGGTGCCCTTGGCGCGACTGGTAGTAGTGGTCCAGGGCTTGCCCTAAAATCTGAAGCGATTAACCTCGCGATGATTACTGAATTACCTCTTGTTATTTGCAATATCCAAAGAGCCGGCCCCTCAACAGGAATGCCGACAAAAACAGAACAAGCAGACCTACTACAGATGTTTTACGGTAGAAACGGAGAATCACCGGTTCCGATCCTATCGGCATGTCGTCCAATTGACTGTTTTGAAACTGTTTTTGAAGCGTGTCGTATCGCTGTGAAGTATCGGACTCCAGTTATCTTCCTTTCAGAACTTTATATAGCCCTCGGTGCGGAGCCGTGGCAGATTCCCGATATTGCGGATCTTCCAAAAATTGAACCCGATTTCCAAACCGATGTGAACGGTTTTGAACCGTATATGAGAGATGCCGAAACTCTTGCACGCCCTTGGGCAAAGCCCGGCACTCCCGGACTTGAACACCGTATTGGAGGTTTAGAAAAGTCCGATATAACAGGCAGTGTAAGTTATGATGCTGAAAATCACGAGAGGATGGTTACCATCAGAGCAGAAAAGGTCAAACGCATTGCCGATGAAATCCCGCCCACAGAAATTTTTGGCGTACAAGAAGGTGACCTGCTTGTACTCGGATGGGGTGGCACTTTTGGAACAATCAGAACTGTTGTTGAAAACAAAATTGAAGCAGGTTGTGCTATAGGTCATGTGCATTTGCGTTACCTTAATCCGTTTCCAAATGACTTGGGCGAAATTCTTAGCCGATTCAAAACTGTTTTAATTCCTGAATTGAATAGTGGACATCTCCGTCAATTAATCCGAAGCGAATATCTGTTTGATGCTGTTGGATTCAACAAAATCCAAGGTCAACCGTTTCATGTTTTTGAACTGGAGTCTAAAATCGAAAATTATATCTAAAACACAAATATGCTGGGATTAAAAGAAAATTGCTCTTTACCAAAAAGTCTCGGCTCATGTGCAAAGAGGCAGGCACACTTATGCAAAAAGAAAAATCTTCAGGCATTCCAGCTGGGGTGCCTACGTTAAGCAAAAAAGATTTTGAATCCGATCAGGATGTTCGGTGGTGTCCCGGTTGCGGTGACTGGTCGGTTCTCGCGCAAACACAACGAATTATGCCTGAATTGGGTATTCCTAAAGAGGATATTGTCTTTATCTCTGGTATTGGATGTTCAAGTCGTTTTCCGTACTATATGAACACCTACGGATTTCATACGATCCACGGCAGAGCACCAACTATTGCATCAGGCGTGAAAATGGCAAATCCGGATCTCTCGGTTTGGGTTATCACTGGGGATGGGGACGCACTATCTATCGGTGGGAACCATTTCATCCATCTCATGCGCCGCAACTTTGATATCAATGTCCTGCTCTTCAATAACCGTATCTACGGGCTTACCAAAGGGCAATATTCCCCCACTTCGGAACAGGGAAAAGACACAAAATCCAGTCCGTTCGGTTCGCTTGAAACTCCTTTTAATCCGATTAGTCTTGCTCTGGCTGCGGGGGCAACCTTTGTCGCACGCTCGCTTGACAGAGACCCCAATCACTTACGTTCAATTATTAAAGCTGCGTTTGAACATAAAGGCACATCCTTTATAGAAATCTACCAAGATTGTCCTATTTTTAATAAGAATGCTTTCGAACTCTATACGGATAAGTCAACCAAAGCAGATAATACCGTCCAACTTGAGCATGGCGAACCGTTACTCTTTGGAAAAGAAAACGAAAAAGGTATCCGCCTGAAAAACTTCCAACCTGAAGTCACTACCGTGACAAACGACATAGACGATCTGATTGTGCATGATCAATATGCCGAAAACACCACTTTAGCGAACTTCCTCGCTCGCATGAGCGATATGTCTGAAATGCCTCAACCCATCGGCATCTTCCGAAGCGTTCAGCATGCTTGCTATGAGGATATGATGGCTGACCAGATTGCCTCTGCTAAACAGCAGCGAGGTGAAGGTGACCTTGAAGCACTCCTCAATGCTGGCGACACGTGGGTTGTAGAATAACACACCTTTACACCGTAAAAAACGTCTGGATCACGGATTGGTCATGGGAATATCCATGATCATCCGTGATTTTTGCGATGGTAGGATTCCATCGTATTTAGAATCATCGTGAAAATTGTTTGAATCGCGGATTATCACTGATTACGTGATCAAGCGGATTCCTGATGTGCGGGATACACTTGCATGTCAACATTTCTCTTGAAAATCAAATTGGTTATTTGATATACTCATTATACAATCTAACCCAAACATACTGTGATTGTGAAAAAGAATGAATAAACTTAACGACTCGGATCCCCAAGATAATCTAAACCGAGTCTTTGAAAAAGTCCAAGAGATAGCGGCAAAATCAAAAGATGGTGGTTTCATTTATCGCGGCGAACCTCAACACTATGAGAAGGTGTCTTCAAGCCTGTGGCGTGAATGTCCGGAAGAATTAAAGTCAGAGGATTTTTATGTAGAAAATATCCAAAAGAAAATGTTGGAAGTGTCACAAGATTATACCCATGAAAAAGATGAGTTTGAAATTTTAACCGAACTCCAACACTTCGGTGGTTATACCAATCTCATAGACTTTACAACTGATAGCCACATTGCCCTCTTTTTCGCATGTGAGAGTTCGCGTAACAAACCCGGCAGGATTATCTTATTAGAGAAAACTGAAAAGATAAAAGATTATATCAAACCACCTCGGAATCCTCAAAATCGCATTATAGCGCAAAAGAGTATCTTCGTTCGACCTCCGAATGGTTTTCTTGAACGAAAACAATACATCATAATTGATATTCCTGGATTGCTCAAAGAACCTATGTTAGACCATCTTCAAAAACATCACGGTATCTCAACCCAAACAGTCTATAATGATCTTCATGGGTTTATTAGAAACCAAGACACTCACCTTAAGGAATGTGTAGAAGTTTACGAGGGAGAAACGCAGCAACGGAAAGATGACTTGCAGCTTGAATCGTCTCAACCCAGTAAGGAAAAGGAGACATAAACATGCAGACACAAGCAGAACAGACGCCGGACGATATTACCATTGAACGCTTTAACAAAGCAATTGATCGGAGACTCACTTTTGCGCAAGGTTATAACTATAGAGGTATCGCTTATTGTAATAAAGGTGAAATTGACCGCGCCATAGAAGACTTTAACACGGCTATTAGACGCAAAGAAAACTATGCCGAGGCATATAGCAATCGCGGGGCAGCTTACCGCATGAAAGGCGACTATGACCGCGCATTTGAAGATTGTAACACAGCTATAAGGCTTGACCCAAATTTACCAGAAGCATATAATAACAGAGGAATAGCTTTAAAACTCAAAGGTGAAATAGATCAGGCTATTAAAGACTATAACAAAGCAATAGAACTTGATTCAAGCTTTGCTTATGCATATTACAACCGTGGTATTGTTCACTATGAAAAACAGGAGTTTGATCGCGCCATTAAAGATTATACCCAAGCAATAACACTACGACCAGACCTCGTCCATCCCTATAACAATCGTGGTAATGTTTACAGTAGAAAAGGCAAGTATGAACTTGCCATCAAAGATTACGACGTGGTGATAGAACGCGAACCCGACTTAGCAGAAGCATATTGCAATCGTGGTATGGCGTTACTAAACCTTAAAAGATGGAAAAAAGCCAAAGCAGACCTAACAACTGCTATAGAATTGGAGAAAAATATCATCATTGATAATTTTGGTAAAGACTACGAAGACGTTGAAGATTTTGAACAGAAACATAATATTAAACTACCAGAAGACATCGCCGCAATGCTAACTTCTTCATAGGTATGAATAGGATGCGAAAAACTATGAATGGCACCGAAAAAGTTGTAAAACATTTAGAGATGATCCAAACCGTTATCAACCGTTTAGGACTTAACAGTTTCTTGGTAAAAGGCGGGAGTCTGTTACTCGTCATCACATCACAGGTTTTATTCGCCACTTATATTTTCTTCGCCTTTCATGAACATAGTTATCTTGATCTTGAGAGTGGGGTTTCTTTTGTCCTTGC
This sequence comes from Candidatus Poribacteria bacterium, assembly GCA_022825825.1. GTDB lineage: Bacteria > Poribacteria > WGA-4E > WGA-4E > WGA-3G > MSPOR6. The sequence continues at coordinate 108,240 of JAJDWA010000012.1, forward strand.
AGAGGCAGCGGTGCTTATTTTTCTTATTATAGGATTTTGGATCCTGGATGGATTCTTCCTCTGGTTAGAACGACTATACCGATACCACTACAATGCAATAAGGAAACAGGATGATACCGATTTTAATATGGATGTCGGTATTCACAAAAATGGGCCGTTTAGTAGTTGGGGTTCTGCTATCTTTTCTCTCACACTTGTTATCTTTTACACAGTAGAAATAATCTTTGTCCTTTTCCTACCAACAGTTCTTTTATTTTTAGATATGTGGTAAAGTTAACCGTTTTCCACAGTTATTTTGCTTCTAAATAGGAATAGGGACTTACTCCTTATACCCCGATCTATCTGTATTTCCCCCATACTTCAACGCATAAATCAGTAAATTCGTCATAAACCGATAAACATCAGGAGAGTGCCGAAGCCGCAGCATCGTACGGCTCTCAATCTCTGCAGTCTCCATCGCGCACATATAATCTTTCCGATTGTAAATGACTGCTAATCGATTATCAATAATAATCCCTTTCTGAAAACGGAACTGTGTTGGCTGTGCGTTATTTTCGTTGCCCCAAAACACATCACCCCCTGTAGGTGGTTTTGAGAGATGGTAATGAATCGTATAAATTTCATGTTCATGCGGTAAGATTTCAAGTGGATAATCGGGAAAAATCTGTTCCAATTCCTCAGCGACAATATGCGCAAAAAGACCGTGAAAACCGCAGTCATCAAAAAAGAGCATACCACCTTCATCAACGATGTATTTCCGTAGCGCGGCACGTTCTTCTGGAGTAAAACGACTCTGTAATGGACCCTCTTTTGCAAGCCCGCGCCCAACGGTAATATCTTTGTCATGTCCAGTCATTACGAGGAGGGGGGCATCAAAAATCTTCGGATTTGTCAGGGATAAGGAGCCACCTTCAAAATTCATATCTAAGCGGATTGTGGTATGTTTATCCATCCATTCCATGAGAGCAGGAAGTGCGGTCGGGTCTTGCCACCAATCTGAAAGCGAATGTTTTAACCGAATGATCCGAATATGACCGCGTAAATTATCATTTGTGCCTTGTAAAATTGCCCCCAATTGTCCTTGCGGCAGCAGAACAGGATTTTGTAAGGTGACATTAAGGCTTCTACCCTTTAAACCTCCCTCCGGTAAAGTGTCATCAAGCAACTCAGTGAACGTATCTGTCTTAGGAGTGTTTGACTTTGGACTAATCACAACAGGGGAACGCAGTTTTGTTTTTGCTGCTGTTGATGGGACTGTTGGAACACCTACAGGAGTACTCTTAACAGTATTAACTACCCGTTGCTGTGTTTCGGCTCGGAGACTCGGAACAGAAACATCGGTAGGATTTAGTACATCTGTTTCAAACGTCGGTGTAGCAGTCGTATCTTGAATTGAAATGTCGACTTTTGGAATTTGATTAGTTGGGGGAATGTGAATCCGCAATGGATCAGCTGTTTGCTGAGTTCTGGGAAATGCCACTGTTCTATGTGTTCTGTGCACTGTATCCCTTGTGGATGTGTTTTTGATAAATCTCACATCAATAGCATCGTCATTCAATCCCAAATAGTGTTCTGATAAATACATCCCAGCAATTGCAGCGATGATGAGATGAATTACTACTGAGGCGATAACTGCCTGAAGACGTTTATTTTTCATTGTGTATTTATAGATGCCGCTGAATTTGATAAAAACTCTTTGCATCCAACTCCCGATAATCTGGAATGTCGTAGCGATTTCCCCGCACATCTGTCACAAATAGGCGTGCAGGCGGAGATTGCTTTATATTCTGATTCAATCCACGCACTAAAAACGTTACACGCCCGCGTTCCGTTTGGACATCCCATTCATGGATGCCGAATTGTTCCTTCACACGATATATCTTTTGAATAATAGGCGTGAAATATCTTTTGTCTAATTCTTCGTTTAGGATTTTGAGACTTTCAGGTGCAAGTTCCGATGGGTTAACAAGGATTCCGATTTCAGTGTCCTCATCTGCAGCGAGCGAGATGTATTGTTCAGGATGACTAAGCGGCATAAGTCTACGGACTATTACCCGTAGATGGCAAGCCTCTTTGCGAATTTCAAGCCGCGCAGTACCTACTTGAGAACGTGTGAACGTAAGTTCAGATGCCTCCAGAAAACGTTGTGTAGAATCATCTTGTTCAACAGCCTTGGTGTTCTCAGGTGCGTTTTGTTCTTCGGTATTTTCGTTCTGCATTTATCTCTCCACAATTTGTGCATCAGCGCGAACGTTAGCGGCTTCCTTTTGTGTTTCTACAAGTTTGTAGTAAATACCCTTTTCCTCCATGAGTTCTTCGTGAGAACCACACTCAACGCCTCTACCTTTTTCTATCACAAAAAGCCGATCCGCATTTCGAAGTGTTGAAAGCCGATGTGCAATCGCAAACGTGGTTCGGTTTTGTACCAACCTGTCAATCGCCTGCTGAATCTTTTTCTCGGTTTCCACATCTACAGAAGAGGTGGCTTCATCAAGAATTAAGATACGAGGATTATGTAAAATTGCCCGTGCGATTGAGATACGTTGTCGCTCACCACCGGATAGGCTCCCACCCCGTTCTCCGACTTCGGTATCATATCCATCAGGAAATTTGATGATAAATTCATGAGCATTCGCAGCCTTTGCTGCAGTGATAATTTCCTCCATTGCGGCATCAGGATTTGCATAAGAAATGTTTTCTGCAATAGTGCCACTGAACAGATACGGCTCTTGTAGTACGACCCCAATCTGTCTACGCAAATCCTTGAGGTTTATCTGCTTGATGTCTTCACCATCAATTTCTAACCGTCCAGCATCTGGTGTATAAAAGCGACAGATTAAATTAATGAGGGTAGACTTTCCTGCACCTGAATGCCCAACAAGTCCTATCATCTCACCAGGCTTTACGTGAAGGTTTATGTCTCGAAGCACAGGTTTATGTGCATCGTAACCGAAGGTCATGTTGTGAAATTTGACTTCTCCAACAATATTTGGTATTGCTTTAAGATTACCATCATCAAACTGTTCCGGTTGTGAGTCTATTACCTCAAAAAGTCGTTCCGCTGCTGTCATAGAGCGAGAAGCCCAATTGATGAGTGGACTAACATATCGTAGCGGTTCATAGAACATTGCGAGATAAATGTGAAACATCATTAAAGTACCAAGTGTCATCGTTCCACCTATAACATCGAGACCACCGACATACCATACAATGAGCGTTCCAAATTGAACAGTAAACATCAGCGGTGGGTAATAGGTTGCCCAGACCATCTCAGCTTTGGTTTCATAGTCTCGTGTATCAATGTTTGCACTACCAAATCGGTTGACTTCACTCCTTTGTTGACCAAATGCACGAACAACTCGAATGCCGGACACAGAATCGTTAACAACATCAAAAAGTTTTGAGCGGCGTCGCCATGCGCGATGCCATAAACTTCGCACCTTCCGCCAAAACCAACCTGCACCGAACACTATTAACGGAATCGGGATCAAAATGAAACAAGCCAATTGCCAATTAAGAAAAAATAACACAGTGCCTATCCCGAAAAACATAAACAGTTGCACACTAAGGAACGACATCCCTTCTAACAGAAAGTCCTGTAGTCGCTCACTATCCTCGGTGATATGTGAGATAACAGTGCCTGTAGTTCGTTTATCGAAAAATCGGATAGACAGATTGTGCAGATGATCATAAACGTGTGCACGTATATTCGCTGCAATGCGAAACGTAAGCCATGCCGCTAACCGAGATTGAATGATATTAAATAAAATGCTAATAATTTGGGTAACTAACAGCGCCCCAACCGCAATAGTTAAAGCTAATGCTACTGGATGGATCGCTCGGAATGTGTTGCCTAACCATGTTGTCTGATCATCAGGTGTAGGTGTAGTAGCATCGTTTAACAATAGTATATCATCAATTAGAATACCTGAAAAATAGGGTGTGATTAGAGAAATCAGAGTTCCGACAATGACGAATAAAATATAAAGTAATGCTCTGCCGAGGTAAGGTCGTATATACGTCAAAATACGTAACATTACCCTATGTTTTTTAGTGCATGCGGGGCATGGAGAGTACTCATCTGCAAGTGGCAATCCACAGCTTTTACAAGAATGTTCCTCAACCTTATAGTCCCAAATCGGTGGCTCATCCCGGTTACCATCTCGAAATTCTATTTCATCCCCGATAAAACGGGCGACAAACCCGAACTTCGCCGCACAACCGTTTGAATAACGAATTAAGTCTACTGTCCCTTCCTCTGTTTCCAGTACAACGAGACCAGCATCTACCACAGTCTCAGCACGAATTCCGAGGACACTCTTATATGGTATGTAGTGAAGCACCTCACCCGCACCTGTTACGGTAAAAATCGCCACATCTGTTAACACGAACCATTCTTCACCATAACTCCCTGTTGAGCTTATGTCGCTTTGAACAGCAAATCGGATCTCTTTAAATTCAATGTCCAGCGTTTTTAATGTGTCTTCAATTGATTTGGGCAGCTCGTCAAGCGTACCCGTCGGTGTGTCTGCGGTTGACATATCTTCCTTTAAAGTAATGCTGTAGGTGGAATTTCAAATCTCGCCTACAAGAAGATTTATAGGCTTCAAAGTTCAATTGCGTGTTTCTCTAATACCTCTTCGTTTAGTTCAATGCCAAGTCCAGGTCCGGTGGGTGGAATGATGTACCCGTTCTCCCACTGTATCGGTTCTTTGAGAATTTCAGCATGAAAACCGTCCCACATGTGAATGCCCTCTTGAATTAGGAAGTTTGGACTACAAACATCTAACTGTATATTGGCTGCGCCACCGATGGGACCGCCGTATAGGTGTGGTGCGATTTGGGCATAATGTGCTTCACCCATAGATGCGATCTTTTTCGCTTCAAGGATTCCACCTGTTATTGTCAAATCCATTTGCAAAATAGATGCCGCTTGCTGCTCCAACAGATCCGCAAACTCATATTTGGTAAGTAGCCGTTCACCTGTAGCAATCGGAATACTGGTAGATTGTGCGACACGTGCCATCTCCTTAACATTCTCAGGTGGTATAGGTTCTTCAAACCAGAGTGGGTCATAAGGTTCAACACGTTTGGCAAAGCGGATAGCACTATTGGTATTAAATTGTCCATGTGTACCGATAAGAATATCACATTTATCACCTACAGCATCGCGAATCCCGCGGATAACACTTTCTGCATAGTTGAGTGTTTCTAATCTGTCCGCAGTATGTGGATGGACTGGGTCAAATTTGACAGCAGTAAATCCCTTTTCAACGTAAGAGAGCGCGAGTTCACCGGTTTTTTCTGGCGAATCACCGTGCCGCCAATGCAACAGATAGGAATAGGCCCTCAATTTTTCATGGAACATGCCTCCCAAAAGATTGTAAATGGGTTGGTTAACTGCTTTCCCGACAATGTCCCAACACGCCATTTCTATTGCGCTCATCGCTGGCGTAGCAAGCGGGCCAGGGTGCCGCACGCAAGGGCCTTCATAAAGTGTTGACCAAATCTTTTCAATCCGAAATGGATCATTTCCGATGAGATAACGTTCACCCCAATCCTTGATTAATTCAATGACGACGTGGTTCAGTCTAGTGTGATAGGTGCATTCGCCTATACCTTCAATTCCTTCGTCAGTCACTAATTTGACAAAAATCCAATATCTACCACCCCAATGTGGCGGCGGTACGTCTACCATATAGGTTTTTACCTCAACTATTTTCATTGCATATCTCCCACGGACAAAATATGTTTTAAGTTAAAAAAATATTATCTATATTATGCCAATATGTTAAAGTTACTATAGTTTGGACAGTTTAAGATTTTTAGAGACAAAAAATAAAAAAGAGGTTATCCTTTCAGTATAACTATTTTTTTGAAATGACCCTCTTTCCACTTAGAAACTATATTATCAGAATATCAACAGGTTTTCAAGTATTATACAGAGCCATTCAATTGTTGGGTTTTCTCAATATTTTAGACAAGGCCGCTCGAACAAGAAGAGACCTTTGAAAGAAGTTAGAAATTAAAAGTTTAACCGAATTCACGTTATTAATACATTATCTATTGTTCCTCTTTTTTTTTTTGAAGAATTATGAGACTTTTTGACTTCAAGTCGAGTCACTATATGTTGATTATGAAATGATGGACTCCCTTTTTCAGAGGTATTAGATGAAAAATGCTGATGTTGAACTCATCCAACGTGTCCTTGATGGTGATGATACTGCGTTCTCCGCGCTCGTAAGAAAATATCAGAAGTCGGTGCATGCACTGGTGTGGCGGAAGATTGGCGATTTCCACATCGCCGAGGATATTACGCAGGAAACATTCCTGAAGGCATATCAGAGGCTGTCAACGCTAAAGGAACCACAGTCTTTTGCAAGTTGGCTCTATGTGATAGCGGCGAATCACTGCAAGACGTGGCTTAGCAAGAAACGTTTACGCACACAGTCTTTGGAAAGCACAAGCAGTGTGGAGTTGGAGAAAGCGACCTATTCCAGCTATGTCATTGCGGAAAACGAGCGGGCATCAGTAGAAGCGCAGCGCGAAGTCGTCAAGAAGTTGCTTGCGAAGTTACAAGAAAGTGACCGGACGGTTATCACACTCTACTACCTCGGGGGAATGACGTATGAAGAGATAAGCAGATTTTTAGGTGTATCGGTAAGTTCGATTAAGAATCGGCTCTACCGGGTGCGACAGCATCTAAAAAAGGAGGAACCCATGATAAGAGAAGCATTAGAGAATTTCCAAATTACGCCACATCTTACTGATAACATCATGCAAGCGATTTCACGTATGAAACCCGCCGCACCTTCTGGTAGTAAACCCTTGGTGCCGTGGGCGATTGCTGCATCAAGTGCTATTTTGATTGTGTTGATGCTTGGTATAAGCAGTCGATATTTAACGCGTTTTCAGCAACCCTATAGTTTGGATGCACAAACCGAGATGGCTGTTGAACTCATTGACGCACCTATAGTGCAAAACCTTGAAGCAGAACCGGATGTACGTCGTCAGCTTGGGAACACAAATGCCCTTGGTGTAAGTGATAATGACGGTCAAAAACCAGATGAGGTCTTACTGGCTGCAGCGCAAGGGGAAGGAGAAGACGTTTCTGTTCCCAAACAACAGTGGATTCAGGAAAACGGGCCAGTAGGATCAGGGCATGTGATGACGTTATTCCCAACACCCGAGGGAGAAATCTACATTGTTTATGATGAAGGCTGGAAAGATATACTGTATAAACTACCAGTTGATGGAACTGAATGGCAGCATGTTAGCGATATTAGTTCACTACAACCTGATATACCGTATGATGCAGTCTCTATGACGAAGTGGAACGATACCCTCTATGTTGTTGTATCTGTAACAAAAAGAGGAAGAGAAAGCGCACTAAACGAACTTTTCGCTTCAATGGATGATGGAAAAACCTGGATTTCATTTGATAGATGTCCAGAAGGATGGCTCGTTGGATTTGAGGTGATGGATGATACGTTTTACCTTGCTCTTGAACATGAAATTTTCGTATCTGAGGATATTGGAAAGACGTGGAATATTGTTGACAACGGATTGACAGGAGAAGTGAACACATTGGAGGTAATTCAAAACACGCTATTCGCAACAACAAGCACAGGCTTACATCACCTTGACGGTGATAGCTGGCAACGTTTGCAATTTCCGGCACCTGAAGCTAAAAAAATTGTTTCGTTTGCGGGAACTGAAAACCATCTTTATGTGTTGGCAGAATTTGATTGGGAAAACGTTGGACCACAGGAACGGACCTGGTGGCTTTTCCGATCAACTGATAAAGGACAGTCGTGGACAGATATAACACCGAAAAATGCCTCGCCTATCATGGGAGCTGAACCGTTTGAAGATTTACCTCAAGCAACGCTTGTCGCAGCGAAAGACACAGTATTAGTCATAGGTTGGCGAGGTGCTGCGGTGATTCGCTCAATTGACAACGGCGACACATGGACGCTTGAAAAAAACCCCAATATCCCACTGACATCTTATAGTGTTCACGAAGCAGTAGCGTTAAATAAAAACACATTTTATTTACAAGGGCATTCTGGGACTTATCGCTCAATTGATGGCGGTTTATCGTGGAAAATGTTTAATCATGGGACGAAAGGAGAAATTATCGACCTAATTTGTGTCAAGACGAATAAAGAACAAAACACATCTAACTCCCTCTATGCGATGTTTTCAGGGGGTATAAATGACAAATGGGTGTTTAAATCCAGTGATAAGGGAAAATCTTGGCGTGTGGTGAATCCTGACATACAAATTCAAGAACATATACCTTTTTTTACTCGGATAGCAGAGTCTGATGGTGTACTATATGCAAAAGGTCGAGAACCTACCAGCTGGGTCCTCATGAGTCTGTATCGGATTTCTGAGGATCGCAACACGTTAGTACCGATTAAAGGCATGCCAGTTTTTAACGCATCGTCACTATTCAACCTACTGTATCAAGAGCCAGATAAAGGATCAGATAAGTCCTACTTTGAACAAATACAAGAAAGTTCTGTTGGTGCAACACAGTTCTTTAAATGGATGGCTCAAATGGGTTCAATACACAAAAACTTTCGCCAATCATACCAAGACAGACTTCGCAAATTGGGGTTAAGGGGGCCGTTTGCAGTCAGTGGCGATACGTTTTATATGGAATACAACTTTAAGCTCTTCCGATGGGAACCCGGTGAAACAGAATGGTACGACACCGAACAGGAAGAAACCGCTAATTTGTCTTGGAAAATAGCAGAGAGAGAGCTCAAACTTGCTGTTTCAGGGGACACCGTCTACGTCGGCAAACGAGATGGTCACCTTGTCGTATCGTTTGATAGCGGAAATAATATGAGTTGGATCGATCTTACCGCAACACTGCCATTTCAATTTAAAACTTTCAAAGAGATCATATTTTCGGGTTCCACGGTGTATGTAGCGACAGATGCTGGTGTCACTACATCAGATAGCGGAAAAATTTGGCGTGCAATCACCGATGCAGAAGGAACGAATCTCATTATGGAACATTTGGCTGCTGACGGCACATCACTTTATGGTATCACCATAAATACAGGCGTATATCGCTTAGAAAACGGCACTTGGAAACAGGTCGTTTCAGAGATTCCTGATAATGTAACGTCTCTTGCTGTTGCTGGAAACACATTATATGTAGGCACACAAAGCAACGGCATGCTTTACTTCAATCTCGGTAAATAAGTGTCTCTTAGAATAGGAACTGTGATATAATCTTAATATGATAACGGAACGGCGATGGCACGTTACCTGTACACCTTTTTACTAATACCAATTCTAATAAATACTGTTCATTAAGAGATTCAACTATTGTCTGCTGAAGGGACCTTTCTTCCTGTAGGAGTGAGCTTTGCTCGCGACAAAGGACGAACGGTCGCGAGCAAAGCTCGCTCCTACAAGATATTCCAGCAAATGACACATTATATATTACAATACCTTCGCCAAAAATTTAGTTGAATAAAATGGGCTTTTGTCCTATACTAAAGTTGAACAAAATTATTAGCTTCAGGTATTCCTTTGAGTATGTGTATCGTTGATTTGCCGAAAACCTATATAATATTCTGTGAGTCCGATTTTTGTTTGGAACTCACAGAATATAACGTTTGTGCTATTCGCAAGCGGAGAAAAGCAGCACATAGTCCGAGTGTGAACCGAACAGGACGATACCAATGTATACCGAGTTGTTGGCAAACATCTTCAACTTTCACCCTTTCTGTTTGGGGTGTCCTGTAAATAGGAGTTTCGCCAAACTTGCTGCGACGAAACTGAGTTGCACAAACCGATTGATGCTTTTCCGGGATTTGACTTGATACTTAGCAAAACCGAAGTTTCGTTTAACATCGCGGAATGCCGTCTCAATCTGCCATCTGTGGCGATAGTGTTTGACAAATCTGTGATATTTCAACCGTTATATCTGTTGTGAAAACAAGAAAATACCGATAAGGTTTTGACTTTTTTGGGCGTGTCCGGAGCACAACGAGCCGCACATCCGCAGGACACATTTTTGTTCGGACTATTTTTGAGGCAACTGAATGCGTTTTCCCTGCTATTTCCATCACACGATACCGCACGCTGCGAATATCAAGACGATCTCCGTATTTTTTGTGGACAGA
>JAJDWA010000030.1 GCA_022825825.1 Candidatus Poribacteria bacterium
CGTTTTCTGGTGCCGCTATCACAATCCGTTCGTAGATTTCTATTGCTTCCTCTATTTGGTTTTGCTTGACATGTTCTTGTGCCTTTTTGACGAATTCTTGTATAGGTGCACGATTATTTTCGGTATCTTGTGCCTCAAGTCCTGTCATGAAAGTAACCACTGTGATTAACAGGAAAATGATTAAGAAGAAAGAGGATTTTGTGTGTACCATTGGAATGTACCTCCTATTGGTTGTTATATTTGCTTTTTCTACCTTAACCTTTACTCATTATTCCAAAAACGGATTGAATTGTCAAGGCTTCCGCTAATTTTTGGCGGGTTTACAATGATTTTTAGGAACAGGGTTTTTCGTCTCCCCGCAAGACGTGCCTTACTCCTCCCGGCTGTGATAGGAGTAGAACCTATAACAAGATAATGCAAGCTCAAAGATGTCCGTACACTTTCAGGACTTACGCACTTCCTCTTAAAGTCCCCTTGATAAGGAGATTTAGAGGGTTAAAACATCGAAATAACGACTTTTCAACCCTTATCAAGGGGGAATACATCCATCTCCATCCTGTTAGGTATACTTCATGAAGATTAAAATAATAATTCGGTATTTTCCTTAGTCCCATGAATCAACGCCAAATACCATACGGGGAATGTCTAAAGACGAATGCGCGTGGTAGAATACGCGTGTGGTATCCTACATGATTCGCCATGATTCATACCGTTGATTTGGCGTATTTGGCGTTAATTCACGAGACTGGAGACATTCCTACAACGAATTTATCCCTTAAATTGACGCCTATGGTGCGGTTTCCTAACCGCACACTTAGCAAGACAGATCAGGTTAATTAGGTATTAGTATTCTGTGGGGGGACCTGCTCTTTTAGTTCTGATATTTGGTCACGTAACGATGCTGCGAGTTCAAACTCAAGGTCAATAGCAGCCTTATGCATCTGACGTGTTAAATCGTCAATCGTCGCTTTAATATCTTCCTCATTAGCCTCTTCAATAACAGGAACAGGAATAGGAATAGTTTTCTCATCTTTCTTCGTTTTCTCAGTTATGTATTCCTCATTCGTTTCAGAGATAAGCTGCTCAATTGCTTTCTGAATCGTTGCAGGTGTTATGTTGTATTCCTCATTGTATTTCAACTGTATATCTCGTCTGCGTTGTGTCTCCGCCATTGCTTCTGCCATTGCTTCTGTAATAGTATCGCCATATAGCAGAACTTCTCCGTCAACGTTACGTGCAGCACGGCCGGATGTCTGGACCAAGGAGGTAACAGATCGGAGGAAACCGGGACGATCCGCATCCAAAATTGCAACAAGTGAAACTTCTGGCAGGTCAAGCCCCTCACGCAATAGATTAATACCGATAAGTACATCAAATTCACCTTCGCGGAGTTGCCGCAGAATTCGGGCGCGGTCAAACACATCAATTTCAGAATGCATATAGTTTGCCCGAATACCTGCCTCTATAAAATATTCGCTTAAATCTTCTGCCATCCGCTTTGTGAGTGTTGTGACAAGTACCCGCTGTTTCTGTTGGACGCGTTCCCGTATTTTTCCGATGAGATGATCAATTTGCCCACGTACCGGGTGAACGCTAATTTGAGGATCTATCAATCCGGTCGGACGGATAATCTGTTCAACGATTTGGCCCCCTCCTTTTTCCTCTATCTCATACTTGCCGGGGGTAGCAGAAACAAAGATAACCTGATCCAGATATGCCTCTACCTCTTCAAATTGTAGTGGGCGGTTGTCTAATGCTGAAGGTAAACGGAAACCGTATTCTACAAGCGTGAGTTTTCTTGCACGGTCACCACGATACATACCTTTCAATTGGGGGATTGTTACATGCGATTCGTCAATGAATAGTAGAAAATTCTCTGGAAAATAGTTTAGGAGGCAATATGGGGGTTCTCCTGGTTGCAATCCGGACAGATGTCGTGAATAGTTTTCAATTCCTGAGCAATAGCCTACCTCGCGAAGCATCTCTAAATCAAAGCGGGTTCGTTGTTCAATACGTTGCGCCTCCAACAATTTATTGTCTTTCTCAAATGTGGTAATCCGTTCATGGAGTTCGAGCTCAATATTAATGAGTGCTTCTTCAAAGAGATCGGCATCTGTCATAAAGTGCTTTGCAGGATAGATTTCCAGCGTATTCTGTTTTGCTAATATTTCTCCAGTAGTCGTATCAATTTCGCAAATTCTATCAACTTCGTCTCCAAAAAGTTCTATGCGAAATGCGCTTTCACTATAGGCTGGGAATACCTCAACGACATCTCCACGGACACGAAAAGTGCCTTGCCAAAAATCAATATCGTTACGCACGTACTGGATATCCACCAAGGAACGTAGAAATTCATCGCGTTTGATAGTTTTCCCGATTTCTAAATCAACTTTCTGCCCTTCAAATTCGCGTGGTGATCCAAGCCCGTATAAACATGAAACGCTTGCTACAATGACAACATCGCGTCTTGACATAAGGGAAGCAGTAGACGCGAGCCGCATTCTCGTAATTTCTTCGTTAATCCGAACGTCTTTTTCAATGAATGTGTCTGTTGAAGGGATGTACGCCTCTGGTTGGTAGTACTCGTAATCACTTACGAAATAGTGGACGGCATTGTGTGGGAAAAAGGATTTGAACTCATTGTAAAGCTGGGCAGAGAGCGTTTTATTTGGGGAGATGACGAGTGTTGGACGTTGGATGTTCTGAATCACATTCGCCATCGTGTACGTCTTACCTGAACCTGTAACACCTAATAGCGTTTGCGCTCTATCGCCGCGTAGAATGCCGTTAGTCAATTTATCAATTGCTTGTGGTTGATCACCTTGCGGTTCGAATTCTGAGACTAACTCAAATGGCTTTGACGGTATTTCTGGATTTACATTAATAGGAGAAATTGTTGGTCGCGCGTCAAAATGCTCTCTCATCTCTGTTCCTTAGTAGGGGCCTTGTGAGAAATCATGTGTTTGTGTTTAGGGTGTATCTTTTAGTATACCATATTTTTCTCAAAAATTTAATGTATTATGGGATAAACATTGTGTAAAGGTAAATTAGGAAACATTGCATCCTAATGTCGATCGCAAATTCTTGTGGGTTCCTGTCCTTTAATAAAAGGTTCGTTGCTAATGTTTTCCGGTGGGCACTTGTCTTTGTTTCTTAATAACCCTGTGGTTTTATCAATTTCCCAAAATTCAATTCCTTCAGGCACAGGAAGTTCCTTTTCTGGACCGCGTGCTGCTTCTTTTATGAAGCGTGCCCAGATAGGCAAAGCTGCTTTCGCCCCTTCTTGATTGTAGTTTTTGAGATTGCGTCCTTGTTTATCAAGTCCGACCCAAACCCCAACAATGAGATCCGCGGTATAGCCTACAAACCAAGCATCTACATAATCATTCGTAGTACCTGTTTTTCCAGCTATTGGTCGAGTTATTTGATAATCATGATATTTTGATATAGCACGTATGCCTGTTCCCTGTTTAATAACGCTCTCTAAAAACGAAGTCATCTGATATGCGATCTTTTCATCTAATATGCGGGTTTGATCTGGCTGATGGTCTTTAGGAGGATAAATCGGTATGCCATTCTGATCAGTAACATACTGAATGTAACTTGGTTCTACTTTAATACCGCGATTGGCAAAGATACCATACGCGGATGTTAATTCAAGTACTGTCACACCAGATGCCCCTAAAATAAACGCAGGTTGTTTAGGATTCAAAGGTGTCGAAATTCCCATCCTTTTGGCAAGTTTTACAATGCGGACAATCCCTTCTCTATAACCATCCTCATTTTCAGGGGTCTCCCAAGCTGCTTTTGCTGTTGGAACGTTAATAGATTTTGAGAGTGTACTCCGGACCGTGACAGGTCCATAGTGCTTACCCTCAATATAGTTATCCACTGTCCACCATTGTCCAGGAACGTGTTGGATAGTCCAGGGTTCATCAACGATAATTGATGCGGGGGTTATTAGGGCAGGTTCCTCCATCAGTGCAGCGAAGGCGATCGGTTTGAATGCTGACCCTGGTTGGCGTTTTGAATTTCCTACAGCACGGTTTAAGAAATTATAATTATTCATATCAGCGATATGACGATTTGTACCATCAATACGATAGTCTCGTCCGCCCACCATCGCTTTAACATGTCCAGTCTGTGGTTCAAATGCAATGAGTGCTGCCTGCAAATAATTATCTTTCGGGTGAACGCCTTGTGGATTGTCTTTATTTACGTCGTAGTTTGGCAGGTGTTTCCCAAATTCTCTATCCAAATATCGTAAATGATCCGCAACAACATCCATCCCCACAGATTGCATTGACATATCTATTGTAGTGTAGACTTTCAGCCCATCTTTATACAATCTACTTTGAAGTTCTGGAATTTTATCAAGTTCTAACTTAATATGGTGTATAAAATGTCCTGCAGTTTCCTGTTTTAACTTTACAGAAGTATTTGATGGTTCCTGAACTTTCAAGGGTTGATTCCGACTAAAATTGTACTCTTCAAATGTAAGTAACCCTTGGTCGTACATTGCTTTGAGCACTACATTACGTCGTTTAATGGAATTTTCACGAGTTTTTGGATTAATAGGTGAAAGTTTGCTTGGTGCCTTGGGAAGTCCAGCGAGTAAAGCACATTCGTGGAATTCAAGTTCGGATACCTCTTTGCCAAAGAATTCTTTGGATGCCTTCTGAACCCCGAAAAGTTGTTGACCTCCAAATCGTCCGAGGTCAATATAGTTGAGATATGCTTCCAAAATTTGAGACTTTGACAACGATTTTTCTATTCTAAATGCAAGTAAGATTTCACGGAATTTTCGTGCAAGGGTCCGCTCATATTTCTCAGATTCCAAATAGATATTCCGCGTTAACTGCTGTGTGAGTGTACTTGTACCGCTAATTCGTTCACCACCTCTAAGAGAATCCTTAATTGCACCTCCGAGTCGGATAATATCAATCCCTGTATGTTGATAAAATCGTCTGTCTTCAATTGCAATAAATGCGTTGACAAGTTTTTTTGGCATCTCGTCGAGTGGTATAATTTTGCGTGTGGTTCCGTAGTCATCTCCAGAAGATTCGTCAATCAGTTCAGGTTCAAGGAAAAAATTTCGGATTGAGTTGCCTGTATTATCTCGAATAGATTCAATTTTTCCATTTTTTATGGAAAGATTAAGGCGTTTTGCGTCAGTATCTCCTTCCATATACGGATAATCAAATTGACGAAGGAATATATGAATAGTCCCATTTTGTTCTCCGTTTTTTCCGTTCAGTTGCGATAGGTATTCACCAGCGTAGTTGATGCCAATGCCACCGGATTCAATTTTTTCGTACTCCAGACGGTTTAGTTTATCTATTAAAAAAACGGCGGTATCCTGGAGCTGCACTTCACAAATTGATGAGTACACTTCAAGATGCTGCCGCCATGTTTGTTTATCTCGTTTATATTCTAATTTTTGGAGATCAAGCGCTGCCACATCTTCCCAGCATCCGAATATAAATCCACCTGCAACGCCGATACCAAAACAGGTTACAAAGAATACAAGGAGAAAACTGACAAAGATGATGCTAAGAATTACTTGCAATGAATAAGATAAAAAGCGGCGCATATTATTCTCCAATAATTTTTGAGAAAGTAAATGGACTTTTATTTTTGTTCTAAGGTGTTCGATCTAAATCTGCTTTTCTAACCCGTTTAATGGTGCACCCGATTGCACGCGTTTTTTTCTGCTTATCCGGAATAGTTTTTCCCGCTAATACCAAATTCAGTCCATTCCGTAGATAACGATTTTCAGGTGTTTTTCGGCTATCGTCAATGGCGCCTCTGTACCGGAGCCTGTTGTCCGCATCTATAAGGAAAACCTCTGGTGTTCTACGTGCTTGAAAATAGTCAGCAATTTCGTTATCTGGATCCTTGAGAATGGGAAATTCAAAGTTATGTTTCTCGCGATACTTTTTAATTTCTTCAACCTTTTCATGCTTATTGGAATGGATTCCGACAAACTGCACCCCTTTCTCCTTGTAATCTTTCGTTAAAGTAGCGATGCGCTCTACATAATCGTCCAGCACAGGGCATTGCGTTGCGAGAAATATCAGTACAACCGCTTTTTTCTTATGGCGAAGTTTTTTCAGGGAATGCGTTTTATTTTTCGTGTCTTTGAGGCTCCACTCCTTGACCTTTTCATCAATTTTGGCAATCGTTTCTGCTTCTTGTTCTGCTACATTGCAAGAAATAAGAGCAAATGTCAGTCCCAAAGTTGCAATGAACTTCCACATCTTAATGTCTCCTCATGTTAAAACGATGTAAACCTGATTCCGTTTATAATCTACCCGTTGCAAAACCGGGATCCTTTAGGATTTTACGGTTGACAGAAAGTCACTCAATTCGTGCAAATGGGAGAGCTGGACATCTACAACTGATAAGTCTAAACACTCTTTTGGCTGGTTTCCGACCATCCAAGCAGTCCACATACCAACCTTTTTTGCTCCTATCATATCTGCTCTATAGCTATCACCCACATAGATAGATTCGGCAGCTGAAACATTCAACTCTGCTAAAGCGGCTTTAAAGATGCGTGGATCAGGCTTTGCTACACCGAACACGGTAGAATCTATGATTACATCAAACAAAGAGGAGAGTTGATATTCATCACACCATCCGCGAGTATTCCCAAAGTTATTACTAATTACCCCAAGTTTGTAAGTCCCATGTAGTGTTTCAAGCCATTGTCTATTTTTTGCAAGGCTGTGTGAAACTCCTTTGCAAAACCATTCCACATATTTGTCTTTCAATTGCTCACTTAAATCAAGTCGTTTAAAAATGCCCGTGGCGATTGCATCTGAAGTTTCTCGCAAAGTGCAACGTGCAGCCTGGCTACTTGCGACTGCTCCGACAGGTAGCATTGAACCTTCCTGATAAGACCAATCAATAGAATCGTCACCAAATGCGAATTCTGTTATTGTTGCTTTATCTGCAACGTCAAATTCCTGTCGTGTGATTTTAGGATGGTGTTTCTGAATAAACTGGTAGGTTCGCTCTAACCAGTGGATTCCATTTCCATCTAAAGTGCCGCCGAAATCAAAAATTAATGCTCGTATCATCTAAATTTACTACACCTCTTCTAATATTCTATGTCGAATCGTTAGGATTTTTCAGATTTAACTTTGGTACTAAGACTTTTACAACATCAGTCGTGTTAATTTCCTGCATGCATAGGTGCGGCGTATCTTGACGATGACAAGTGCGTTTGTAACATGGTCTACACGGAACCGGTTTCTCAATGACAGTATGGCCGGTGCCATAAGGTCTATGACGTTTTGGATCTGTTGGACCAAAGAGAGCGACAGTCGGCGTACCTACGGCAGCCGCTATGTGCATCGGGCCGCTATCACAGGTTAGACACACCTCACACCGTTCTAATAATGCACCGAGCTGCAATATATCAGTTTTTCCGATGAGATTTATTATTGATTCTGAAAGTGACAATTTTTCTACGATTATTTCTTCTGAACTTGAACCAGTTAAGATGATTTTGACATCGGGTGCAGCGCTTGAGATTTGATTGATAACCTCGGCGAAATTACGTGCATCCCAACGTTTTGTTTGCCAAGTTGTGCCTAAATTAACTGCTATCAGCCGCTCATTATGAGATACTCCTTCATTCTGCAGCACTTGTTGAATCATTTGGCGATCAGCATCTGTATGCCAAAATTCTAAATATGTTGATGAGAGACTGCTGGTTATGTCGGAGGACTTTTCAAGAGAGACTGTGTTTATATTAAGTAAGTGTAATATGCTTAAATAGCGATCAACTTCATGAAGATTAGTGTTATGTGAACAAGATGCAGTGAGTAAAAATCCTTGCCCTCTATAGTTTGAGCCAACACGGTTCGGTATTCGTGCTATGAAAGGAAGTAGGGCATTACGAAATGAGGTGGGATGTAAGACAACGGCAATGTCAAAATTATGTTCTCGTATCTGGCGTCCTAATTTCATGAGTGATTTAAATTGCCCTTTAGTTTTCGTATCAACAATACATTTGTCAACGTACGGATTGGATTTCATCAAATCCCGGACAAGTGGTCGCAAAAAGATCGTCAGAGCGGATTCAGGGTACGCCTGTTTGAGCGCGCGCAAGGCAGGCGTAAGTAGAACCATATCACCGATCCAAGCACCTGTGTGACACACAAGTATCTTTTGCATTAAAAATAAAACGGATTTGACCAAGCTTTTTTACCTGTCTCATCCGTCACTTCAATTCGGACATATTTTGTGCCTGCAGAAACGGAATATGTTGCTTCTGTGAGGAGTTCACCGTTCGTTGGAAGAATACGCCTACCACGGCTGCGTTCGGCTTTAAAAACGATAGATTGCGCCTCTGAACACTTAACGGTAATCTGGTTATTAGTCAGGTCTATGTCCTTGATTTCTGGGCCGAGCGTTGAATAAAAAGCACCTGTTCGGAGTGCTTCCATAATGTTTTCAAGTGTCAGTTCTTGTGCTTTCACCATAATCCATCCGTGGAAACAGTCGTGTTCTGTGCCGTGTGCATCATCCGCAGCGATACCGTTTACCGGTCCGCAAATATCTAATAGATCATCCCATGTTTGTTCAGAAAACCCTTTGCCGATAGTCATACAGGTATCGTTATAGACTTCAACAGCAAAGTAACCGCGTAGCGGGAGATAATCAGAAATTGTATGTCCGCACCAGTAAGGGTGGCAAAGGACAGCCTCTCCACCTTGTTCTTTAATGTCATCAATGACAGCGTTTGGATGCATCTTTGCACAATTTACAGGTTCATGGATATTTATGGCAACAAAGTGGTATGTGCCGCCTCCATAAGGATTTGAAGGATGCACCTCGCTCCCAGAAATTGCCAAAAAGTCTTGTGAAGTGTATGCCTGTACATCGTTAACTTTTCGATGATCTGTTAGGACGAGGAAATCGTACCCGGCATCTTGATAAGCTGCGAATCGATCTGGAATGGAAAGTTTGCCATCGGATTCAGTGCTATGGCTGTGTGTATTACCTCGATACCATTGCCCTGGCTGCTGGAAGGGGTTTGTGTTTAACATTGTTTGCTCCTTACATATTGATAATGCTTTCTGAAGGGATACTGATGTGATTGTTGCATATATTCAACGCTCGCAATTACAATAGGACACCATTTAATTGTAACATGTTTGTAAGCCTTTTGTCAATACGATCAAAATTAACGGCAGAGGCATTCAATTGTCGAAATAAAATTAGATTATACCAGATTTAGCGTGACTTTACACGCTAAATCTGATGGACTTCACCTTAAAAGTAAACCAAAATCTTATGAGGTGAATAATGACGAAAACAAAATCTCACCATCTACTTGATATGTTAGCAGAAGTTCCTGATTTGCGCAATCCACGTGGTAAACGGCATCCACTATCCGCTATTTTAAGGCTTGCGGTGGTTGCCATGTTGTGTGGGTATCGGAGTTATAGTGCTATCGCACAATGGGGACGCACTTACCCCCCGATCTTGCCAAAGCACTCGGATTCACACAAAAAAAAACACTTTCTGCCAGGATTTATGTGACGCTACGGCGTGGACACTGGGCGGTAGAGAACTTATCTCACCGGACACGCGATATGTTATTTGGTGAAGACGCATCACAGGTGCGATGTGGCAACATTCCATAAGTCATGGCAGCCCTACGCAATGCGGTGATAAGTTTGTTACGAACTTCAGGATATACCGAAATAGTCTATGGACTTCGTTATTTTGCCGCAAATCCAAAACAAGCACTTAAACTTATCGGAATAAATATCGACAATTGAATGTCTCTGGAATCAGACAATTACCCACATGACATTTTACCTAAAATATGCTATACTCAATACCATAAAATTTTATGAACTGGAGTTTAATATATAAATGAGTAATGAATGGGTTGTTTATGAAGGTAGCAATGGGCCAGGTAAAGGGAAACATATTGTATTAGTCAGTGGCGATGAGGAGTATCGTTCCGAAGAAGCGATGCCGATGTTGGGAAAAGTCTTAGCCACACACCACGGTTTTCGATGCACCGTGCTGTTCGCCATCAATCCTGAAACAGGAGAGATTGATCCGAATGAACAGACGAACATACCGGGGCTCCATCATCTGGAGTCAGCGGATATGTTGGTGCTATTCACGCGTTTCCGCGAATTGCCCGATGAACAGATGAAATATATTATAGATTATACGAACGCTGGCAAACCGGTGATGGGGCTTCGCACCGCGACACACGCTTTCAATTATACGCGAAATCCTGATAGTCCGTACGCTAAATATAGTTTTAATAGCAAAGAATTTGATGGTGGCTATGGTCGGCAAGTACTTGGGGAAACTTGGATCAATCATCATGGACATCATGGCAAAGAGAGTGCGCGCGGGGTGATTGATGAAGGGCACAAAGATCATCCGATACTTGAAGGTGTTTCGGATATATGGGGTCCGTCGGATGTTTACGGTATTAAGGAATTGACAGGTGATGCCCAAGTGTTAGTACACGGACAAGTATTGGTCGGTATGGAGCCGACAGATGCGCCGAAGCCGGATACCGTCACAATGCCGTTGGCATGGATAAAGACGTATACGGGTGAATTAGGGAATACGTCTCGTGTATTCAATACCACGATGGGAGCGTCTGTTGATTTAGAGAGCGAAGGGTTGCGGCGTCTGCTTGTGAACGGATGTTATTGGGGTATGGGGTTGGAAGACGCTATCCCTGATAAAAGCGTTGTTGATTATGTGGGAGATTATGAACCGACTTTCTTCGGATTCGGCACGTTTAAGAAGGGACTCAAACCGTCCGATCATGCGCTGTAGGAGAAAACCCAGTAGGCGAGGTTTCCTAACCTCGCCATTCATCCCTCCCTCGGTAGGCCAGATTTCCTAACTTCGCCGTACCCGATACGATGTCTTGCTCGTGGGTGGTCGATTCAGAATACCTTTTTGCTGCATCTGGAATAAATCCGGTTCGGTTAGGAAACCGCACCTACCGGGAGGGATTATATTCGGTTAGGAAACCACACCTACCATTGCGGAGGGCAGCAGAATTATAACGACAAAATACCACCCTCAACCAACATCGGCGCGCCCGTCATGTATCGGGATTCATCAGATGCTAAATAGACTGCCGCCCAAGCGATGTCTTCCGGTTCACCGATACCCAACGGATGCATTTCTTTAATTTCTCTATTTACCGCCTCCGGGTCTTCCTGCTGTGCTATGAATTCTTGATACAGTTCGGTGTTAATCGTACCGGGACATAGACTATTTACACGAATGTTGTCTTCAGCATATCGCACCGCCATGCTACGGGTGAGATGTACCACAGCAGCTTTTGAGGATGTATAGGCAGGATGCATCGGAAACCCGACATAAGCAGATTCGCTTGCCATGTTAATAATCGCACCGCCGCCTACCTCGCGCATCAACGGTATGATCGCGCGCGAAACAAGATAGATGCTCTTCACGTTCACGGCGTATTGGCGGTCCCAATCCGCTTCAGAAATATCTTCTAATTCGCCAACAACAGCGATCCCCGCATTGTTAAACAGCACATTGGGTGTGCCGAGTTCAGATGTGGTCTGTTGCGCTGCCTCTTGAATCTGTACGGCATTGGTTACGTCGCATCTGCAAAAAATTGCTGTGCCGCCTTCATTTTGAATTTGTTGTGCGACTTTTTCGCCGCGTTCAACATTCACATCCCAGATAGCAACAGCTGCACCTTCCGCGGCAAAAAGTTCAGCACTTTTCGCACCGATCCCACGTGCTGCGCCTGTGATAATTGCGATTTTGTCTTTGAGTCGGTTTGACATGTGTTTAGAAAGGTATTGAAATACTAATTTCTGTGGTAGGGTTGTAGATAGGCCTCTCGCGCACAACTGTTTCAACCTCGCAATCCAATTTTCTGACTTTGGATCCGCTATTCTCTGCGTTAATTTTTCTGGAAACAGTGAAGCACATAAATCATATCTCCAAGGTTCACGATATAAACAGCACAATAGGTATCACGTCTGTAATCTTTCACAATTTCATACACATATAAGAAACCGCGTAAGGATTTAGCACCATCAAGTGTTTCTCCTCACTGCATCTTTTCCAGCGCATAACCGATTTTCTTTCTAACATTAGTTGGAAGTTCTAAAAGACATTTTGAGTCTCCAACCCAGAAAACAGCTCTCATTTGTCACTTCTGTCAAAATACATTTTAACATACTCGTGCGAATTTTCCAACATTTTTTTACACCTGATAAAAACTGAAGTCTTTCAGATGTAGATAAAGGTTCGCTTTTGAGATCGTCAAAGCGTCTGCTACTTGATTCGGATTGGACAGCCCAAACAGATGACCGGTTGAAAGTAATAACAGCGTTTCTTGCAGTTGTGATGTCATTTTCCGAGAGTTAGAGTAGAGAAGTGATTGAAAATACATGGTAGATTTGATAAGATATTGACGTGGGGCATACAAATGCCCAGGGCCACATTTAACAACAGATATTCATAATTTTTGTATGTATTCTATCAATGCTCTAATTGCTTAAAATTCAAAAGTGTATTCTTTGGCAGTGATACTTGATATAACCGAACAATCCCACGGAATGTGTTATCAGTTTGGCGAACTTCCACCCTACGGGCTACCCGTTCCTTCAAGACTTGTCAAACTAATTGGCTTAAATAGGGATATTTTTCTAAAGGGGCGTATCTGTTTCACATAGCTATTTTTAGTGAAATCTGAAAATATGTGCACACTCCCGGGTAGATGCGGTTTTCTAACCCGCTGAATACCACACGCGTATTCAGCGTTGATTTGGACAAATACCAAAAGCGTCCTTGGCGTTGATTCGTAGTGTGCAAGTAATTATGAATTTTACTATAACACAACTCGTTACTATAGCAGCGCAATTCATTGCCTGTTGAAAGGACCGCAATACCACATGGCAAAAAAACCAAACATCATTTTCCTGATGACAGATCAGCAGCGTTTTGACACCGTTGGCGCACTCGGAAATCCGATTATTCAAACACCCGCACTTGACCGAATTGTTCGTGAAGGAACAAGTTTCACTTCAGCATACTGTCCTTCGCCTGTATGTGTAGCATCTCGTTGTAGTTTCTTGCTTGGGCAGTGGCCGCATGAAACGGGCTGTACAACTAATTCCGCAATGCCACAGGATCGTGCTTCAGTGATGGAGCTGCTGAATGAGGCAGGCTATCAGACACACGGTATCGGCAAGATGCACTTTACGCCACAAGGTCGCAAAATGTGGGGATTTGAGACCAGAGATTTTTCGGAGGAAGGAGCTGGTCCCGACGATTTTACGGAATCCCTCCATGAAAACGGCTATGACCATATTATTGCACCACATGGCGAACGGAGTGAATATTACTACATCCCACAACCTTCACAACTTCCTGCCCGACTACACCATACGCAATGGGTAGGTGATAAAACGTTGCAGTTTCTCTCTCAACGCGATACAAGCAGACCCTTTTTGTGTTGGAGCAGTTTTATTAAGCCACATCCACCGTTTGAATCGCCCGTGCCGTGGAATAGACTCTACAGAACAGTGGAAATGCCGTTGCCGTTCCTGCCACCAGATTATGAGCATTTGTACACCTACTGGAATCGATACCAGAATCGTTACAAATATCGCGATCAAGGCAGAGACATGAATCTGCTGCGAACAATGCGAGCTGCTTATTATGCTGCAATTTCTTTTATTGACTATCAAGTTGGTAGAATTCTTGAATATCTTGAATCGGAAGGTGAACTTGATAATACCCTGGTTCTTTATACTTCCGATCATGGAGAATTACTTGGCGACTACGACTGTTATGGCAAACGTTCATTCCTTGACGCTGCTGCCCGCATTCCTTTACTTGTCCGCTATCCTGAACGTTTCGAGGCAAATGTGCAGTGCGATAGCCCTACGAGTCTTGTTGATGTGCTTCCTACGAGTCTCGGCGCAGCCGGGTTAACACCGAATTCAGAGCATAGTGGCGTTGACCTTACTGATATTGCTACTGGCAGGACAAAACGGGATGCAATCATAGGGCAATTGGCACAGGAAGGCAGAGGGTTGTATATGCTTTTGACATCTGAATATAAATACATTTATTCCGCTGCTGATCAAAAGGAATGGCTTTTTAGACGTTTATCTGGAAGGCTTGATGAACGAAACCTCGCTGGTAATCCTGGCTATGGACGAACGCTTAGAGAATATCGGGAACGTTTGATTAATTGGTTCAGCAAAGATGGTTACGATCTGCCGCTTGATGGCAATAGCTGGCGCGAATTTCCGCCACCAATAGAACCTGAAAATCCAGATGCAGACCAACTTTTCCAGGATGGACGTTCTTCAAGTGATCAACTCCCTCCAGGGTATTCACCGCATATTGATCCAATCAGAGGACGTTCCTGACATTCTTCTATAACAATCTTACCACCGAAAGACAATCTGAGGTGTCTAAATTATTTGGATATCTCAGATTCAAAATCGAATCATGTCAATTCACCGTTCAGCCAAAAAGGTTTTCTCCAAAGTTGCATGGCATGCATATAATACACATCGTAAAGGTTTTTTTTACCGTTCCCAGCTATCAAAAACAGCTGCATTATTCAACGCGCCGCGTGAGACGATTTTAAGTTTCCAACGGGAACGTCTGAAACAACTCATTCGACATGCTGTCCGTACGACACCATATTATCGCGATCTGTTTAAAGATTTTGGATTAAAGCTAAGTGACTTGCTTCGAGAAATTAATGCTGATTCCACTGACATTTCAAAAATTCTACCACTTGAAAAACAGGCTGTTCGAAAACAACTGAAAAATCTCTGTTCTGAATTATTTCCAACATATCAGCGAATCGAGAATGCGACAGGCGGCTCTACAGGCACTCCGCTGCAGTTTTATCAAGATAGAACTTATTGGAATCAACGAAATTTTAGTGTCTATTATTTTGACCGATGGGCAGGATGGGATTTTGGCGAACCACAACTCATTATCTGGGGAGCACTTTCGGATGTTAATGGTGATTATTGGAAACAAAATCTGAACCGTTTTTGGCGAAATCAGCACTGGCTAAATGGGTTTCACCTCTCAGATTCCGCAATGCATATAACATTCAAGAAGATGCAACGGTGGCAACCTAAGACAATTCTTGCCTATCCTTCATCGCTATATCAATTTGCCAAATTTATCTCAGACAATAATTTAACCCCGAAATGGAAACTGAAAGGTATCATCTCATCTGCGGAGATGCTACACCTACACTACCGATCACTTGCTGAAACAGTCTTTGATACAAAAATTTACAACCGATACGGTGGGCGGGAAGTTGGATTAATTGCAATGGAATGTGCAGAAGGGCGCATGCATATCAACTGCAGAGACATTTACCTTGAGGTGGACAGTGAGGATCCCTATACCAAACCGGGCGATCTACTTGTTACACAACTGAACAACTACACAATGCCGTTTATTCGCTATCGGATTGGTGACATTGGTCGCCTTTCTGATGAGATGTGTCCATGTGGTAACCAGCTACCCATTTTAGGGGAACTTCTTGGTCGCAGCACGGCAACTTTCAAAACAAAAGATGGAACTTTGATACACGGGGGCTATTTCACACAACAGTTCTATAATATTGTCGGTGTGAACCAATTTCAATTGATTCAGGAGACGTTTGAGAAATGCGTTTTGAAACTCGTTGTTAACGAGCAGTGGACAGCGGAAACAAGCAATCACATTGTCCAAAAAATCCAAGATGTGCTTGGTGCAGAGGTATCCGTAAAGATAGAATTTGTAGATGAAATTCCACTTCCGAAGTCAGGAAAAAGAGAATTCACAATTTCAAAGGTTACATAGATCGCATAACGGTGCAACCCGTTTTGTTCCAGCTGGCAGATACCCCAAAATCAGTCCGTCAACAGGTAGATTTCTATCTGCCACAACACCTGTGCTTCGTTCAGCAGTCATGCCTTTTGAGAGCAGTAGATAAAAGGTGTCTTTATGCCATCCGGGTGTCGTGAAGAAATTACCTTGCCCTTTTGATATAACAAGGTCCGCGTCTAACAACGCATTGATAAATTCGGGTGTAGCGTTATAGAGGTTAGTCCCAATCGTCTTTGCCCCTGATGCAATAAGTGTAACAGCACCGTGCTCAATTGCCCGCTGAAGTGCTTCGAATTGTCCATGTTTTGTAATGTCATGCAAATCTGCCAGCGTAACATCGTTGCTTGCATTGTCTGCTTTTCCGACAATACATAGTTGATGTCCACATTGAACAAGGTCCTGAATGAAAGCAACATCAAAGATAATTTCACCATCGTTGTCAGCAAGCCACACAATATGCTGTGGGGGAGCGTCAATTACTTTTTCCCGAAACAGTTTATAGCAATCAATAGCAAAAGGCGTTTCAACCGCCGCCCGCAATGCTTTAGAAAAATAGTCGGGATTAGCATTCACCTTTTGGACGACCCGCGCACTACTATAGTCAATCACATTTCCAGCCACAACCAGTTTTAACCTCGTCAACCAATCATCATTCCAAAATTCCGGCATCAGGTCAAGTGCTGTCTGTCGTGCCTTGAGTTTATCGTGGTGATAAGGATTTGGATTGCCTGTATGCAGTTTTACCATCTCAAAAATAGCACCCCATAATTCTTCAGGCGTAAGTGCTTCAATCAGGTATTCTCCATTTGCACGCCGCATGTCTAAGAGCGTATTCACAGCATGGCACACAACCTGTTGCAATTGTAAATTGCGCGTCGCACGAGGAATCAACTCTGCAGCGCTATGTGAACTAACATGTTTTCGAAGGTTATCCCAATCTGGCAAACCCTTCTTCTCACCAAAAGTATAAATACCCGGCCTATAATCTGCAGGAACAATTTGATTGAAAAGCGGACTCGGCACGCCGTGAGGAGATTTCGCATAAGGAACACCTAACGTTTGATTTTTCAACATGGTGTCCGATGGGACCACAGTCGCATGCGCTTGAATGTTTGAAATCTGAACATTATTGCCAACTGTTACATTATCAAACGTACAATTTTCTATTGTGCTTACAGTCGTAAGTCCACGAACAGGTTCTGCTAAGGTCGTTGGCAACTGATTTGATTCAAATGTCGTGTCCACAGCAGACACATTCTGCAAACCTACTGAATCCGCTACACACGTCGCTCCGCGCAATGTAACATTTTCAAGGCGACAATAATCCCCTATTTTAACATTTTTGCCGATATGTATTTTGCCGATAAGATAACACGCTGTGCCGATCTCAACATCTTCACTGTCTAACGTTATCTGTGCTGCTGGATCAACACGAATGCCTTTGCTGACAAGAAATTCTCTGGTTTGTTTAAACATTGCATCTTCACCTGATAATACGTTTGACCAACGATTGACCCCTGATAACACATCATCACGATAGATAAATGCGTTTGTTTTCAAACCGTCTTCGTAACAGAGGCGAATCAGATCAACGTGATGGAGTTCACCATTTCGGTTTGTGTGTGGTTGCAACCGATTTATCCGTTCCAGTAACACACTCTTTCGGATGATTGTAATGCCGGTGTTAGTATATGCCTCACCGCGCTCCAAACGTTCCCACATCTCCGCTTTTTCCGCGTCTGTCATATCGTACCACTCTTTTGTGCCAATAAATTCACCATCCGCATCAAAAAAGAGTCCGCCTTTATCCACAACTGTTTCAGGAACCTTGCCACACAATGTAACATCCGCATTAGAGAGAAAATGGGATAATAGTGTTTGTGCAAAAATAACTTTTTCCAAAAAAGGTTCATCGCCGAATGCCACGCCAACCCATTCCGCGTCAGAATCGCGAAGGACAGGTAATGCCGCTTGCAACGCGCCACCTGTACCGTTCATCTCTTCTTGAATACAAGGAATCGCATTTCCGCCTAACAACTGTTCAGGCGATCCGCTTTCCGCTATTCGCGCTGCCATTTGTGGGTTAATAACAACAATATGTGGACGGTTCCCCGGCAAAAAGCGACATGACCGTTGCAGCATGTTTTGCGCACCGAACATAATGTCCAATGTTTTGCTTAAACGTCCTGTCGGATCAATTCGCGTGCCTTTACCTGCAGCAAGGACTACCCATTGTGGTGAAAGGTAGTTTCCAAGTGAATCGGTCGAGAGTGAAGTGCAGAGAGTTTCTAAGGAATCCGGGTTAAAATCCGTTCCCTCAGTTACATCTTCAAGTTTGCAACCGAGGATGTTTTCAAGAATAGATTTTATATCTTCCGGTAGGCGCGCTTTGGATGCGTGCGCGTCGTTTTTCATTTACTTATTCCTTTTTAAGTATTTTGAGGAACATCACAAAAACAATTGGTTGGGCTTAAACTCTATCTGCAAATTTATTAAGAATTAGTGTCTTCTGATGGTATGATTTCCAACTTACTAACGACTGCCAGTTTTCTTGCAAGGGAGGCCCGTTCCCTCTTGTCTAATGGAAAAGGTGTAATATTAGCATGAAGTTCGTGTGGTTGAGTATCTGGAAGCACTTTTAGATTAATAGCATAAAGGTTTTTGACAGAAAGATCGGCTCTTGCTTTTAGTTTTCTTTGCTCCGTTTGGACGTATTCGCGTCCAATTTCCCATATTTCGCTGTTAGTAAGGGATAAAACAAAAAACACGGATAAATCAGCACTATTCGGAGGAGGGAGAAATGCACCGTATTTGACAGTCCTATTTTCTATTGAGAAGTGTTTCTTAGAAAAGATGAAGCGAGTTAGGATATCGCCCCTCAATGAATCCATACAATACCTTTTATTGAAAGAGTAGGCTTAACATCGTAAGGAACCCTTGGAGGATAGCATAATTTGATAAGGCGCAAATCCCGTCTACCTGACACTTGTCACTAAAAAATATACCGTAAATAACATTTCCGTCACCATATAGACTTATTGTTGCTATACCTTCGCCAGGTCTCCATTCTAATCCAATCCCACCATCTTCTAACCACATCATATCTGGCATCGGAACATCCCGAGGCATTCGTTCTAACAAAGCAAGTGTTTCATTGTAACCTGATTCTGGGACAGGTTCAACTTCAGAAACCACTGCACAAGTCTCTTGAACTTCCTCACGAATTTCGTCTAATTCGTTTTGGACATGTTTTAGAAATAGCATCTTGTCAGCTGGGGACAGAGTAAAATCAAGTTCGTTTTGGACGGTTGCCATGATGAATCGCCAGTATCAATAGAAGTAATTCTCAATATTTGTAATTATAACATAAGTCTTCATAAAACGCAAAACATTATGAATTTAAGAATTTTCGGAGGAAATCAATACTTTTCACAGCAGCATTTTTGTAATAAAATTCTACTGTCAATAAACGCAGCGCAACGCGCCCAAAAGTTCATCAAGAGCAGCACTATCGGTCAAAACACAAGCGCCTTCATCTTGGCAGTCTTCATCGAAAAAAGCGTTGTAGACAACAAGCCCATCACCACAAAGTTCCATCGTCGCTGTGCCTTCTTCTGGATACCAGTTAAGACTAAGGTTACCGTGTTTTGTGCGATTGATGTTTGGCATGGGAACACCCGAATTAAAAAGAAATTCAAGCAAAAAGAGAGCGTCATTGCATGTTGCCTCTCGGATGGCATCAATTTCGCTATCCAGCGTATAGTTTCCCTCAGCCTCTTCATAAAGTTCCGCTAATTCACGTTTAATGCTATATCGAAACGTACCTGCATCTGTTGATGAGGTATCAAGATGTAATTGCATAATTTTCCACCTATTTGCGTTCGGGCGCGCTTCCATGCTTACCTATCTTGTGGAGGCATGCCTCGCTTTCATTTAAACATACTGACCGATTAATCACGTTTTTGCTTAAGGTCTGCCCAAGTTGCTGCTAATTTCCCAGTCGGTTCTACTGGGAGAACGCCGGAAGCCAAACTCTCGATTTCTTTCTCCCCTAATACCCTATCATAGAGACGGACTTCATCAATGAGTCCGGGCCAGGAGGTGCCGCCACCATCCTTAGCCCCTTTACCAATAAGAAATTTGGAGGCACCCGAGATTTCACCTTCTTTACCATCGTCATTATGTGTAGGATTATCATCGAGTTCACCATCAATATAAAGGACAAATTTTTCACCGCTGCGCCATGTAAACGCAAGATGTTGCCACTCAGTCGTTTGTACATTGCTTTTCCCCTCATACGTTTGAACACCAGCCGTTGTAGTAATCGCGCCTTTGACAAGATTTGTCCCCCCTGCTGTTGCCCAACTTGCGGCATCGTAGCGTAGCGTAAATATAATGTCGCCACCACCTGGATCAATACCGTGAAAAATACCTCTGTCGTGCCCGACTGAATCAGATTTGACCCATACAGAAACAGTAAAAGCATCAAGTCCGTTGATATAGTCTCCACCATCTGCATCTTCAGCGGAACTTCCAGCACCGTCGAGTTTTAAAGCACCACCAAATTTTCCACCTTCAGGCTCCCAACTGGCATTGCCGACAAGTGTTGCATCATTGTTGTTTCTGCTTTTATCAGACGCTGTTTTTCCACCTGCTTCATCAAATGGATAATAGACGATTAAGCCATTTTGCAAACTTGCTATCGCCATAGAACAAAAAAGGACAGCCAAAACGAGTGTGAAAAGTGAAAGTAAGAGTTGGTTACGCATTTCAAATTCCTCCTTGTGTTTTCGTTCACAGTTCAAATAATTGTATTACCCGACAGGATATTCAGCCGCTGTCGCCTAATTCTGCTTGGATATTCTGAAACAATCCCAATGCAGTCTCTAAACTTTGTGTGATTTCCCCCGCTAATACATCAGGCGCAGGAAGGTCTATTATATCTTCAAGTGAATCCTCTTTCAACCAAAAAATGTCAAGGTTAGCATGTTCCCGCTTGGTAAGTTCCTCGTAACTGAAGGCGCGGAAACGTTCGGTTTCAACCCGTTTATGGCGATTCTTTGGATTGTAAGCGATAATAAAATCTTGTAGGTCAGTATCGCGTAAAGGATTCGTTTTGAGTGTAAAACGTTTGTTCGTTCGCAGGTCATATATCCAAAGTTTTTGTGTCCACGGTTCCTCACGTGCAGGGCGTTTGTCAAAAAAGAGAACGTTTGCCTTTACACCTTGCGCATAGAAAATACCGGTAGGCAATCGCAACAACGTATGGACATCAAAAAGTTTTAGTAGTTGCCTCCGAATCGTTTCACCCGCGCCCCGTTCAAAAAGTACGTTGTCTGGAAGTACAACAGCAGCGCGACCATCTTCCTTCAAAATCGTCTTGATATGTTGTAGGAAGTTGAACTGTTTATTTGAAGTTGTCGCCCAAAAATCATCGCGTTCATAAGTGACAGAAGCATTGCTCCGTTTTTCGCCGTCAGTGGTGATTGTAACACTACTTTTGCTACCGAACGGTGGATTGGTCAGCACCATATCGTAGCGATCCCCAGGATCTTTGCCGAGACTATCATTGGTTGTAATAGGACTTTCCGCCCCATCAATGCCGTGTAGGTATAAATTCATAACACACAGCCGGACAACGTTATCAACTATATCTGTGCCAGCAAACGTATTAAATCTAAGGAAGTCCTTCTGTTCCCGGGGCATCGTACTGCCATAATTTTCGGAAATATAATCATGTGCGGCAAGGAAAAAACCGCCTGTGCCGCATGCTGGATCACAGATCGTTTTCATCGGTTCAGGTTGCATTATTGCAACGATTGCTTTGATGAGTGGGCGAGGTGTGAAGTACTGCCCTGCGCCGCTTTTTGTGTCTTCAGCGTTTTTCTGCAAAAGTCCTTCATAAATTGTGCCTTTGACATCGGCTGCCATAGCGCTCCAGTTCTCTGCATCAATGAGTTTGATAAGCCGTTGAAGGTGTGCAGGTGTCTGAATGCGATTTTGCGATTTTCGGAAGATAACGCCAAGCAACCCTTTCTCATTACTCAATTCGCGAAGGATTTTGACATATTGATCCTCTAACGCAGCTCCGCTCTCTTTGCGTAAACTTTCCCAATCCAAACCAGAAGGTATTTTAGACGATGTGTTGGTAGGTAATTTTCTCTGCTCGTCAGCAAGTTTGAGAAAAAGCAGATATGTGAGCTGTTCAACGTAATCTCCGTAACTGACTCCGTCATCTCGGAGCACATTACAGAAATTCCATAGTTTTTGAACAATTGTTGCGGATTCGTTGGACATTTTCGTAGTTATTCTTTTTCGGTTGTCAGTATTTGGTGATAGAGTTTATCACTGATTCGTGTCCCATGCGCGCGAAGATCATCAAGTATTGGTTTGACTGCTGGGATAATACGGCGGGCTTTTGCGACACGTAGAACACCAACTGTCCCAATCACAGACAAACCTTTTGCGATTGCTACTTGTCTTGCGACGCGGTCATCAATAATGATTCTCCCTGCTCCAATTTCTTGAGCAAGCATAATAGCACCGCACTCCCCTAAATCAATTAATGTTTGATGGTGAAGTATCAAAACCTGCTCTTTATCTGTTACCGGTTGGCAGATGATCCAATCTGCTGATGCTACCTCTGCCGCCCCGGGTTTTCCAACCCCATTGACGACGACTTCAATATAAACTTCCTCTGGAATGTAGATTGAACGATATACTTCCCGCAGTAGTTCTAACCGATTGATTTTCGAGAGTGCTATCAACGGTGTACTATTCGTAACTACCTTCATGATTCAGATTCATCGAAATCTTTTAACGCGCTTTTAACTTCAGCGTCTAACGTTTCCTCCGTGAGGCTGTCGTCGAAAGGGGAGATTCCGACTACATACATCAACTCCGAGAGATCCCATCTCGAAATGTTTAGCAGTCGTGCCGCTCTACCAGCACTGATGTCACCTTGACGCAAAAGTTCAAGTACAAAAGCTTCTCGCGCCTTGTGTTCAGCGTCACCTTTGTGCTGCAGCAAGACCTCATCAAGCGGTAATGTAAATCGGACTTCAAGTTCTGTTTTTGCCATGCAACTTACCTCGTTTTATTCAACGGTATTTTCCCATAATTCTGCCAATAACGCGTCTCTGATATAATCGTCGTGACGTTCTCCGATGTCTGTCACATCAGATTGCAGCGTTCCTGCCAAGGCGAGGAGCGGATCTGGGTAGTCTTCATAAGGTCCTTTAACCACGCGGATCTTTGGACGAACAGTATTCTTGAGGCGTTTCTTTTTAACTGTAACATTATATTAACATTTTAACACAATTTTGTCTTAAATAACCTAAGTTGCTACCTATAAAATACTTCTAAATCCATGGGATTTGCTCTATAATGTTTTTATCCTAAAAAGACAAAAGGAGAAACCCCATGGACTTAACCATTGTAGCAGTTTACACGATTTGTGACAATCTTTTAATTTCACTCGGTCATCA
>JAJDWA010000015.1 GCA_022825825.1 Candidatus Poribacteria bacterium
GACATATTTGGACGATAACTTCAAAAATAGTGTCTAAAGGACAGTGATTTCGGACAGAATTAGAGACACAATCGTGTTTACAAATCATAATGGACATCTGTTTGGAAGTCCTAACGGATGAAACTGTCCAAACTATAGTACTATTTTAAGCAACCTCTGTTCGATTGTCAAAAGAATTCAAACATGAAATTTTATTAACAGAATTTATCTTTTTTTCACGGTGAATCAACCCCAAATGCGCTTTTGGCATTTGGCCAAATAAACGCTGAATACACGTATGGTATTCAGCGGACGCGGTTTCCTAACCGCCCCCTGAACAAGACAGATCGCGTTAATTTGGTATAAAACTTGTTTTTGTGTTATACTTTATTCAGAAATTTGAAAAGGAAATAGTAATGAATACAGAGATTGATCAAGACACATCACAATCAGATATACCTGAAGGTGCAAAATTTCGGCTTGGCAAAAGCAGTATTATAGGCAATGTAGCGTTCTCTCCAGATGGCACTCGACTCGCTGTTGCAGGCGACATCGGAACATGGATATACGACACACATAGCGGAGAAGAAGTTAGTCTCCTTGCAGGACATACAGAATATGTTTGGAGTGTTGCATACTCTCCAGATGGCGAAACAGTCGCTTCCGGAAGTTACGAAGAGATATGGTTATGGGATAGTGCGACCGGCCATCCGAAAGTGACATTAAAAGAACATAGGGACTATGTTAGAACATTAGCATTTTCCCCTGATGGCAGCACAATTGCAAGTGGCGGCGCAGATAATATCGCAATACTGTGGGACGTTGCCACAGAGGCACCCAAAGCCACACTCAAAGGACATTCGGGTTCTATTAGAAGTATTGCGTATTCCCCTGACGGTAGCACAATTGCCAGCGCAAGTTCAGACGAGATGGTGGTCCTATGGCAAGCTGCCACAGGACAATCTAAAGCATCACTCAAAGGACACACGCACGTTGTCAATTCGGTTGCATTTTCCCCTGATGGCAGCACAATCGTTACAGGAAGTTCCGATGGGACAGTGCGGTTGTGGGATGCCTTTACCGCACGCCGCAAAAACACACTTGCAGAATATACGTTTTATATTTGGAGTGTGGTGTATTCTCCTGATGGCAGCACAATTGCTATCGGTGGCAGGGATGGGACAGTGCGTTTAGTGGATGCTGTTACAGGCCAAACCAAAAACGAATTCAAGGGACATATCGGTTCTGTTAAGAATGTTGCATATTCCCCTGATGGCAGCACGATTGCCAGTGGTAGTGAAGATCACTCTGTGCTTTTGTGGGAGCTTACTTAATAATCAGGATAGACGCATTTCTCTCGCTTGCGATGATCAAAGGGTTCTTTCCCTTCCGCCTTGATAAGAAGGATTAAGGGGATTCCCGCTTGCGGAGTTAGAGGGTATTAGAGGATTTTGATCGTCCATTCTCCGTCGTGTGCTGGATTGTGAATCAATCCCTTTCTCATGTCAACACAGAGATCAAGTGCTTCTAATACCATGTGTCCAACCAGGACAGGCGCGTCCTCAGGAAGGTCTGTTACCTTGATGGAATCACTTCGTTCCAGGACGGTATATTGCACTTCTGAATAAATGGTGCGTTCTGTGATGCCGTTTGCGGTTTGTGCCCTTGTTGTTCGGAGCGGCGTGAGTCCCAGTTGTTCTACGAGCGATTTAGGTAGGCATAGCCCCGTCGCACCAGTATCAACCAGGGCATCTTCAATGGTAAGTCGACGTACAGCTTCGGGTTTGATAACGCCAGCTTCTGCCAAATGTATGTCTTTCAGGTTTTCGAGCTCAATACGGGTCGTATGTTCCATTTTCAATCCCTCCTATTTTATTGGCAAATTATAACGTGAGATTTCGCTTGTTGTCAAGGGTTCGATCGAAAAGCTCAATACTATTTACTGTGAGAGTGTTTCATTATTCACGGAGACTTCGTACCGCAAACTTTATGAAGATTATAGTAAAAGCTAAAAATATGTGAACACTCTGGTAGGTGCGGTTTCCTAACCAATTCAGAATACCAAACGCATATTCTGACATACCCTTATGCGTCAATTTAGGGGATAAATCCCGTCACACATTGTAGGGCAGGGCCCCGGGGAATGCCTAAAGAAGCATGCGCGTATGGCATGCTCCATGATTCATACCGTTGATTTGGTGCCCCGCCATATCTGATGTATTCAAACAATGGGCGAGCACAGGGACCCGCCCCTACAATCGGGGTTGCGGTGTTGGTTTGGCTAAAAGACGTGAAACCTGAAATAAATTCCTTAAATTGACGCATAAGGTGCGGTTTCCTAACCGCACCTACCAGAGAATTATGTAAGTCCTATCTAAAAATCTCTTACTACACCCGCATCACAACAGGCAGAACTAACGGACTCCGCTGCATCTGCTTCGCGAAGAACTTACGTAGTGCGCTTCGTATTGCATCCTGTACTATTTCTGTTTCGTGTTTCTGTTCATCGCTCATATTTTCAATGACCTTCCGGGTAATCTCTTTTGCTTCAGTGAAAAGGTCTTCCGATTCGTCCATATAGACAAAACCGCGAGAAATTATTTCGGGTTCAGTTGCAATCGCACCACCATCACTATGCAGGACAATAATGGGAATCACCATACCGTCTTGTGAGAGTTGGATACGGTCACGCAAAACAATACCTTCAAGTTCAATATCCGGTTTCCCATCTACCAAAACACGTCCAGACCGTCCCTGACGTTCAAACACTTCACACGAATCAGACGTAAGGCAAATCAGTTCCCCATCTTCAGCCACTTTGATGTTGCTGCTTGGAATGCCGACAGACTCAGCAAGTTCGGCATGTCGTACCAAGTTTTGATATTCACCGTGTATCGGAACGAAAAACTTAGGTTTCAGGAGATTTAACATCAGTTTTAGGTCTTCACTTGAACCGTGTCCAGAAACGTGGACGTTTGCGTTTTTTTCATGAAATATATTAGCACCACGTCTCAGTAGATGGTTTATGACGTTTCCAATAGATTTTTCGTTACCGGGGATAATACGTGCAGAAATAACAACCGTGTCGTTCGGTTCTACTTTTAAAAAAGGGTGGTTGTCAAGTGCCATCAGTGCCATTGCAGAACGCGGTTCACCTTGGCTACCAGTGCTCAAAATAACTACCTCATGCGGTTTGAACATAGCAGCATCGCGGGCATCAATTAAGTAATCCGGATTTAGTTTAAGATGACCGAGTTCTGTCGTAATGCGGACATTGTTGGTGAGAGAACGTCCTGTAACAGCAATGAGTCTGCGATGTTTCACAGCTAAATCGATGAATTGTTGTAGACGGTGTATACTTGAAGAAAAGGTGCAAAGAAATAGTTTCTGCTCTGTTTTCTGAAAGATACTGTCTATCGCATCGTAGATACTACGTTCGGAAGGCGTCTGCCCTGGCCAATTAGCATTTGTGCTATCAGAGAGCAATAAGAGAACACCCTCAGATCCTAAACGTGCTAAAGTGTGAATATCGGATAACTTGCCATCAACGGGTGTCGCGTCAAATTTGAAATCGCCGGTATGAACGATAACACCGACAGGGGTTCGCAGCGCGATTGCAACCGAATCTGGAATACTGTGTGTGACGTGGATGAACTCTGCAGAAAAATCGCCTAAACTAACATTATCCCCAGGAGCGATAATGTTCA
Source organism: Candidatus Poribacteria bacterium (assembly GCA_022825825.1). Classification (GTDB taxonomy): domain Bacteria; phylum Poribacteria; class WGA-4E; order WGA-4E; family WGA-3G; genus MSPOR6. Next base: position 3,687 of record JAJDWA010000015.1, read on the forward strand.
ACTCGGCTTTATCCAAAACCCCGTATTCTTTTAACCTACCGCTTGCAATGGAAAGTGTCAGCTGCGTGCCGTAAACTGGTACATCTAACTGTTGAAGTACATAAGCCAAAGCACCGATATGGTCCTCATGCCCATGTGTTAGCAGTATCCCGCGCACTTTATCCTGGCGTTCAACGAGGTAGTGAATATCCGGGAATATCAGATCAACCCCTGGCATATCTGCATTCGGCAACATGAAACCAGTATCAATGACAATAATGTCATTTTCGGTTTCGTACACCATCATGTTGAGTCCGAATTCACCTAATCCTCCTAATGGAATAATCGAAATGTTTCCGTTAACAATCTCTTCATTTTTAATAAGCGTCGAATTTGTCATAAGATAATCTAAGTTGCACCTAATAGTTAATGGGTTACTTTATCGCCAATGCAGATCAAAGTAATCGTAAATAGTTGAGGAAATTTGCTGCATCTTGCCGGTTTTAACATTTAAAATAAAGATTTCGCTGGTCCGTCGTCCATCCGAATCGCTGCCGATAAACGCAATCTGGCTACCGTCTGGGCTCCAGGTGGCATCACGTCCTTGATAAAGACTTAGATTCAGATAACTTTTGAATCGCCCCTTCTCTACAGTGGCAACACAGATATTGCCTGACGTATAAAACAAAACTTGTTTACCGTCTGGTGACCACTCTTCAATATTTTCACACGGAGGCTCATTCTGTTGCAGAAACCATGTCCTACCCATACTAACGACGTCCGGTTCTGCGAGTGCAAGGAACCCCTCGGTCTTAAACACGATCCATCTACGGTCTGGCGACCACTCGGGCCATCTTGTTCCCTTCGGCAAAACCTCAAGCAATCTTCTATTCGGTTCTTTAACCTTTTCACCCTTTGCGTTCCAATGCAGCCATCCTTCTGCCCACTGCAGGGTGCGCCATCGCTTTATTTTTCCATCAACCGTTACTTCCCAGTTTTCCAGTCGATCTTTGGCACGTTCAATCTCGACCACAACCAGAACGGCGTGACTTAATGGCGACCACCAGAAATCGTGAATCTCATACTGCTTCTTGATCAGTTCCTTTTTCTCGGTGCCATCTGCCGACATCACATAGAGTGATTTATTCTTGTCCACCCCGGATATGTAAGCAATTCGCTCCCTATCTGGTGACAGGCGCGGATTGCGCGAAACCCCATCATCAGTGAGTCTACGGAAATCTGTGCCATCCGGATTCATCGCACAGATGTTATACTGATAAAATTCCCACCAATTTGTTGTATCTCGTCCTCTTTCCAGCGTCCGTGTTGTGATTCGGAAACCGTCTTCATTTAGCAACGGCTCACGAATAGCAAAAACCAATTTATCAGCACTATTTTCTGCAAACACAACACCACTTGCCATTAAAACTAATATAAACACACTAATCAAACATTTGATACGCATAAGTCCACCTATTTTTAAAGTAAGAGTAAGGATGTCTCTAAACAATGATATATTATAAGACGTAATAGGTTCGGTTTTCAACTGTTACTTCCGTATCAACATTTTTCGTGTAGCAGAAAATCACTTGCTGTGAGTGTATAGAAATACACACCCGCCGCAACCTTCTCACCGAAATGATTACGTCCATTCCAATTCACTGTTATGGCTTTGGTGTTATCTCCGTGTTTGTAAGCGTACCAGTTGTTCTCGGAGTTGTGCGGCTTCCGCTTCTGCTGCCTCAGCGCGTTCGGTTTCCTGTTCCGCCCGTGCTTCTGCGATAAAAGCGCGCGCTTCTGCGGTATCAGCGCGTTCGGCTTCCTGTGCCGCCCGTGCAGCAGCTGACTCAGCAGGGGTCTGCAGCCACGCACCCGCAACAGGATCATAAAGACCTAAACCTACTTCACCAATATGGAAATCTAAACCGAGCACAGCAGAATGTAAGCCGCCATCTCTATCACCCGAAAGCTGAACATACACACCATCAACTAATGTAAAACCCATCAGTGGGGACGGCAGATATAGACCTTTCGCATCATATAAGAAATAGTCTTGTATGCCCAACGAAGCATAGAGCTCCATTTTATCTGTTAAATCTTTATCATAAGTGGTTTTGCTACTGAACTCCATCGCGAAATCAGGCGATTTGCCCTCTACCCAGACAAGATACCTCTGACGAAGTTTTTTACCTAACCCGAAAGCGACCAGCACATCCGGTGAAATTGATTTACGCGGGTCGCCCTCCACGTAATACATCAGTATATCCCCGGAGACGTAAACTTCCGGTTGTTGTTCAAAATGTGCGTCAAGCGTTTGTAATGTGCGCGTGAGGATACGTCTGTGAAGGTCGCTAACTGCCATGGGTTTACCATCCGCATCAGGATAAAATATCGCTCTGTCTGTAGGGGCAGAAGGGATTTGTCCCGCTTTTGTATAGGTTGCCATCGGTGTTTCTCCTTTTTGCCAGATACGTGAAAAATAGGGTTAAAACTTGAACCGTGGATACATTGTGTGCTAATTATAACTGAGAATTGAGAGGGTAGCAAGCACTTTTATTTTTCCGATTTTTGTCTGAGTCACGGAATGCGCGGAAGGCACGGAGAACGCGGAAAGCACCTTTGCTCACTCTAAAATGCTTCTCATAGTCGGACAACTTTTGAAAAACCTCTTTCTTTCGCGTTCTCCGCGCTAATCCGCGCATTCTGACAAAAAATCGCTCCTACTTCCGTATCAGCATCTTCCGCGTAGCAGAAAAATCGCCCGCTTTGAGCATATAGAAATACACACCTGCCGCGACTTTTTCACCGAAATGATTACGTCCATCCCAATGGATAGCACGAGAACGACTGGTATACATACCTGCAGCTTGATGCCCCAGATTCAACACCCGCACGACACGCCCACGGACATCGTAGATCGTTATTGTCACCTCTGATGGTTTGGCGAGCTGGAACGGGATCCAGGTTTCAGGGTTAAACGGATTGGGATAGTTGGGAAGCAGCGCTGTTTTAACAGGAAGCGATTGTACTGACGGTGCGCTAAGGATTTGATAAGTCAAGACCACAGAACAATCCTGGCTTATGCTGCCATCGCTCCCATCATGGGTCCAAGTGCCAGTAATACTGAAATTCTTGGTCTCTCCTGCATCAAGAAATCCAACACTATCTCTTCCTATCTCATCGGGATCATCGTTTACATATCCATGAACTATAAGAAATCTTACGTTTCGGTTGCCAGTTACAGTGCCCGCAATTGTTACATCATATACATTGCCACTTTTATGACTAACAGAACACGTTGTAATGTTAGTGCTTACGGTGGCTGCAGTCTCATTTACATCCGTGACATTAATAGTGACGGTAATGCTGTCGCTTCCACCATTGCCATCAGAGACTGAGACCGTAACCGAATAGGATGTCTTCGTTTCATAATCCAGAGCCGCATTGGTTTGTAGCTGCCCAGAGGTGCTGACAATGCTAAACGATGCCGAATCCGTGCCGCCCAAGGTGTAGGTGAGTGTGTCACCATTATCCGAATCGGTCGCAGCGACAGCAGTGCCGATGTTGGAGCCAGATGTCGTGTTTTCCGCAACGGAGCGCGTTGTACTTGTGCCGTCGGTGAATGTAGGCGGATCGTTACCTGCCTCGTCTACATCTGTGACATTGATAGTAACATCAATGCTGTCTGTTCCACTATTACCATCAGAGACAGAAACGGTGACCGAATAGGCATTTTTCGTTTCATAATCCAGGGATGCGCTGGTTTGCAGCTGCCCAGAGGTGCTGACAATGGAGAACGATGATGCATCGGTGCCACTGAGTGTATAGGTGAGTGTATCACCAGAATCTGCATCGGTCGCGCCTACAGCAGTGCCAATATTTTGACTGGCGGCTGTGCCTTCTGCGACAGACCGAGTCGTGCTGGTCCCATCGGTAAAGGTCGGAGCACTGTTTGTTTCACTGACATCTGTGACATTGATGGTGACAGAAATGCTATCACTGCCACCATTACCATCAGAGACAGAGACGGTGACCGAATAGGATGTCTTCGTTTCATAATCCAAAGCCGCACTGGTTTGCAGCTGCCCAGAGGTGCTGACAATACTGAATGAAGACGCATCTGTGCCGCTGAGGCTATAAGTCAAGGTATTACTACTATCCGCATCCGTGGCAGATATGGCAGCACCGATGTTTTGACCTGAGGCGGTATTTTCTGCAACAGAACGTGTGGTGCTGGTACCATCTGTGAACACAGGGGCGTTGTTAGCAGACGTTTCATCGACATCCGTGACATTGATGGTGACATCAATAGAGTCGCTCCCACTATTGCCATCGGAAACAGAAACCGTTACCGTGTAGGTGGACTTGGTTTCGTAGTCGAGGGGTGCCTTGGTTTTCAATTGTCCGTCTGTGGCATCAATCTCGAACGTTGCAGCATCGGTGCCGCCGAGGCTATAGGTCAAGGTATCATCCGTGTCTGCATCTGTTGCAGATACCACTGTCCCAATGTGTGTACCCGATGCTGTGTTTTCTGCAACTGAGCGCGTGGCACTGGTGCCCTCTGTGAACACCGGGGCGTTGTTAGCAGGTGGTGGACAGTTCGTAACCTCTATATCAACATAAAATAGGTTACCACCGTTCGCTCTAAGGAGCGGGCAAAGCGGTAATGTGTTTACAATTGGATTCCCATTAAGGGTTAAGTATCCAAGATTCGTTAATCCAGTAAGTGGACTAATATCAACTATTTTATTCCCAGAGAGATATAAGGACCCGAGTTGCGTTAGTTTAGAGAGTGTGCTGATACTACGGACTTTAGTATTGTCAAGACTCAAATTTGTTAACTTCGTCAAGCCGCTAAGATGTGAAATATCACTTACTTCAGTTTCGCGAAGACTCAAAAATGTTAACTTCGTCAAGCCGCTAAGATGTGAAATATCACTTACTTCAGTTTCGCTCAGTATTAACGATGTCAACTTTGTTAAGTTAGCAAGTGAACTGATGTCGCTAAGTTCACTCTCCCCCCATGGACTTCCAAAAAAATCCACACCAATATTCAACTCTGTCAGTTTGGTCAAACCACTAAGGGACGAAATATCACTAATATAAGTATTAACAAGATTTAATGATGTTAGATTGGTCAAACTGCTGAGAGGGGTGTAACTACTGATCTCATAGTTGTTGCTGAGGTCTAACGATGTAAGTTGCGTCAAGCTTTGGAGAGCCGTTATATTTGACATGCCATGGTATGGAAGGGATAACGTTGTCATTGCGGTTGCGTGTTCTAAACCGGTTAGATCTTTTATTTTTCCATATCCCTGTTTGTAACCTTCACGAATGTAATTATTTCCGAGGCTTGTCATTGTTTGCAGTGCTTCTTTTGTAATTGGAACCCCGATTGGAATGGATAGCGTAGATCGCAATATTCTTGCTAATGCTCTATCGGGCACGTTTACAAGTGTAGGAAGTTTAATATCAATTGCTACACTCAGATTCTTGAGTACGAGAAGACTTGCCGCATCCTTAATATCAATCGGGTTTCCTGCAAGTTTTAATTCCTTCAGGCTTACTATCCAGTGTAACCCATATACAAAATCAATCTTGTTGTGTGAAAGATTTAAATGCGTTAGTTTTCTCAATCCCGTAATCTGAGAGACACTCCATATCTCATTATTACTGAGGTCCAATGCTGTTAGATTCGTCGCATATTGTAAGCCGCTGAGAGAGTCTATTTGTGCGTTTGTAGCTGTTAGACTGATGAGTTGTTCCATATCCGCTTCAGTTATAGACGCATCATCTTCTATGCTAAGTGCTTTTCGTATCGCTGCAGCTAAATTTGCATCGAATATCCTAACTTCAGGTGAGTTTTCTGACTTTACAACAGGCCAGCTTGCGCCCAATAGAGGTCTATTTCCCATTGGAGACAGATCCGTAATCGGGTTTCCTGCGACATATATGTATTGAAGTTTTGTCAGATTCGTAAGGACACTAATATCAGTAACCTGATTATCTTCAATATTTATGTGGACAAGTTTCGTCAGACCTTGTAGCACGCTAATTGAAGTTATTTGATTTGAAGCCACATCTAAATGCGTTAGGTTCTTTGCATATTCTAACCCTTTGAGGTTGCTGATGAGTGCATTCTGAGCTGTCAGTGATGTTAATTCAAGCATTTTTGTCTGTGTCAGTGCTTCCGAACCTATATCAAGTGCTGTTCGGACAGCAAATCTGAGATGCACGTCTGGCATCCAAACATCTTCGCTCAAGTTGGTCTGCGGCGGGTCTACATCGGTTTGCGAGGGTTCATCTATGTCGGAAACGTTAATTATTACTGTAATAGTACTGGTAAGATTACCGTCAGAGACGGTGACAGTCACCGAATACGAGGATTTTGTTTCATAGTCAAGGGCTGCGTTTGTTCTCAGCTGTCCTGTGGTGGTATCAATACTAAATGCCTTCGCGTCGGTGCCGCTGAGGAAGTAAGTCAATGTATTGCCCTCAGCATCTGTAGCAGAAATGGGATTGCCGATGTCTACGCCGGAGCCAGTATTTTCTGCTACGGAACGCGAGGTGCTACTACCGTCAGTAAACACAGGGGCTCGGTTCTCTGTTTCGTCAATGACGTTTATTATGACGGTGATAGTCGCTTCATCCGTGCCATCCGAGGCGGTGATGATCACTGTATAGCTGGATTGGGTTTCATGATCGAGTGCGGTATGTGTTCGCAGCTGTCCTGTGATGCTGTTAATCGTAAAGGCTGCATCGTCTGTGCCATCAAGGGAATAAGTTAAGGTATCACCATCTGCATCTGTAGCAGAAACCGCACTGCCTATGTCTACGCCGGAGCCAGTATTTTCTGCTACGGAACGCGAGGTGCTACTACCGTCGGTAAACACAGGGGCTCGGTTTTCTGTTTCGTCAATGACGTTTATTGTGACGGTGATGGTCGCTTCATCCGTGCCATCCGAGGCGGTGATGGTCACCGTATAGCTGGATTGGGTTTCATAATCGAGCGCAGTATGTGTTCGCAGCTGCCCTGTGGTGCTGTTAATTGTAAAAGCTGCAGCGTCCGTGCCACCGAGACTATAGGTGAGTGTGTCGTTATCGGGGTCTGTTGCGGATACGGCAGAACCGATGTCTACGCCGGAGCCAGTATTCTCTGCTATTGAACGCGAGGTGTTACTGCCGGCTGTGAACACAGGGGCGTTGTTGGCAGAAACCCCCTTGACTCCTGTAACCTGGTTTGGTGATTCATCTACATCCGTTATGTTGATCGTAACAGCGATGGTGGTAGTGAGTTTGCCATCCGAGACGGTAACTGATACCGTATAAATAGATTTTGTTTCATAATCGAGTGCGGTATGTGTTCGCAGTTGTCCTGTAGTGCTGTTAATCGTAAAGGCTGCAGCGTCTGTGCCACCGAGACTATAAGTGAGTGTGTGCCCGTCAGCATCTGTAGCAGAGACCGCTCTGCCGATGTCTACGCCGGAGCCAGTATTTTCTGCTACGGAACGCGAGGTGCTACTACCGTCAGTAAACACAGGGGCTCGGTTTTCTGTTTCGTCAACAACGTTTATTGTGACGGTGATAGTCGCTTTATCCGTGCCATCCGAGGCGGCGATGGTCACTGTATAGCTGGATTGGGTTTCACGATCGAGTGCGATATGTGTTCGCAGTTGTCCTGTGGTGCTGTTAATCGTAAATGCTGCAGCGTCTGTGCCGCCAAGGCTATAAGTGAGTGTGTGTCCGTCAGCATCTGTAGCAGAGACCGCTCTGCCGATGTCTACGCCGGAGCCAGTATTTTCTGCTACGGAACGCGAGGTGCTACTGCCTTCTGTGAACACAGGGGCGTTGTTGGCAGAAACACCCTTGACTTCCGTAACCTGGTTTGGTAATTCGTCTACATCCGTTATATTGATCGTAACAGCGATGGTGGTAGTGAGTTTACCATCCGAGACGGTAACTGACACCACATAGATAGATTTTGTTTCATAGTCAAGGGCTGCGTTTGTCCGCAGCTGCCCTGTGGTGGTATCAATACCGAACGCGCTTGCATCCTGTCCACCGAGGCTGTATATGAGCGTGTCATTGTCAGGGTCGGTAGCGGTTAAAGCATTCCCGATGTTTGTACCAGCAGTGGTATTTTCTGCCACCGTACGCGTCGCACTGTTACCTTCTGTGAACACGGGTGCGCGGTTCTCGTGGACATCCGTGACATTGATCGTCACAACAATGATATCCGTTGCCAGTCCATCGGAGACGGTGAGCGTGACATTATAACTGTTTTTGGTTTCATAATCCAGTGCCGTTTTCGTTTTGATCCGCCCTGTGTTGCTATTAATGTTAAACGACGCTGCATCGGTGCCGCCGAGGGTGTATGTCAAAGTATCTTTAGCATTTGGATCTGTTGCAGCGACAGCATCCCCGATGTTGACACCTCTTGCGGTATTTTCAGCAATAGTTCGAGTAGTGCTTTCACCTTCTGTGAACACGGGTGCGCGGTTCTCGTAGACATCTGTAACATTGATCGTCACAGCGATAGTATCCGTTGCCAACCCATCAGAGACGGTGAGCGTGACATTATAACTGTTTTTGGTTTCATAATCCAGTGCCGTTTTCGTTTTGATCCGCCCTGTGTTGCTATTAATGTTAAACGACGCTGCATCGGTGCCACCGAGCGTATAGGTCAAAGTATCTTTAGCATCTTGATCTGTTGCAGCAACAGCATTCCCGATGTTGACGCCTCTTGCGGTATTTTCAGCAATAGTTCGAGTAGTGCTTTCACCTTCTGTGAACACGGGTGCGCGGTTCTCGTAGACATCCGTGACATTGATCGTCACAACAATGATATCCGTTGCCAGTCCATCGGAGACGGTGAGCGTGACATTATAACTGTTTTTGGTTTCATAATCCAGTGCCGTTTTCGTTTTGATCTGTCCAGTTTTGCTATCAATGCTAAACGCTGCAGCATCTGTGCCGCTCAGGGTATAAGTAAGTGTATCTTTATCCACATCTGTAGCAGTTATAGCAGTGCCGATGTTTTGTCCTGATGCTGTGTTCTCTGCAATGGATCGGGCCGTTCTGGTGCCATCGGTAAAAATTGGCGCGCGGTTCTCGTGGACATCCGTGACATTAATCGTCACAATGATACTATCACTACCGCCATAACCATCAGAGACAGCCACCGTGACCAAGTAGAAAATCTTGGTTTCATAGTCAAGAGCTGCTTTAGTTTTGATCTGTCCGGTAGTCCTATCAATACCGAAGGAGGCAGCATCTATACCGCTCAGGGTATAGGTAAGTGTATCGTTATCCACATTTGTCGCAGACACGGGAGCACCGATGTTGACACCGCTTGCGGTATTTTCTGCTACGGAACGGGTAGTGGTTATGCCATCGCTAAACACAGGTACGATATTGATACCACGAATGATAACCAGCGGTAGGTTATCAGATTTGACAAGCGCGTAACCGTAGTGGTTTCGCGGTAAATTCGGCAATATTCCGATATTGACGGTGACATGACCATTTGTTCCGGGCGTGCGTATCACAGTAAGTACGTTACTTTCCACACTCCCGCTCGGGATTATGAGCTGTGTTGTGCCGCCAGTGATGCTACCGTTTTCAACACTAATCGGCAGGATATAATCAAAAGTGGCACCTGTTGGTGCCACTGCCTTGAACTGATTTGTCCCAACCTTCTCAAGTGAAACCGTCAGCGGTAGTGGGTCAACTAAGTTGCTGCCCAGACGGATCGTTGTCAACGATGTTAGCACTTCAAAGATGCCATCCGGTAGACTACTCAGTTGATTGTTATAGAGATTGAGGCTGGTCAGTGCGGTTAGCCCAGAAAAATCGCTTGTTTTTAGCCCAGAAATGCCTTTCCCGCGCAAATTCAAACTGGTAATCGCGGCGAGATGTGCTTCAGTCACATCAGCAGCATTATTTACGCCAGGTACTGCAGCCACAATCGCATCGCGTACCTGTGGTGTGCGTTGGCTCACAGACGTAACATCTGCATCACTTGTGCTATTCATTACTAAAACTATTAAAATCGTCATCAAAATGGATATCACACCTTTTTGATTTTTTACTAATGTTCTCATTATAAATTCCGTTAACCTGCTCACTTTACTTCTCCCTATTATCAAGCATTAAGATTCTTATAGATTTTATTGTTATAGGATACCTTATTACCTTATAAAAAGAAGAAATGGGTACCCCTGGTGATCAAACCGAATACCCAACTGATAAATTAGATATGGAATACCCATATAATTTGTCAAGTATTCAGTTTGATCTGTTAGTATATTACCATAGTATGTACTACGAATGCAAACTATTTTATTGTTGTTTTCTAATCATTTTATTAAGTCTAAAATTACTTATTCCTATCTTATTTCCGTATCAGCATCTTCCGCGTAGCAGTATAATCCCCGGCCTTGAACGTATAGAAATACACACCCGCCGCAACCTTCTCACCGAAATGATTACGTCCATCCCAATGCGCCGCCTTGCTACGACTCCGATAGACACCTGCATCTTGATTTCCCAATATCAACGTCCGCACAACATGCCCGCGGACATCGTAGATCGTTATTGTCACATCCGAAGGTTTGGACAGCCGATACGGGATCCACGTCTCTGGGTTGAATGGATTGGGGAAGTTTGCGAGGAGCTCGGTATTATCTGGAATCACAGGAGATGTTTCAACAGACGGTGCAGCACCCACTACATCATTGATATTGATGGTAACGGTGATACGATCTAAACCATCATTTCCATCAGAAACATCAACGGTGACCGTGTAAGACGACTTCGTTTCATAATCTAATGCCGCTTTTGTTTGCAGCTGCCCCGATGTGCTGACAATACCAAACGATTCAGCATCGGTACCACCGAGTGTATAGGTAAGTGTATCATTACTATCCGAATCAGTTGCAGACACAGCACTGCCGATGTCTATGCCGGCTGTGGTGTTTTCTGCAATAGAACGTGATGCGCTATCGCCATCACTGAACTGCGGAGGATTGTTATTAATATCTATGTCTATAGATAAATTGGGATTCGCTGCTTTGAGTCTACGGAGCGGTCCGTAATCTGAAATCGGATTGCCTTTCACAAAGAGAGCACCCAGTTTTGTCAAGTTTTCAACCGCAGATACATCGCTAATGGAATTGTGGCTCATATCAAGCCAAATCAGTGCGGTCAAACTCCCAACCGCAGATATATCGCTGATGGAATTATTATATAGTCCGAGTTTCGTCAGTGCGGTCAAACTCCCAACCGCAGATATAACACTGATAGAATTGTGACCCAAACTCAGAAAATCCAGTTTTGTCAAACTCCCAACCGCAGATATATCACCGATGGAATTGTGACTCAGATCAAGTATTGACAGTTCTGTCAAACTCCCAACCGCAGATATATCACCGATGGAATTGTGACTCAGATAGAGGGAGGTCAGAGCGGTCAAGTTTCTAAGTGCAGATATATCACCGATAGAATTATTCCACAGACTCAACTCTGTCAGTTTTGTCAAGTTCCCAAGTGCAGATATATCACTGATGGAATTGTATGATAAACCAAGATTAGTCAGTTTTGTCAAGTTCCCAAGTGCGGATATACCACTGATGGAATTTTCACCCAAACTGAGAAAAGTCAGTTTTATCAATTTTCCAAGTGCGGATATATCACTGATGGAATTTTCACCCAAACTGAGTGATTGCAGTGTAGTTAAGTTTCCAAGTGCGGATATATTGCTGATGGAATTACGACGCAGATTGAGGGTTTTCAGTGCGGTCAAACCGTCAAAATCACCAGCTTTCAGTGCTGTAATACCTTTATTTTCTATTTCAAGCCAGTTAATATCGGCAAGACGTGCGGCAGTCACACTGTCTGCTGGCTGTCCACCCGCGATAGCATCTTGCACCTGCTGTGTGCGTCCGTAAAGTGGGTAATTTGGCGCGGTTACATCTGTAACGTTAATCGTAACGGTAATACTATCACTATCTCCATCGCTATCCGAAACAGAAACGGTAACCGTATACGTGTTCTTCGTTTCATAATCCAACGCTGTACTGGTTTGCAACTGTCCTGTGGTGCTGACAATATAAAACGCATACGAATCCGTGCCACCGAGGGTATAATTAAGGCCTCCGTTATCTGGGTCGGTTGCAGAAACTGGACTGCCGATATTTGTGCCATCTGCTGCATTCTCTGCGACAGAACGTGTTGTACTGGGCCCTTCGGTGAACATAGGGGCTTTATTGGTGTCGGACACATCTATGACATTAATCGTGACGTTAATACTATCTGTGAGACTACCATCAGAAACGGTAATCGTCACAGTGTAAGATATCTTTGCTTCATAGTCCAGGGATGCGTTTGTTCGCAATTGTCCTGTTGTACTATCAATCGTAAAGGCTGCAGCACCTGTACCGCTGAGAGAGTAAGTCAATGTATTGCCATCAGCATCTGTAGCAGAAACCGCACTGCCGATGTCTACGCCAGAGCCAGTATTTTTTGCTACTGAACGTGTGGTACTACTACCGTCAGTAAACACAGGAGCTCGGTTCTCTATTTCGTCAAGGACGTTTATTGTGACGGTGATAGTGGCTTCATCCGTGCCATCTGAGGCGGTGATGGTCACTGTGTAACTTGATTTTGTTTCATAATCGAGAGCGGTATGTGTTCGCAGCTGTCCTGTGGTGCTGTCAATCGTAAAGGCTGCAGCGTCTGTGCCGCCGAGACTATATGTGAGTCTATCGTTATCAAGGTCTGTAGCGGATACGGCAGAACCGATGTCTACCCCGGATCCAGTATTTTCTGCTACGGAACGAGTGATGCTACTACCGGCTGTGAATACCGGTGCGTTGTTGGCAGAAACACCCTTGGCTTCCCTAACCTGGTTGGGTAATTCATCTATATCCGTTATGTTAATGGTAACATCAATGATAGTTGTGATTTTGCCATCCGAGACGGTAACTGACACGACATAGATAGATTTTGTTTCATAGTCAAGGGCTGCGTTTGTTCGCAACTGCCCTGTGGTGGTATCAATACTAAATGCATTCGCATCGGTGCCGCTGAGGGAGTAAGTCAATGCATCACCATCTGCATCTGTTGCAGAAACCGCCCTGCCGATGTCTACGCCAGAGCCAGTATTTTCTGCTACTGAACGGGCGGTGCTACTACCGTCAGTAAACACAGGGGTTCGGTTCTCTATTTCGTCAAGGACGTTTATTGTGACGGTGATAGTGGCTTTATCCGTGCCATCTGAGGCGGTGATGGTCACCGTCCAACTGGATTTTGCTTCATAGTCAAGGGCTGCATTTGTTCTCAGCTGTCCTGTGGTGCTGTTAATCGTAAAGGCTGTAGCGTCTGTGCCACCGAGACTATAAGTGAGTGTGTGCCCATCAGCATCTGTAGCAGCAACAGGGAGGCCGATATCTACGCCAGAGCCAGTATTTTCTGCTACTGAACGCGAGGTGCTGCCAGTTGTGAACACGGGTGCGTTGTTGGCAGAAACACCCTTGGCTCCCGTAACCTGGTTTGGTAATTCAACTACATCCGTGATGTTGATCGTAACAGCGATGGTGGTAGTGAGTTTGCCATCAGAGACGGGAACAGATACAGTATAGATAGATTTTGTTTCATAGTCGAGAGCTGCGTCTGTTCGCAGCTGTCCTGTGGTAGTATCAATACTGAACGCGCTTGCATCCTGCCCACCGAGACTGTATATGAGCGTATCATTGTCGGGGTCGGTAGCGGTTATAGCATTCCCGATGTTTGTGCCAGCGGCGGTATTTTCTGCCACCGTACGCGTCGCACTGTTACCTTCTGTGAACACGGGTGCGCGGTTTTCGTCTATATCCGTAACATTGATCGTCACAGCGATAGTATCCGTTGCCTGTCCATCTGAGACGGTAACCGACACCGTATAGATAGATTTCTTTTCATAATCCAGAGCTGTTTTTGTTTTAATCCGTCCTGTGTTGCTATTAATGTTAAACGACGCTGCATCGGTGCCGCCGAGGGTGTATGTCAAAGTATCTTTAGCATCTTGATCTGTTGCGGCGACAGCATCCCCGATGTTAGCACCTGCTTCACTATTTTCAGCAATAGTTCGAATGGTGCTTTCACCTTCTGTGAACACCGGTGCGCGGTTCTCGTGGACATCCGTGACATTGATCGTCACAGCGATGGTATCCGTTGCCTGTCCATCAGAAACGGTGAGCGTAACGACATAGCTGTTTTTCGTTTCAAAATCCAAGGATGCTTTCGTTTTGATCCGTCCTGTGTTGCTATTAATGCGGAATGCTGCGGCGTCTGTGCCGCTGAGTGTATAGGTCAAGGTATCTCTGGTATCTGGGTCGGTAGCGGTTATAGCATTCCCGATGTTGACGCCTCTTGCAGTATTTTCAGCAATAGTTCGAGTAGTGCTTTCACCTTCTGTGAACACCGGTGCGCGGTTCTCGTAGACATCCGTAACATTGATCGTCACAGTGATACTATCACTACCGCCATAACCATCAGAGACAGCCACCGTAACCGAGTAGGAAATCTTGGTTTCATAGTCAAGAGCTGCTTTGGTTTTGAGTTGTCCGGTAGTTCTATCAATACCGAAGGAGGCAGCATCTATGCCGCTGAGTGTATAGGTGAGTGTATCTTTATCCGCATTTGCCGCAGACACTGGAGCACCGATGTTAACACCTTTTGCGGTATTTTCTGCTACTGAACGGGTAGTGATTGTGCCATCGCTAAACACAGGTATAATATTGATACCACGGATGGTAACCAGCGGAAGGTTATCAGATTTGACAAACGCGTACCCGTAGTGGTTGCGAGGCAAGCTCGGTAACGCCCCAATATCCACAGTGACATGCGCTGTTGTGCCAGCAGTGCGTGTGACCGTGAGTGTGTCACTTTCTGCACTACCATGAGGAATTGTGAGCGTTGTCGCACCACTTGTGATACTTCCATTCGTTACGGCAATCGGTAGGACAATGTTGAACGGTGCTCCCGTAGGTATTACTGCTTTGAACTCTTCCGTTCCTACCTTCTCCAACGATACGGTAATCGGAAGTGGATCTATCGTGTTTCTCCCTAAGCGGATCGTTGTCAACGATGTTAGCACTTCAAAGATGCCATCCGGGAGACTGCTCAGTTGATTGTTATAGAGATTGAGGCTGGTTAGTGCGGTTAGCCCAGAAAAATCGCTTGTTTTCAGCCCAGAAATGTCTTTGCCGCGCAAATTCAAACTGGTAATCGTAGCGAGATGTGCTTTAGTCACATCAGCAGCATTATTTACGCCGGGGACTGCAGCCACAATCGCATCGCGCACCTGTGGTGTGCGCTCGCTTACAGGCGTAATATTCGCATAACTTGTGAAATATGTGCCCAAAACTATTAAAATCGCCACCAAAATGGATACCACACATTTTTGATTTTTTACTAATGGTTCCATTATAAATTCCAATTTATTGGTTTCCAACAAATGTTGTATATCTGTTAGATTTCACTACGTTTAAACAATCCATAAACTGAGAACGGAGACCTCATCTAACAAATGCGTATTTAGAAACGATCTAAACAACGATATTAATCAGGCGACTCGGCACAACAATCACCTTCCGAATCGGTTTCCCTTCAATAAATCGCTGAACCCGTTCATCTGCAAGTGCGGCTTCCTCAATTTCTTTGTCGGTAGCATCTGCAGGAAGTTGCAGCCTGTTTCGAAGTTTTCCATTAACTTGTGCGATAATGGTGATCGTGGCACTTTCAAGGACGTTTTCGTCATATTCAGGCCATACAGCATGTGCAATAAATCCTGTCTCACCAAGACGATACCACAACTCCTGCGCAATGTGCGGCGCATAAGGTGCAAGCAGATGCAGGAATACCTTCACCGTCTCAATCGGTAGCGCCTCGGTTTGCGTTGCGGTGTTAACAAAAATCATCATCTGACTAATCGCTGTGTTCATCTTGTCAATTGACTCTGTGTCCTCTGTCACCTGTTTGATGGTTTTATGGAGTTCCCGCCAAAGTTCAGACTCCGTTGTGCCAGCAGCATCAGTCAACTTTTCGTTAAGTTCACCGTTCTGTTCATCAACAACAAGCCGCCATACACGTTGTAAGAATCGATACACACCCTCAACACCTGCGTCCTGCCACGGTGTACTCGCAGTGACCGGGCCGATAAATAACAGATAGAGGCGAAGGGCATCCGCGCCATATTTGTCTATAACATCGTTCGGATTGATGACGTTAAAACGCGATTTAGACATCTTTTCCAGTTGCACATGGAGCGGTTTGCCAGAAGTTTTTGCCACCGCTTTATCGTCGTTTCGTTCAACTTCGTGGGGATAATAGTACTTGCCAGCATCATCTTGGAAAGATTCAGCCAGAATTGTGCCTTGGTTGAGAAGACCCTGGAACGGTTCTTTTGTGGAAACCAATCCGCAATCGTAAAGCACTTTATGCCAAAAGCGAGCATAAAGTAGATGTAGTACAGCGTGTTCTGCACCACCCATATAGAGGTCAACCGGCATCCAATAACGTTCAAGCTCGGTATCAAAAGGCGCATCCGTGTTGTGTGCATCCAAAAAGCGGAGATAATACCAACACGACCCTGCCCACTGCGGCATAATGTTCGTTTCCCGCGTGGCAATTCGACCGTCATCAAGTTTCACCTTCAACCACGCTTCATCGGCGCGAGCAAGCGGCGGTTTGCCATCCTCTGTTGGTTTGTAGGCATCAATCGGTGGTAATTGGACAGGTAGGTGATCATCAGGAATCTGGACAATGGTGCCATCTTCAAGGTGTGCAAGCGGGAAGGGTTCACCCCAATACCTTTGCCGCGAGAAAAGCCAATCCCGTAGGCGATACTGCACCTGACGCGTGCCTCTTTTCTCACCTTCAAGCCATGCGATCATCTTCTCCTTCGCATCGTCTACCCGCAAACCGTTGAGAAAATCGGAGTTAACACAGACACCATCCCCTTCAAAAGCCTCTTCTTCTATCGCCTTATTAAGAAGATCACCTCCGCTGATAACCTCAACGATAGGAATGCCGAAGGTGGTGGCAAATTCATGGTCACGTTCATCGTGTCCTGGAACAGCCATGATAGCACCTGTGCCGTAAGTCATCAGCACATAATCTGCCACCCATATAGGAATAGGTTCGCTATTACACGGATTGATGGCGTAAGCACCTGTGAAAACACCTGTCTTTTCTGTGGCAAGGTCTGTGCGTTGGAGATCAGATTTGTTGGCTGCTTCCTGCACATAATTGTAAACAGCAGGGACCGCATCGGGGTGTGTTATCTGAGCGACAAGCGGGTGTTCGGGCGCAAGCACACAATAAGTCGCGCCGAAGAGTGTATCCGGACGTGTAGTAAAAACGGTAAACTCAGAATCTCTATCTTTGACCGCAAAAGTGATTTCTGCCCCTTCGGATTTACCGATCCAGTGCCTTTGCATCTCTTTCAGACCATCAGGCCAATCCAATAAATCCAAATCTTCCAAAAGACGTTCTGCATAGGCGGTAATTTTGAGCATCCATTGATGCATCAGACGACGTTCAACCGGATCACCGGTATCAACATATTTACCGTCCTTTACCTCTTCATTAGAAAGTACAGTCCCTAATGCGGGGCACCAGTTAACAGGGACATCGGCAAGGTATGCTAAGTCTTTTTCGTAAAGACGTAAAAAAATCCATTGTGTCCATCTGTAGTATTCCGGCACGGAGGTATCAATTTTACGAGACCAATCGTAGGAGAGGCCGATACGTTGAATCTGTTCCTGAAAAGTTTCAGTATTCCGTTTCGTGATATGTACTGGATGTTCATTCTCACGGACTGCTGTGCGTTCAGTTGGCAGTCCAAAGGCGTCCCATCCCATCGGATGCATTACGTGATAGCCTTGCATTCGCTTGAAATTTGCGAGCACATCGGTTGGGACATAGTTTTTGGTGTGCCCCATGTGAAGCCCCGCTCCTGAAGTATATGGAAACATGCCAAGCACATAAAATTTCGGTTTCTTTTTTAATGTCTCAATGTCGTTAGGTATTTTGAATGCTTCTTTTTCTTGCCATGCAGCTTGCCAATGTGGTTCTATCTCTCCAGGGGCGTAACTGTGGGTCTCCATTACACGGTTCTCCTTACTTGCTTATTTAATGGCACATAGCGGACCTACTACTTTTAATTTGTCAGCATAAATGCACTATTCTTGAAACTATGTTATACTTAATATTCGTTGTAGAATTTTAACACAAAATGGTATACTGTGTCAAAATTAATCCTTTCCTTGTTAGGTGAAATGGAAATGTCGGAAGTCGAAAAAAGTTGTCAATAAAACTTACAGAAATCTCAAAACAAATGTAACATTTTAAGACTATCCTTTAAAGACAATGGAATAGCGTTGCGATTGTTAATTGGTCTACGTCAATTCAGGACAGGAGAAGATAAACGGTGAAATTCAATTTATCCCGACGTCAGTTTCTCAGTTATGGTGCGGTAGCTGCGGCATCTGCCGCAGTCGGTTTCGGTTTTTCAGGTGTGAGTAGAAAACTGATTAAGCATGTGCCAGGTTTTAGGCCTGAACCTCCCTATGTATTTAAACCAACCCAAAACCAACTCCTCGATTTACCAGAAGGATTTGTGACACATGCATTTTCTCGAACCGGTGAGAAGATGAACGATGGGCTTTGGGTACCGGGCAAGCACGATGGCATGGCTGCCTTTCCTGGACCTGATGGAAAAACAATCTTGATACGAAACCATGAATTAAACGCAACTGATAAAATTGTCGGTCCCTTTGGATGGAATAACGAAAAGATCAATCTGGTTGACACCGACAAACTTTATGATTTGGGTTCTAAAGAAGCACCTTGTCTTGGTGCAACGACAACGCTTATTTACGATACTCGTACGGGAACCCTTGAAAAACATTTCTTGAGTTTAGCAGGTACAATCCGAAATTGTGCCGGCGGCACCACACCTTGGAATACATGGATAACCTGTGAGGAAACGGTGCAAAAGGCAGAAAACACATTTGAAGAGGACCACGGCTACAACTTTGAAGTGCCCGTTTCTACTACGCCAGGATTAGTGGAAGCTGTCCCGCTGAAAGCGATGGGACGTTTCAACCATGAAGCAGTTGCTGTGGATACGCGCACCGGCATTGTCTACGAAACTGAAGACAGGGATGATGGGTTGTTCTATCGCTTTATTCCTGAAGAACCTGGTAAACTTGTTAAAGGTGGCCGTCTGCAAGCATTGAAAATCAAGGACATGAAGGCTGCAGATACGCGAAACTGGAAAACCGGTATACAAAAGATCGCTTCGTGGATGTATGACCCTATCCCCGTCTTGCAGAAATTGGATGTTGAATGGGTGGATGTTGAGAATGTGGAAGCACCTAACGATGACCTTCGTAAGCAAGGAATAGAGGGCAAAGATGCTGCCAAATTTGCACGAGGCGAAGGTATATGGTTCAGCGGAAATGCGTTTTATATCGCTTGCACGAATGGCGGCATTGCACAAAAAGGACAAATCTGGCGATACACGCCAAGTCCTTATGAAGGCACAAGCCGTGAAGATAAAGAACCTGGGACCCTTGAGCTTTTCATTGAACCGAATGATAGCAAACTTCTTGAAAATGCTGATAACCTGACCGTCGCACCGTGGGGTGATCTCATTATCTGTGAAGACGGTGCAAGAGAACAGTTTTTAGTCGGCGTTACGCCTGAAGGACATACCTACCAATTTGCTCGGAATGCCTCTAACACCTCTGAGTTAGCAGGTGCAACGTTCTCACCTGATGGTACGACACTCTTCGTCAATATCCAGAACCCGGGTATCACAATTGCCATTACCGGGCCGTGGGGTGAAGTCCGCCAGCGGCATTTGGTATAAAACGCCTTTCTCACATTTACCTTCAGGACGGACGTATTCTCCTCTTATAGTAGAATCGGCAATTATAGTGAACTTTAAAAATAATGATACACATTTTCTGTAGGAGCGATCTCCGAATCGCTACACACCTCTCTGATAGTCGGGAATCGGAGTTCCCTCCTACAGATGAAAATGTCTAGTTAATTCTAAAGTTTACTATAGTTTGTGCATATTCGTCCGCAAACTAACAGTTTGCGCTACAGAAGTGTCCCATTACATTGTCCGTCTTATTATAAAATTTTGAGCTCCGTAGAAACGACATATTCTGATGGCCCAACTGTTGCGATATGCGACAGTGTTGTTTATTGCAACACAATTGCCTTTCACCCCGTCCTATCAAGCTTTTCTCCGCTAATCCCGCCAAATGTGTTGCATTTTGACACACTCGGCAGTCGAAAGACGCCCCTCAGCAATTACATCACACTGCCAACCGAGCCTGCCCGCCAAACCCCGATGCTGCCTTGATGCACAATGCTATCACAGAAAATCAATACCAATGATAAGCCCGTTTTATCTTATTGGCAAGGTTCTTGCACCTATAATATCGCATTAGTTGACATTCTGTAGGGCGAACTTCGCTCGCGATATTGGACAAACGGTGATAGGTCGCGAGATGAGATCGCTCACACAGAATGTCTTTTTTTATATAAACTACCAAGAGAACGCAAACTATAGTAGAGATTAGAATTAACGCTACATTCCTAAATTGTAGGAGGGAACTCCGATTCCCGACTGCTCCTAAGTTTAGTCGCGATTCGGAGATCGCTCCTACAGAGGAAATGTCCAATTAATTCTAAAGTTTACTATAAATGAAGTTTAATTTATTAATTCGGTAATATTAATTTTCATCAACCCCTGGTAGGCGCGTTCTGGAAACGCGCCTACCAGGGGTGTAGACCGCCCCTCGCTAATGCCCAAATAATTATAGATTGGACGATAAAATAAAAATTATTTTTCTTGACAATTTTTTGCAAGTTTTGTATAATTGCTAACAAATTTGGAAATTTGTGTCGTGAAACTTGAGGCAAACATAACATAAGAGGTAATTTATCGGCTAAATATCAGGACAAATACTTAAATATTGCAAGGGTTGTCCAAAAATGCAAAATACTATCACCACCCTCAGCCCTAAAAAAGCGTACAGAATAAATCAACGCTACAGTTGGTCTATTTCTGTTTCTTTGCGCCCAAAATTATTCACGAAATATCATTCCCTTATAATTAACGATTATAACAAGACTTCGGTTACAAACAAAAAGGCGAATTTTGGCAGTGCCCGTTCGTCTTTCGTTGCGCCCTTACGTTCTCTATTTCACAAGGAAAATGTAAGGGCTATTTTATTTCTAAAAGGAGAATTTTATATCCTAAAGTTATATAAAATGATCAAGACTTATGCATTACCTAAAAGTAAAAGACGAACCAATAGCGTTTAGCAAAGCAAAATCAATCGTATGCTTTATTGCATGCTTTATGTTAATTAGTTTAACTAACAGTGTATATGCGCAAGAAACAATAGTCTATCCTCATCTTGAAGCAACAGATGCAACAAAATCAGCATCTGCAGGATCAGTTATAGAACTATCTGTTAAGATGTGGGCATCAGATGGAGTAGCAGCTGGACAAGGTAAGGAAGTTACATTTACTATACTTGACAGTGAAACACTTTCAAGTCTTAGGTTTAGTAGTAGTGGTTCTGACCAAGGAGATAGAATGCTTGTTTCTACGAATACATCGGGAGTAGCGACGGCATATTATCTTGTTGGAAAAAGAAAAGAATCTGTTAATATTCGTGTTTCATTTATGAGGGACGACAGGACTTTTGCATTAGCAGGTTTCACAGTAACGGGTACAGGGATTATCACATTTAGTTCTACAAGCACATCAATTGATGTTCTTGACACGACAAGTACAAATACTGAAATTGGAAGTCCTATAACAGCAACGCATATACGAAATACTGATGAAAACGTATTGGATCCTATTCTTTATTCTATTACTGCGGGCAATTCTGACAGTAAATTTAGTATTGATGAGAATTCGGGGCAACTAAAACTTGTAGGAAGTTTAGATTATAGTGACACAAGCACATATACACTTACAGTAGAAGCTCGGAGCCTAAACACCGCTAAAACTAAGGTCTTGGCGGATGAGACAACATCCGTAACAATTAACGTTGTGTACATAAGATTTGCAGGTAGTAGCACAACGTTAACTCGGAGTATCCAAGAAAATGCGGGGGCAAACGCAGCTGTAGGCAGTCCTGTCACTGCCACACATTCAAGAGGAGATACTCTAACTTATAGCATAGTTTCAGGAGTAGGGCAAGCAAATCTATTTAGTATTGATAGTACAGGTCAAATAAAGGCTAAAAACTCTTTGGATTATGAGACTATGACATCAACTACTATACGTGTATCAGCGGGAAGTGGTTCATTGTCAGAAACCATAGATGTAACTATCTCTGTTACAGATGTATCTGAGGTGCCATCAGATAATTCGGCACCCAGCTTCACAGACGGAGATTCTACTGATCGTCGTGTGGTAGTAACAGATAGTATATCTTCTTACTACTACATCAGTCCTAATGTTACTGCCACTGATGCAGATGATGACACGCTTACATATTCAATTGTTAGTGGTGGACACGGGCTCATTGACGTTGGCTCTTCAACGGGTCAATTGGCGATTGCAATTTTTAGTAAAGCATGGGCATTGGGAAAAATAGGGTCTTCATATAATTTATTAGTTAAGGCACAAGACACGTATGGCGTATCTGATACTATAACAGTAACAGTGACACTTGTTAGTAACAGTAATCCTGTTTTTACATCTGCCGATACATCATATGTAATCCAAGAAAACAATGATGTAGGGGTAGAAGTAGGTTCTGTTACTGCAACGGATCCTGATGGATATTCTGTAGAATACACAATAGGTGGCACGGATGCGAGTTCGTTTTCGGTTGGTAGTACAACTGGCATTATAACGGCATCAATTCAGTTTGACTATGAGACAAAAAATTCTTATGAAATAACTGTTACTGCAACGGATACTCACGGTGGATCGAAATCTATAACATTGACGATTAATATAGGCAATGAAGACGAATCTGAAGAGAAGTTAGTGCCGGGGAATCCACCAACGAAGAATCCGCCACCGAATAATCCGCCAGTGTTTACAGATGGTACCTCAACGACACGGAGTGTTGCAGAAAACACTCCACCTAACACAAATATCGGAAGTGCCGTCACGGCTACAGACCCTGATGGCGATACGGTTGTATGTAGTCTCAGTGGGACTGATGCAGCATCATTTAGTGTTGATGGTAGTTCAGGACAGTTAAAAACTGCTGCAGCTTTAGACTATGAATCGAAAAACACATATTCTGTAACAATTACTGCGACTGACGCAAAAGGTTTGAAAGCTAATATCGCAGTCACTATCAGTGTTACAGATGTCAACGAACCGGTAACACCGCCACCTATTCAACCGCCGCCTATTCAACCGAATAATCCGCCAGTGTTTACAGATGGCACCTCAACGACACGGAGTGTTGCAGAAAACACACCCGCTAACACAAATATCGGCAGTGCTGTCACGGCTACAGACGCTGATACTGACACACTTACTTATACGTTGAGCGGAACGAATGCAGCATCATTTAGTATTGATAGCAGGACAGGACAGTTAAAAACTGCTGCATCGTTAGACTATGAAACGAAAAACACATATTCTGTAACGATTACTGCGACTGACCAAAAAGGTTTGAAAGCCAATATTGCAGTCACTATCCAGGTTACAGATGTCAATGAAACAGTAACACCGCCGCCTAATCAACCGCCGCCTAATCAACCGAATAATCCGCCAGTGTTCACAGACGGAACCTCAACGACACGGCGCGTTGCAGAAAACACACCCGCTAACACAAATTTCGGGAGTGCCGTCACGGCTACAGACCCTGATGGCGATACACTCACTTATACGTTGAGCGGAACTAATGCAGCATCATTTAGTATTGATAGTAGTAGAGGACAGTTACAAACCGTTTCAGCTTTAGACTATGAAACGAAAAACACATATTCCGTAACGATTACTGCGGCTGACCCAAGAGGTTTAAAAACCAATATTGCTGTCACTATCAATATTACAGATGTCAACGAAACGGTAATACCACAACCTGACCCTAATCCACAACCTGACCCTGATCCTAATCCACAACCTGACCCTGTCCCACAACCGCAGCCGAACAATCCGCCAGCGTTCCCCGATGGTAGTACGACTACACGGACCATTGAAGAAAACACACCCCCTAACACAAATATCGGGAGTGCCGTCACGGCTACAGACCCTGATGGGGACACACTTACTTATACGTTGAGCGGACCGGATGCAGCATCATTTAGAATTGATAGCAGTACAGGCCAGATATATACTGTTTCAGCTTTAGACGATGAAACGAAAAATGCCTATACTGTGATAGTTTATGTTTATGATAGTTATGGGAACTCAAGTGTCATTACTGTTACTATTAATATTAATGATATAGAGGAAACAATAACATCTCCGCAACCTAATCCTGAAGCTAAATCGAACTATACGATAATCCCTTTTGACTATAAAAATGAAGGTGTTGGTAAGGTTGTGTTTAGTGAAATTATGGTATCAGGTTATAAAAGGTATCCGCAATGGATAGAACTCTATAATACGTCTGATCAGGATATTGATCTTAAAGGCTGGAAAATTGTTGGCAGATATATGCACAACACAGGGGGATTTGTCATATCAAAGACGATTAGCATATTAGAATCACAT